>CAZUAL010000550.1:0-1507 GCA_964618305.1 uncultured Dongia sp. | reverse complement strand
CCTCTCTAACTCTCCCCCTCAAGGGGGAGAGAACTAGAACAAGGTTGTCTTATCCACTCGATCCAAGCCCCCTCCCCCCTTGAGGGGGAGGGCTGGGGAGGGGGGTGCTTAGTTCTTACGCGTTCGCCGCTTCCGGGGTGGAGCTGCCGCCGCCACCGCGACGGCCGGTGCGCTCGCGGCGGCCGCGGCCGCCGGCTTCACCTTCCGGCGTCGGCTCGCGGAAGCGTTTGATCCAATGGGCGCAATGCGCGTCCGTGCCCATGAGCACGTCGGCACCCCAGATGCCGGTCATCTCTTCCATGTGCAGCGGATTCATGATGGCCGAGGTCATGCCGGCACCGATCGCCATCGAGAGGAACGCCTGGTTGAGGCCGTGGCGGTTGGGCAGACCGAAGGAGATGTTCGAGGCGCCGCAGGTCGTGTTGACCTTGAGCTCTTCCCGGAGGCGCCGGATGAGGCTGAAGGCGGCCTTGCCGGCATTGCCGAGCGCGCCGATCGGCATGACCAGCGGATCGACGACGATGTCCTTGTGGCTGATGCCGAAATCGGCGGCGCGGTGGACGATCTTCTTCGCCACTTCGAAGCGCACGTCGGGATCTTCCGAGATGCCGGTTTCGTCGTTGGAGATGGCGACGACGGCGGCGCCGTACTTCTTCACCAGCGGCAGGACGACTTCGAGGCGCTCTTCTTCACCCGTCACCGAGTTCACCAGAGCCTTGCCCTTGTAGACCGAGAGGCCGGCTTCAAGCGCGGCGACGATCGAGCTGTCGATCGAGAGCGGCGTGTCGGTCAGCGACTGGACGAGCTGAATGGCCTCAGCAAGGATCTTCGGCTCATCGGCCAGGGGAATGCCCGCATTGACGTCGAGCATGTGGGCGCCAGCTTCGACCTGGGCCAAGGCATCGGACTTCACGCGGCTGTAATCGCCCGCCGCCATTTCCGCGGCCAGCAGCTTTCGGCCCGTGGGGTTGATGCGCTCGCCGATGACGCAGAAGGGGCGATCGAAGCCGATCACGACTTCCTTGGTGGCCGAGCTGACGACGGTATCAGTCATGAGGGGTAGTCCTTTCCAGAAAACAGATGTTGTTGGCTATGCCACGACGCTGACGGGTTCCGCGGGTCGCGGCGCGCGTTGCGGCTGGCGATTCTTCATCACGCCCGAGGCGTGGATGATCTCGTTGACGAATTCTTCCTGGCGATAGGCCATGACATGGACGCCGTGGACGCCGTCGATTTCCTTGATCTCCTGGATGAGGTCGATGGCGAGCTGCTTGCCCTCCGCCTTCTCATTCTTGGATTTCTCCATCCGCTCGATCACGGCATCGGGGATATGGACGCCCGGCACGTTGGAGCGCATCCAGCGCGCGGTCTTGGAGGACGGCAGGGGGCCGACGCCGATGAGGAAGAAGGCCTTTTCGTGGAGACCCTGCTCACGCACCTTATCCATGAAGGTCCGCAGCATCGGCACGTCATAGCAATATTGCGTCTGGATGAACTGCGCGCCGGC
>CAZUAL010000549.1:0-1518 GCA_964618305.1 uncultured Dongia sp. | reverse complement strand
TCCCTGCGCTGCGGCACGGCTCAACTGATGGCGCAGTTCCTCTTCGACGGACATCACATCGGGGCCAGGCAGGGGCGGAGCCTCAGGGGCCGCCGGTTCGATGACCACCGGCAGAACCGGCGGCGCTGCTTCGGCAAGCGTGACAAGATCGTCCTTCTGGCGCGGGGTGGCGGCGGGTTCCGTTTTCAGGGTGTTCCAGTAAATCGGCAGGCTTGCATCCCTGTTCTGATCCAACCGGAAGCTGAGCGTAGCGGGGCCAGAAGTCCCCGATGCGGCAGCCTCGGACCCCGCCTTTTCGGGTTTTGCCGCCACCTCAGGCAAGGGCTTTTCGAAGGCGGATTCAGGCGCCGCCGGTCCGTCAGCGATGTCGATGATCAGCCGTCCGCTGTCATTTTGCGTCGCGGTCGCATGGGCGCCGGGTTGCACCGTCAGCGCCACCGCCGCGCCGCTTTCGGCGATGGAAACCGCGCTCAGCCGGGTTTTCGGAATTCGCCCAAACACGCCGGAAATGTCGATTTCGTCCCCCACACCGTCCAGGCGCAACTCATATCCTTCGGAGGTGCGCCCCAACGCCCATGTCGCGCCCGCGGGCAGATCGAGGACAAGGCGGCTGAAGCTGGCATGTTCCCCCGAGCGCAACTCAAGCGCCTTGCCATAGGCGGGCGCGATGGCCCCCAGCAGAAGGGCAAGGATGAGCAGACCGGATCGGGACCGGATCATCATGCCGCATCCGATTTGACCGTGCGCAACGCTTCTTCAAGTGCTGCAAAACTTGGCCGGTTGTGATGGGGCGTGTTCTGGCGGCCGACCTCGATGCAGATGTTCGGCGGATGGCGATGCAGGTTGGCCACCAGCACTTCCCGGATCAATTTGCGGAAATGGGCGTCTTCCTCCACCACGGCCTTCACCTTGGTGGCAAAGGGACCGACAAGGCCATAGGCCATGAAGACCCCCATGAATGTCCCGACAAGGGCGCTGCCGATCATGCCGCCCAATATTTCCGGCGGCTGGTCGATTGAACCCATCGTCTTGATCACGCCCAGAACGGCGGCCACGATCCCCAGCGCGGGAAGTCCGTCGGCGATGGATTGTAGCGCGTGGCTTGAATGAAGGGCATGATGGTGGGCCGCTTCAAGCTGCTTTTCCAGCACCTCTTCGACCTGGTGCGGGTCGTCGTAGTTCATGGATGCAGACCGCATCGTGTCGCAGATCAATTCGACGGATTCGTGATCGTGCTGGATCTTGGGATACTTGCCGAAGATCGACGATCCGTCCGGGTTTTCGATATGTTCCTCGACCGCGACGGGATTGGATTTCGCCAGGCGGATCAGCTCGAACAGAAGGCACAGAAGATCACGGTAGTCGTCGGGTTTCCACTGCGGCCCCTTGAACACCTTCTTGATGTCGCGCATCGTCTGCTTGATGGCGGCTCCGTCATTGGCCACCACAAAGGCACCGGCCGCCGCGCCCCCGATCATGATCATCTCCCAAGGCGCCGCCTCGATGACGATGGCAAGA
>CAZUAL010000548.1:0-1519 GCA_964618305.1 uncultured Dongia sp. | reverse complement strand
GCCGATGGGCGATTGGTCGATGTCGATCACCTTGTCGAGAAACTCGATGCCCTCGATCCGGTCATGTTCGCCGGGATGCGTACGCGCGTCATGCAGGCGCTTGGCCAGCGCATTGTAGAGCGTCTCGATGATGAGGGTCGACTTGCCGCCGCCGGAAACGCCGGTGACGCAGGTCATAGTGCCCAGCGGAATATCGACGCTGATGTTCTTCAAATTGTTGTGCTTGGCGCCGACGATGCGCAGCTTCGCCTGCTTGCCGGCTCCCTTGCGCCGTTCCGACGGCACCTCGATGCGGCGCGTGCCGGTGAGGTATTGGGCGGTGAGGCTGTTCGACTTCATCACCTCGGCGGGCGTCCCTTGAGCCACCACCGTACCGCCATGGATGCCGGCGGCCGGTCCCATGTCGATGAGGTAATCGGCATTGCGGATCGCGTCCTCGTCATGCTCGACGACCAGCACCGTGTTGCCGAGATCGCGCAGGCGCTTCAGGGTTGCGAGCAGCCGGTCGTTGTCGCGCTGGTGAAGCCCGATCGAGGGCTCGTCCAGCACATAAAGCACGCCGGTGAGGCCCGAGCCGATCTGGGACGCCAAGCGAATGCGCTGGCTTTCGCCGCCGGAGAGTGTGGCGGACGCGCGGGAGAGGGTGAGGTATTCGAGGCCCACGGAATTGAGGAATCCCAGCCGCTCGTTGATCTCCTTCAGGATGCGATAGGCGATATCGTTCTGCTTCTTGCTGAGCTTCTTGGAGAGGCCGCCGAACCAATCCGCCGCCTGCAGGATGGAGAAGTCCGCCACGTCGGCGATGTTCTTCTTGTCGATCTTGACGGCGAGGGCTTCGGGCTTCAGGCGCCGGCCCTCGCAGGCCTCGCACGGGCTCGTCGCCTGATAGCGGCTGAGTTCGTCGCGCACCCAATTGCTGTCCGTCTCGCGGAAGCGGCGCTCCATGTTGGTGACGACGCCCTCGAAGGGCCGCGTCGTCTTGTAGGCGCGCGTGCCGTCGTCGAACGTCATGGTGACGACTTCCTCGCCCGAGCCGTAGAGGATGATGTCGCGGATCTTCTTCGGCAATTCCTTCCAGGCCGAGCCCAGCGAGAATTTGTAATGCTTGGCGAGGCTTTCGAGCGCCTGGTTGTAATATTGCGAGGTCGAATTGGCCCAGGGTGCGACGGCGCCGTCGCGCAGGGACTTCGATGTGTCCGGCACCACGAGGTCGGGATCGAAATAGAGCTTCTCGCCCAAGCCGTCGCAAACCGGGCAGGCGCCGAACGGGTTGTTGAAGGAGAAGAGGCGCGGTTCGATCTCATCGATCGTGAAGCCGGAGACCGGGCAGGCAAAGCGCGAGGAGAAGAGGATTCGCTCATCAGGTTTATCGGCATAGTCGGCGAAGAGAAGCCCGTCGGAGAGCCCGAGCGCCGTTTCGACGCTGCCGGCAAGGCGCGCCTCGAAGCCCGATTTCACGGCGATGCGGTCGACCACCACTTCGATGGTGTGTTTTTTCTGTAACTCCAGCTTCGGCGGA
>CAZUAL010000547.1:507-1523 GCA_964618305.1 uncultured Dongia sp. | reverse complement strand
GACGGGCCAAGGTCGGTGTGGTCAATCCCGACGATACCTGGCGTGAGTGTGAGATCGGCACGGGCGAGGTCAGCTTCATCCCGATGGGGTTCTTCCACTACATCGAGGCGCTCGAAGACCTGACCATCGCAGTCGTCTTCAACAACAGCATGCCGCAGGACATCGGCCTGTCGACCTGCTTTGCGGGGATGCCCACCAAGGTCTTCAGCAACACCTTCGGAAAATCGATGAACGGCTTTCCGAAGGCCAACAAGACGCTCTTCCTGGTCCCGGGCAACGCCGGCTCCTAGAGGACGGGAGACGGGAGACCGGGGTCACAGGTGCCTTCTTCCTAGCTCAAGACCGCTTCCGGCGTCTGGGTGAACTTGGGCGCTCGCTTTTCCTTGAAGGCCTGGACGCCTTCGTGATAGTCGTCACCGAAGTACACGTTGCGGCGCAGGCCCTGCAGATACTCGAACTGGTTGGGGCTGATGGGAAGCGCGTGAGCGAGGGTGTTCAGCGCTTCCTTGGCCACCCGCACCGAAGCCGCGGAGCGCGAAGCGATCGTCTTGGCCATGGTATAGGTTGAACTCTCGAGGTCCGCCGCTGGAACCAGCATGTTGATGAGGCCCGCGCGCTCCGCCCGTTCCGCGGAGAGGAGGCCGGCGGTGAAGAACATCTCCTTCACGATGCACAGGGGGAGCCTGGTTACGAAGCTCAGGAGTCCCGAGACATTGTAGGGCAGCCCGAGCTTGGCGGGGGTAATGGCGAAGGCGCAGGTCTCATCGCCCACCACCAGGTCGCAATTGACCACCAGGTCGCAGGCCGCGCCCCAGACCGAGCCGTGGATCATCGCGATGACCGGCGCCGGGAAGTCACGGATGCCCCGCAGCAGAGCCTCGAGGGGATCGGTGTAGGGCAGAGGGTCGCGATCCGCCTGGGGCAACTCGTCGATGTCATGTCCGGCCGACCACACCTTTTCGTTCGTAGAGGCCCGCAGCACCAGGACGCGAACGCCCTGCTTCTTCATCTCCTCC
>CAZUAL010000547.1:0-497 GCA_964618305.1 uncultured Dongia sp. | reverse complement strand
ACCCCGTCGGCGATGGTGGTCTGAGTGTAGGCCATGCTGCGATCCTCTCCCGTCTATGCTAGCGCCACGGCGCTATATCAGCCTTTCGCGTGCGCGCTCGCGCGCCCCGCGGCCAGGTGGCGCTCATCAGGCACACCACGCTAGCGGCAGTTGCAGAAGCTACGGGCCCGGCGCTCGCGTTCCTGCCGCGAACGCCCGAAATTCGGGGCGCATGCGACAGGAATTCAATGCCGCTTGCGACAAATCAAGCGGCCGCCACAAAAAGAGAGATTTGAGAGGGTGTTCAAGATGAGCAAAGGTCCCTTCGACGGAATTCTTGTGATTGACCTGACCCATGTGCTGGCCGGTCCGTTTGCCACGATGATGCTGGCAGACCTCGGCGCCCGCGTGATCAAGGTTGAACGCCCCGGTTCGGGCGACGACTCGCGAGCCTTCGGGCCCTTCCTGAATGGCAAGTCGCTCTACTTCAGCTTCATCAATCGCGGCAAGCAAAGCAT
>CAZUAL010000546.1:0-1526 GCA_964618305.1 uncultured Dongia sp. | reverse complement strand
GGCCCTTTAGCGAGTTTTTTAACGTGGCTGCAAGCCGGCCGGCCAAATCACCACGAAGCAGGTCTCATTTACCCGAAACTGCGCCGAAGTGCCAATGCGAATTGTCACACTTCCTGGCGCGGGACTTGGCTGGCGCGTGATTTGGCCGGGGCGGGACCTGGCTCCTATGGAAATTGCCTTGCATCGGCCGGCAAACTCAATAATAGAATATCGTATTGCCTACACACCACATATGAAGAAGGTCGCGGTCGGATGTATGGTTTCCTTGCGCAGTTCCTAGGGGCACTCGCGCTCAGTTTCATCGTGATGGGACTTTTGCTGGGGCTCATCCTGCGCTGGTGGAAAAGCGGCGGCTATGTGCGCCTCGCCGTTGCCGCCATCATCGCCGGCCTTTTCGAAGTGGGCCTCGGATCATTCGGTCTCGCCGCACCGGGCGGCCCGCCGATGATCCTGGAATCCTTCATCATCTACGCCCCGGCCGTCGCGGTGGCGACCCTCAGCATCTATCTCGGCAGCCGCCGGAAAGCGGCGCAAGCGCGGAACGGGTAGGGGCAGAGCAATCCCGTCGAGAATGAAAATGGTGCGTAGAAGAGTAGTAGCTTGGGCGCCTTGCTGCTCTGCTGACGCCTATTGCCAGGTATTGGTCTCTTGCAGAATCTGCTCCAGGTGTTCTGTTCGCTCTGCGATCAGTTTGGCATGACAGGCAGAATAGCCAACGGCTTCTTCCTTCTGCGGCACGACATGAAGCTGATAGAATTGGCAAGCTGACTGCTCGTATTGTCGCCAACGGACCTGCGACTGCTCTTCCTCCGCGATCACTTCGGTGCGGGTCGTGTCTTTGAGCAGCTTCCAAATATGAAGCTGTCTGTCTTCTTCCCGCTGAACGAGATCCTGACCGCAATAGCCCATCGCCAGCAAAGATGGACCGGCCTCGTGCAGGCACTTCTCAAAAGGCTCATCTGCGCGGGAGGTTGCTGAAAACAGCAAAAGGCCGGCGCTGACCATTGCGATAAAACTGAGCATCCGAACATTCATGGCGTCATGATTCTCCGCCAGGTTGGGAAGCGCGCTCTCACCGCCACCCCGCCCGGTCCATGATCTTCACGGCTTCCGGGTTGTTGCGGCCGAGAGCCGCGACGTTGAGCTCATCGCGTTTGAAGTCACCCCAGGCGGCGACTACGTCGGCTACTTTGGCACCGGCAACGGCGGGGTATTCGAAATTGGCGCCGGAGAAGATCCCCTGGGCTTCGGGCTTCGCCATGAACTCGAGATAGGCGATCGCATTGGCCTTGTTGGGCGCGTAGGCGGCGACGCCTGCGCCCGAGACGTTCACATGCGTGCCGCGGTCCGCCTGGTTGGGGAAGAAGACGGTGAGGTTCTCAAGGCCCTTCTTCGCATCCGCATCGGGGTCGGCCAACATGCGCGCGAAGTAATAGGTGTTGCTGATGGCGATGTCGCCTTCGCCGGCGACCAGCGCTTTGATCTGGTCGATGTCGCCACCCTTGGGATCGCGCGCGAAATTGGCG
>CAZUAL010000545.1:0-1534 GCA_964618305.1 uncultured Dongia sp. | reverse complement strand
GCTCCAGCCAGCGGGCAAAATGGGCGTCGGAAATCTCAGGCAGCCTGAGATGCGGCGGGAGCGGGCGTCCATCGTAGGTGCGGGCCTTCAGCATGGTGGAGGCCCAGAATTTCTTCAGCTTGTCGAGGTGATGCGGCCAGTCCTCGATTTCGCGGTCGAAGATCGGGCCGAGCATCTGGTCCTTGCGCACCTTGGCGTAGAAGGAGTCGACGAGCCGCCCGAGGCCTTCCTCGTCCACGCCTGCGGGCGGAACGAAGCCGAGCTGATAGCGGGACGTATCGACCATTTCTCTTCCTCCTGGCGCGGCGGGCATCCTGCCGCGTCCATTCGGTCAGCCCCTTGACCTTTGGTAACTTTAGCCGCGTCCGCGATAGGGCGCGACGCCCTGGTCCGGCAGCCAGAGGCCTTCCGGTGGGCTGCCGGTCTGCCAGAAGACGTCGATCGGCATGCCGCCGCGCGGATACCAATAGCCGCCGATCCTCAGCCAGCGCGGCTCCAGAAGGCTCACGAGATCCTTCGCCACGCGCACGGTGCAATCCTCATGGAATGCGCCGTGATTGCGGAAAGCGGCGAGATAGAGCTTCAGCGACTTGGATTCCACGAGCCATTGCGCCGGGGCGTAATCGATCACCAGAGTGGCGAAATCCGGCTGGCCCGTGACCGGGCAGAGCGAAGTGAATTCCGGCTGCGTGAAACGCGCGAGATAGAGCGTGTCGGGGTGCGGGTTCGGTACGCGATCAAGCTCCGCCTCGTCGGGCGAGGCGGGCAGGGCGGTCTGCTTGCCCAGCAGGTTCGGGCCGTCGGCGGCTTTCATGCGCGACAGATAGGCCCGCGGCCATTTTCAGGCAAGCGCGGCGGATCGACGCAAAAAAAAAGGCCGGCCCCGAAGGACCGGCCCGATTCATCATGGACCAGAAGATCAGACGCTCCAGTCGTCGACCGCCTTCTTGGCCTGATCCTTGGTGTAGCCGTAGCGCTCCTGGATCTTGCCCTCGAGCTGCTCGCGGCGACCGTCGATCTCGGTGAGATCGTCGTCGGTGAGCTTGCCCCATTGTTCCTTGACCTTGCCGGTCATCTGCTTCCAGTTGCCCTGCACCGTATCCCAGTTCATGGCGCTCTCCTCGATGGGTTGAAAGGCCGCACCGCGCCGTCGCCCGCGAAAGCGGACGCGCATGGCTCGATTGTGCGGGACTCGTGACGGCTCGTGCCGCCTGTGAAGGAAACGTTCGCCAAGCCGCCCGGTTCCCGCTCGCCAGCGACTTTGTCGCGGCCCCGCCGCCTTTCCCAAATGGCTCCGCCGCAGTAAAAGGCGGCGCGCAAGCCCGCTCAGATTCCCATCCAGAGGCCGCTCATGACCGACATCATCGACATCCACGCCCGCGAAATCATGGATTCGCGCGGCAATCCGACCGTCGAGGTCGATGTCACGCTTTCCGACGGTTCGTTCGGCCGCGCGGCCGTTCCCTCGGGCGCCTCGACTGGCGCGCACGAGGCGGTGGAACTGCGCGACGGCGACAAGAAGCGCTTTCTCGGC
>CAZUAL010000544.1:0-1536 GCA_964618305.1 uncultured Dongia sp. | reverse complement strand
TTCAAGGTCTATCCGCGCATCATCGAGGAGGCGATCTATCAGCACCCGGCGGTCAAGGAATGCGCCGTCATCGGCATCGACGATCCCTATCGCGGACAGAACATCAAGGCTTTCGTCGTGCTGAAGGAAGGCGAAACCTGCGACGAGAAGGCGCTCGATACGTTCCTTGAAGCGCGCCTCTCCAAGATCGAAAAGCCACGCTTCTATGAATTCCGGCCCGATCTGCCCAAGAGCATCATCGGCAAGATCCTGAAGAAGAATCTGGCGGACGAGGAAAAAGCCCGTGCCGCCGCAGCCACGAACCCGAAGGGGGAGAAATCGTCATGAAGGAAGCCGTCATTGTCGGCTATCAGCGCTCGCCGTTCCATTTCGCCAACAAGGGCGCCCTGGTGAAGGTCCGCCCCGACGATCTCGCCGCCACAGTGGTGAAGAGCCTCGTCGTCAAGAGCGGTATTGAACCAAAAGATATCGAAGACCTGTTGATGGGCTGCGCCTTCCCGGAAGGCGAGCAGGGCTTCAACGTGGCGCGGCTCGTCGGCATGATCGCGGAATTGCCGCAATCGGTCGCCGGTGCCACCATCAACCGCTTCTGCGGCTCTTCCATGCAGGGCATTCATCTCGCTGCCGGCGCCATCGCCATGGGTGCGGGCGATGCCTTCATCTGCGCCGGTATCGAGAGCATGACGCGGGTTCCCATGCTGGGCTTCAACCCGATGCCAAACCCCGCGCTCAACGAGCGCCTGCCTGCGGCCTATATCTCGATGGGCACGACGGCGGAGAATGTCGCCAACAAGTACAAGATTACCCGCGCCGAACAGGAAGAATTCGCCGTCGCCAGCCAGGTGAAGGCGAGTGCCGCCCGAGCAGCCGGCAAATTCAAGGACGAGATCGTGCCGGTCAGCACCGGCAAAGAGACCGTGGCGGAAGACGGCACGATCCGCGCCGACACGACGGCCGAGGGTCTTGCCGGATTGAAACCCGCTTTCGATGCGGCAGGCTCGGTGACCGCCGGCACATCGTCGCCGCTGACCGACGGGGCCGCCGCCTGCTTCGTCACCTCGCTCGACTATGCCAAGGCGCACAAGCTCCCGATCCTCGCCAAGATCCGCGCCATCGCGGTCGCCGGCTGCGCGCCGGAGATCATGGGCATCGGCCCGGTCGTGGCGACGCAGAAGGCGCTGAAGCGCGCGGGGCTCACCATCGACGATATCGACATCATCGAGCTCAACGAAGCCTTTGCCTCGCAATCCATCGCCTGCATTCGCGACCTCAAGATCGACCTGAAAAAGGTCAATCTCGACGGCGGCGCCATTGCCATCGGCCATCCGCTGGGCGCCACAGGCGCGCGCATCACGGGCAAGGCCGCCTCGCTCCTGAAGCGCGAGGGCAAGAAGTTCGCGCTCGCCACGCAATGCATCGGCGGCGGCCAAGGCATCGCCACCATCCTGGAGGCCGTCTGATGCCCATTCAAAAAGCCTGCGTCATCGGCGCCGGCGTGATGGGGGCTGGCATCGCCGCCCAGATCGCCAATGCCGG
>CAZUAL010000543.1:0-1539 GCA_964618305.1 uncultured Dongia sp. | reverse complement strand
GTACTGGACCAGGTGACCGACCCGCACAATGTCGGCGCCATCCTGCGCTCGGCTGCGGCTTTCGGCGCCGACGCCATCATCTTGACCGAGCGGCATGCGGCCCCTGAAAGCGGGATCCTTGCCAAATCGGCTTCCGGCGCCCTGGAGCATGTGCCGCTGGTGCGCGTTACCAACCTTGCCCGCGCCATGGAGGAATTGAAGGAAGCGGGCTTCTGGTGCATCGGCCTCGCGGCCGAGGCCAAGCAGACACTTTCTTCCGTAAAATCAGGCGGTAAGGTCGCCCTTTGCCTGGGGGCGGAAGGGCCTGGCCTGCGGCGCCTGACCCGCGAGCATTGCGATCTCCTGGTCCGCCTGCCAACCTCCGGGCCGATCGATCACCTCAATGTGTCGAACGCCGCGGCCGTTTCGCTGTATGAATTGGCGCGCTGAATTTTCCAGGGATGTCAAATGATTAAGCCAGTTACCGTCGCTCTTACCCTCCTCGCCATCAGTGCCGCCGGGACGGCCGAGGCGCAGAGCGCCCCGGACTTCCGCAGCGCCTACTTCAACCGGCTCGACCAGCGCAAGACCGGCAGCTTCACCTTGGCCGATCTGCAGCGGATTTCCGCCAAGGAATTCAAGCGGATAGACGATAACAAGGATGGCGGCCTGTCGCTCGACGAGTATCTCTACGGCATTCCCGACAGCCGCCAGGACGTGATCGATTTCTACACCGCCCGCTTCCAGCGCTCCGACTATAACGGGGATGGCAAGGTCGACTTCACGGAGGATCAGGCCTATTGCGTCGACCTCGTCAACGCGGCGGACGCTAACAAGGATGGCATCGTCAGCCGCGACGAGTTCATGTCGGTAATGGCGCAATAGACGCCGATTTAGCATCATTCGGTTGATCCCAAAAGGGGTCGCAACCCCCTCTTGATCGCGCCGGAATCGCCCCATATAAGCATGGATGCGAATTATTCGCACTTGCACATGGACGCCCTGATGCTCAGCACCGCCACCCCGCTCTCCCGCCGCCGTTTCGCCAGGCTCGCCCTCGGCCTCCCGTTCGCGGCCACCCTGCCCCTGGCCGCCCCCTTCGTGAGCCGCCGCGCGATGGCCGATGCCGGCGAGGTCAACATCTACAGCGCCCGGCACTACCCGGCGGATGAGACGCTCTACGAGCTCTTCACCAAGGAGACGGGGATCAGCATCAACGCGATCCAGGGCACGGCCGAAGAACTGATGGAGCGCGTGAAGTTGGAGGGCGAAAGCTCGCCCGCCGACGTCTTCGTCACTGTCGATGCCGGCAATCTGTGGCGCGCCCAGGAAGCGGGCGTGTTCCAGCCGACAAGTTCGCCGCTCCTCAGCGAGAAGATCCCGCCGCACCTCCGGGAGGAGAACGGCCACTGGTTCGGCTTCTCCACCCGCGCCCGCGTCATCGTCTATGACAAGCGCAAGGTGAAGACGGATGAGATGAGCACGTACGAGGATCTGGCCGACCCGAAATGGAAGGGCCGCATCCTGGTGCGCTCGTCGAACAACACCTACAACCAATCT
>CAZUAL010000542.1:0-1541 GCA_964618305.1 uncultured Dongia sp. | reverse complement strand
GGCTCGCACAGGTTGACGCCATTGCCGCGGTTCCGGGATTTGACATTCTGCACTTCGGCCCCGGTGACTTCTCCCACCGCATCGGCCAGACCTTCCAACCTGACCACCCCGAGGTCAAACGGGCGAGAGCGCGGATCGCCCAGGCAGCCCGCCAGCACGGCAAGTTCGCCATGTCTCAACCCATTGCGCCCTTCGCCGAGCTGTTTGCCGAAGGCTACCAGATGATCAGTGTCGGCGCGGATGTGATGGGGCTCAACGAGTACATGGATGCCCGACTCGCCCACTTCTACCGGGAAGCTCCCAAACCCTGACTTCGTTTCCATGCAATCCTCCTGGAACTCCTTTGAAAGAAAGTCCGTCTGGGTCACGGGCGGAGCCGGTTATCTGGGCTCCGCCATCACCGCCGCACTCGATCATGTCGCCCAGCAGGTCGTCTGCATCGATCTGGCACAGAAAGCCGAGACCTTCGTGCGTGAGCGCACACTCGCTCGCACGGTCCCCTGGTCGTGGGACCTGTCGGACGTTTCGCAAATTGAACCTACGGTCGAGCGGCTGGTTACCGCCCACGGGCTACCAGACGGCGTCGCCCATCTGGCCTACCTGTCTTCCGCCGGCAAGCGCCTTGAGCAGTTGTCGCCCGAAGATCTCACTCGCACCTTTTCGCTCACATTGACCACCACGTTTCTTCTCTGCCGGGCACTCGGAGAGCGGATGAAGGCACGCGGCCGGGGAAGCGTCGTGCTCTTTTCCAGCATGTATGGCGTCGTGGCACCGGATCCATCGATGTACCCCGCACCCCTTGTTCCAAATCCCATCGACTACGGCGCAAGCAAGGCGGCGTTTCTGCAGATGACTCGGTATTTCGCAGTTCACTACGGAACCGGCGGTGTCCGCTTCAACGCCGTCACGCCAGGTCCTTTTCCAAATCCAAACCTGCAGCGCGAGGAACCCGGCTTCATCGCCCGGCTCTGCGCCAAGTCGCCCATGAATCGCGTCGGGCAGAGCACGGAAATCGTGGGACCCACGCTCTTCTTGCTGAGCGAAGGGGCCTCCTACGTCACCGGCCAGAGTCTGGCCGTCGACGGAGGGTGGACCAGTTGGTGAAATCTGGTGCCTGGACCTGCTTTCGACCCATCCTCAGGTGGAGTAGATCAGCTCCTCTTCCGTCAACGGCTTCATCTTGGGCTTGGACTCCGAGCGCTCGCGCAAGGAGATCTGTTTCTCGCTCAATTTATGGATGTGTCGATGCATGGCCTGTTTCGCCCCTTCGGCATCACGGGCGCCAATCGCACGGAGAATCGCTTGGTGCTCCTCCAGCACCTCCCGGTGGTTCGCCGTACTCTCGTCGCCAACAGGCCGCAACATCGCCGTACCCCGCGCCGAGACGATCCGGTTCACAAGGTGCAATTGCATGTTCTCCTTGCGAATGACGTCGTTCCTCGCCGCGGTCAGTATCGCGATGTGAAAGCGGATGTCCTCGCGCACCAGATCGCTGATCATCGAGTCTCCGCCCCCCATCTTTTCGTTCAACTCCGTAATCC
>CAZUAL010000541.1:0-1545 GCA_964618305.1 uncultured Dongia sp. | reverse complement strand
CAACCGTCCCGTTGTCCGCGATCATGACCATGCACGCCATCACTCCGCCGCCTGCCCACCATTTCGACGAGATGCTCGTCACTGCCGGGGCGCCGGAGCGAGGGCAATCGCAGCGCCAGAGTCAGTCCGCCGGCGGGCAGTCGCAAGTGCAAAGTCAGGGCACGCGTGCCCACTACGCTGCCTACAACGACTGGCTGCAGTCCTCGCCCGAGCAAACGCTCGCGCAGCGTCGCGCCCAGGCCGACCTGCTGTTCCGCCGCATCGGCATCACCTTCACGGTGTACGGGGACGAGGGAGGCACCGAGCGCCTGATCCCTTCCGATGTGATCCCGCGCATCATCACCGCCGACGAGTGGAGCTATCTCGAAAAGGGCCTCACCCAGCGGGTGACCGCGATCAACCGCTTCCTCGCCGACATCTATCACGACCAGGCGATCCTCAAGGCCGGGTTGATCCCGCGCGAGCAGATCGAGGGCAACGCGCAGTTCCAGACCAAGATGGTGGGCGTCAAGGTGCCGCACGACACCTATGTGTCGATCACCGGCGTCGACATCGTGCGCAACAACGACGGCAAGTACTACGTGCTGGAGGACAACCTGCGCGTGCCATCGGGCGTGAGCTACATGCTGATGAACCGCAAGATGATGATGCGGCTGTTCCCGGAGTTATTCCTGCGGCAGACGGTGCGCCCGGTCGAGCACTATCCTGCGCTGCTGCTGCAGACGCTCAAGGAGGCCACGGACGTAGATAACCCGAATGTGGTGTTGCTGACGCCGGGGCGCTTCAACAGCGCCTACTTCGAGCACACTTTCCTCGCGCAGCAAATGGGCGTGGAGCTGGTCGAAGGGCAGGATCTGTTCGTCAAGGATGATTACGTCTACATGCGCACTACCAGCGGGCCGCAGCGGGTGGACGTGATGTACCGCCGCCTCGACGACGTGTTCCTCGACCCGCTCGCCTTCCGGCCCGATTCGGTGCTTGGTGTGCCAGGCCTGTTCAATGCCTACGTCAAGGGCAACATCGTGATCTGCAACGCCATCGGCACCGGCGTCGCCGACGACAAATCGATCTACCCGTATGTGCCGGACATGATCAAGTTTTATCTCGATGAGGATCCGATCCTGAACAACGTGCCCACCTACCAGTGCCGCAAGCCCGCGGACCTGTCCTACGTGCTCGCCAACATGAAGGATCTGGTGGTGAAGGAAGTGCACGGTGCCGGTGGCTACGGCATGCTGGTGGGCCCCGCTGCGACGGCAAAGGAAGTGGAGGATTTCGCCGCCGTGGTGAAAGCCAATCCCACCAACTACATCGCACAGCCCACGCTGTCGTTGTCATCCTGCCCGACCTTCGTCGAATCCGGCATCGCACCCCGCCATATTGACCTGCGGCCATTCGTGCTCACCGGCCGCGAGGTGCGCATGGTGCCGGGGGGACTGACGCGGGTCGCGCTGCGCGAGGGTTCGCTGGTGGTCAACTCCTCGCAGGGAGGCGGCACCAAGGACACCTGGGTGCTTGGTGAAGCCAGCGACAACACCGCTGCGG
>CAZUAL010000540.1:0-1558 GCA_964618305.1 uncultured Dongia sp. | reverse complement strand
CCGGCCACATCGGCACCTTGACCGCGAAGGAGGCGAAGAGCGCCAGCCAGAGCCATTTCTGCAGAGACGGATCGAAGCCATAAGCCATCAGCTTCGGGATGTCGGAGGTACCCGCGATCGAATACATGGCGAGGATCGCCAGGAGCATCAGCACGGAGCCCGCGAGCGTGAAGAGGAAGAATTTGATCGAAGCGTAAACGCGGCGCGGACCACCCCAGATACCGATGATGAGATACATCGGTATGAGGACACCTTCGAAGAAGACATAGAAGGTGATGAAGTCGAGCGCGCAGAAGGTACCGACCATCAGGGTTTCGAGGCCCAAGAAGGCGATCATGTATTCCTTGACGCGCTTCTCGACCGCTTCCCAGCTCGCCAGCACGCAGATCGGCGTCAGCAGGGTCGAAAGCAGCACGAAGGTCATCGATATGCCGTCGAGACCGACATGATAGTTGATCTTGAGGGCCGGCAGCCACTCAACCGTTTCCTCGAACTGGAAACCAACGACCGACCGGTCGAAATTAAACCAGATCACCAGAGAAACGGCGAAGGTGATGAGTGACGTCCAAAGCGCGATATAGCGGGCATTGCGCGCCACCGTCTTCTCTTCCCCTCTGAGGATGAGAATGAGCGCCGCGCCCACAAGCGGCAGGAAGGTCGTCAGGCTGAGGATGGGCATGCTGGCGCTCATCACGTCTCTCACTTACCGAATGGGGAAGATGTACCAGCTGACCAGGGCGACAATGCCGATCAGCATGACAAAGGCGTAGTGGTACACATAACCGGATTGCAGGGCGCTGGCGCGCTTGGCGAACCATTCGCCGGTCAGCCAGGCGAAGCCGTCGATGGCGCCATCTACCACGGCACCGTCGCCCTGCTTCCACAGGAAGCGGCCGAGCGCCTTGATCGGGTTGACGAAGATGGCGTCATAAAGCTCGTCGAAATACCACTTGTTATAGGACATGAGGTAAAGCGGCCGGAGCGCGCTGGCAAAGAAGCCGGGAAGCCCCCGCTGCATCATGTAGGCATAGGTCGCAAAGAGGATGCCGAAGATGCCGGCCACGAGCGGCAGCAGCTTCACCCACGTCGGCACATCATGGGCGTGATGCGGAACCTCGTTGGTGGCGGCGAAATGGATCGCCTCACCCCAGAAATGCTCCATCTCGGCGCCGACGAAGCCTTCATGCCAGATGAAGCCGGCGAAGACAGCGCCGATAGCCAGCACGAAGAGCGGCACCAGCATGACCAGCGGGCTTTCGTGCACATGATGCATCGTGTCGTGGCTGGCACGCGGCTCGTTGTGGAAGGTCATGTAGATGAGGCGCCAGGAATAGAAGGCCGTCATCACGGCACCAATGATGCCGAGCCAGAAGGCGTACATACCCACACCCGAATGCGCCGCGAAGGCGGATTCGAGGATGCTGTCCTTCGAGTAGAAGCCGGCAAAACCGAACACGCCCGGAATGCCGACGCCCGCCAGTGCAATATTGCCGATCCACATCAGGCCATAGGTGGTGGGGATCAGCAGGCGGCACAGTTCCGGATCCTTCAATCGCTC
>CAZUAL010000539.1:0-1560 GCA_964618305.1 uncultured Dongia sp. | reverse complement strand
CATCGACCGCCGCAGTGAGCAGGGGAAGCCGCTCATCGTTCCCGACTTCCGCGTCGCCGAGCTGCGCAATGCCGTGGAGAAGCTCGACGGCGACCTTTGCATCTCGCGCCCGGCGTCACGGCTCAAGTGGGGCATCCCCTTCCCCGAGAGCTTCGGCGCCGGCTTCGTCACCTACGTGTGGTTCGACGCGCTCGTGAACTACATCACCTACGCACCGGGTCACGACGCATTCTACTCTTCGTCTTTTTCTTCATCTTCATCTTCATCCCGCGCAGAGCGCGGAACGGAACGCGATGGAGAAAAAGATGAAGATGAAGAAAAGGACGAAGACGCTTTTCGACGTTTCTGGCCGCCGCTGCACGTCATCGGCAAAGACATCCTCATCCCCGCCCACGGGGTTTACTGGCCGATCATGCTGAAGGCGCTCGGCTTCACCGACGAGGAGATGCCCACCTTCCTCGTCCACGGCTGGTGGAACATCGCCGGCGCGAAGATGAGCAAGAGCCTCGGCAACATCGTGGACCCCGACGCCCTCGCCGACCGCTACGGCGCCGAGGCGCTGCGCTACTATCTCATGGCCGACATCGCCACCGGCCGCGACGCCGACTTCAGCGAGGAACGCCTCATCCAGCGCTACAACGCCGACCTCGCCAACTCCCTCGGCAACCTCCTCAACCGCACGCTGAACATGGCGGCGAAGTATCGGGAGGGGAAGTGTAGCGTCCGCGCTCTGAGCGGACTCGATGCGCTCGGAGAGCGCACGCTGCACGACCATCGCGAGAACATCGCCAAAGCGCTCGTCGAACATCGTGAGGCGATGGGTGACTGTGGTCTTCACTCGGCCGCCGAGCCGCGAATCAACGATGCGCTCGGATACGTGCGAGTGATCGGCGCGTATTGCGACTCGCTCATCGAATCCCAAAAACCCTGGTCGCTCGCCAAAGACCCCGCGCAGGCCGACCGCCTCGACGCCGTCCTCTACACCCTCGCCGAGTCCCTCCGCATCATCGCCATCCTCATCTCCCCGGTCCTCCCGAAAGCCGCCGCGGGCATCTTCGCGCAACTGAACTGGTCCGGCCCGATGACCCTCAACGCCGCGCAATGGGGCGGCCTGCCCGACGGCCATGTCCTCGGCAAACCCACGCCCCTCTTCCCGCGCATCGAACCGCCGAAAGCGGACGCGTGAAGATCGTCGCCGTTAGTCCGCATTCCCGCATTGAAGCACCTCATCGCCACTGAAACTTCACGCAATGCGCAGCGGAGCCGAGCATCGGCGCGAGCGCGACATGCTCGACGTGATTACGCTTGTGCAGGAAAACCGACTCGACCTTGCCGCGCCGGATTACGACGCCATTTGAACCGCTACGCCACCGCCGAGCTCCGGGCCGAACTCCATTCCCGATTGGCTGGACCTCAACCTCCCGGTTCCTGACGCACCGCTCCCGCATCTGCCGAACCTGCCAATGGAAACGGTGTTCGCGCTCAACGACGAATTCATCGAGGAGACGACCTACGACGCCAGCTACTTCGCCCGGAGCCTCGCCAGCAAAAATCCCGAGT
>CAZUAL010000538.1:0-1562 GCA_964618305.1 uncultured Dongia sp. | reverse complement strand
GAGCAAGGACGACAAGAAGGCCGTGGGTGAAGTCCTGCGCACGGTCGAGCCCGAGGATCTGATCAAGTACGGGCTGATTCCCGAACTGATCGGCCGGCTGCCCGTGGTAGCGACGCTCGAGGAACTGAACGAAGCGGCCCTGGTGCAGATCCTCGTCGAGCCGAGAAATGCCCTGACGAAGCAGTATCAGAAACTCTTCGCCATGGAAGGAGTCGAACTGGAGATTCGACCGGCGGCACTCCAGGCGATCGCGCGCAAGGCACTCAAGCGCAAGACCGGGGCGCGCGGTTTGCGCTCGATTCTCGAAGGCGCGTTGCTGGATACCATGTATGATCTGCCGGCCCTCGAGAACGTCGCCAAGGCGGTTGTCGATGAAGGCATGATCGAAAACGGCGGTCGGCCCCTGCTGATTTACGCCGACCAACCCAAGGTTTCGGGTTCAAACTGACTGCCGCGCCTCCGCTCTGCGGCGGGGCGCCTTGAATTGAACGGCCGTCGCCCCCATCTGCCAACGCGAATACCGGCAGAAACAAGCTCTGAGAGGACAAGCCCATGCTAGGCGAACAAGACAATAGCGAGCAGCTCGAGATCCCCCTGTTGCCCCTGCGCGACGTGGTGGTGTTCCCCCACATGGTGATTCCGCTGTTCGTCGGTCGACCCAAGTCGATCAAGGCGCTCGAGGTCGCCATGGAGGCGGGCAAGGGCATTCTGCTGGTGGCACAGAAGTCCGCGGCGAAGGATGAACCGGAGCCCGATGATCTTTACGCGATCGGTTGCGTCGCCAACATCCTGCAGATGCTCAAGCTGCCCGATGGTACGGTCAAGGTTCTGGTGGAAGGTACGCAGCGCGCCAAGATCAATCGCATCGAGGACCAGGGCGCCTTGTTCATGGCCAACGTTGTTTCGATTGCCGGGGATGAAGGGGTCGACCACGAAGTGGAGGCAATGCGCCGCGCCGTGCTCGCTCAGTTCGACCAGTACGTCAAATTGAACAAGAAAATTCCGCCGGAGATTCTCACTTCTCTGGCGGGGATCGAGGAGGCGGGCCGGCTCTCCGATACTATCGCTGCGCATCTGCCCATGAAGCTGGAGCTCAAGCAAGAAATCCTCGAGCTCTTCGACGTCGGCGAGCGACTCGAGAAACTGCTGTCGCAACTCGAGACGGAACTGGACATTCTCCAGGTCGAGAAGCGCATCCGCGGCCGCGTGAAGCGCCAGATGGAAAAGAGCCAGCGCGAGTATTACCTCAACGAGCAGATGAAGGCGATCCAGCGCGAACTCGGCAACGACAATGGCGAGGGCGGCGACGATCTCGCGGAACTGCAGGCCAAGATCGATGGCCTGAAGATGTCGAAGGAAGCCAAGGCCAAGGCGAACGCCGAGCTCAAGAAGCTGCGCGCGATGGCCCCGATGTCGGCCGAGGCGACCGTCGTTCGCAACTATCTCGACACGCTGATCGGCTTGCCGTGGGGCAAGAAGTCGAAGCTGAAAAAGGACATCGCGAAGGCGCAGGACGTCCTCGACGCCGATCATTTCGCGCTCGAAAAGGTCAAGGACCGGAT
>CAZUAL010000537.1:0-1596 GCA_964618305.1 uncultured Dongia sp. | reverse complement strand
CGGCCGTCGCGGTCGAAACCGCGAAGTCCTTCATGTCGAAGCGCCAGGGTTCGGCCCTCGCCAAGAAGTAATCTTCGCGTCACGATAGTTGTTGAAAAAACCCCGCCGGTAATCGCCGGCGGGGTCTTTCGTTGGGCTCAAACGGCGCGGTGCTTCAGTGCTTCCTGCCACATGCGCTCGAAACGGCGGCGGGTGGCATCGGAAAGCGGCTGCCAGAGGCGCTCCTCAGCGAAGAAAGCGTTGTCGCCGACATGGAAGCGCTTGGCGACATCGGCGCCGAGAAGGCGCGCCGCTTCCGCATTGACGATGCTCACCCCCAGGTCCTGCAGCAGCCGGCGCTGGATCTCCGGGCTCAGCATGAAGTCGATCAGGAGATAGATCGCCTCGATCTTCTGAGGATCGCGCGCCGCCTCGGCGGTGACGGCGATGGTGTCGAGCCAGACGGTCTGCCCTTCGGCGGGGTCGGCAAAGCGCCAATCCTGACCTTCCGCATTGGCGAGTGCGACACCGACCCAGTAATCGGTCGTGAGGGAAAGGGCGCGCATAGCGCGGGCCTCGCCAAGTCCGCCCCAGAAATAGCCGGCCTGGGCCACAAGCGCGTTGAGATTCTTCTGGATGGATGAATCGGCGCTGCTCGGAGGATCGTAGAGCTGGGCGAGCGGCACGCCGGCGAGGAGGCCGGCGATGTAGATGTTGGTTTCCCACTGCCCGTCGGTGAGGCCGATCTTGCCCTTGTTGGCAGGATCGAGCATCGCCTTCCAGCTTTTTGGCGCTTGAGTTGCTTTGCCGTTATAGGCAAGGGCACAGGAGCCGCCGAGAAGCGGCACGCCGAAGCGGGCACCGCCTTCGCCTTCGGCAAAGCGCGCATCGCGCAGGCTTCCCAGCACCGACTGCCAGTTATTGAGCCGCGCCAGGTCGAGCGGCATGAGGCCCTTGAGCAGCGCGCCGCCGCCAGCCTTGTAATAGGAGTGGGTCGGCGTCACCAGATCGATGCCGCCTTCCTTCATGGCGCGGGTGATGTCCTCGGGGCCGGAGAGATAGAGCGGCTGCCCGTTCGCATCGCGCGGCAGGACGAGGCTGACATTGAGGCCGCGCTGTTTGGCGAGAGCTTCAAACTCGCGGGCGAATTTAGAGAGGTAACCTTCCCATTCCAGCACTACAAGGCGCGTGGCGCCGGTCAGGCTGTCGATCGTCTCCGAAAGCCGGCCGGCCTGGTTGACGAGGCGAACGCCGTCACCTTCCAGTTCTCGTGCCAGGGAATCCGTCTCCGCCGCCGCCGCCGTCACCTTGCCGGCCACGGTGCCGAGATCCTGTGCGCGCGAGGCTGTTTCCTCGATTGCCTTGCCAACCTCGCGGTTGGCATCTGCCTGCTGCTGCATGGTGGCGTTGATGCTCTGGGCCGCGCCGGCAAGATCACGCACGATCTCGTCGATGGCGCCGATGGCGCGGGCGACGCCGTTGATGCGATCCTTGACGCTGCCGATGATGCCGACGATTTCCTGCGTCGCGGCGCCGGTTTGCTGAGCGAGCTGCTTCACCTCGTCGGCGACAACGGAGAAGCCGCGGCCAAGCTCGCCGGCGCGCGCCGCTTCGATG
>CAZUAL010000536.1:0-1614 GCA_964618305.1 uncultured Dongia sp. | reverse complement strand
TACTTCTTGGCATTGTCCCAGGCGCCACCACCCGAGGTCATCTGGATGGCGACGAAGAGACCCGTGACGATCGTGCCGAGGAGCATCGCACCCAAGGCAATGAAGCCTTCGGCCTGGCCCGCCACGATCGAGACCACGAAGTAGAGGACGATCGGCGCCGCCACCGGCAGCAAGGACGGAATGATCATTTCCTTGATCGCCGCGGTGGTGAGGAGAGCGACCGCCTTGCCGTATTCGGGCTTGGCCTTGCCTTCCATGATGCCGGGGATTTCCTTGAACTGGCGGCGGACTTCCACGACCACCGAGCCCGCGGCACGGCCGACCGCCATCATGCCCATGGCGCCGAACAGGAACGGCAGAGCGCCGCCGATGAACAGGCCGATGACCACGTAGGGGTTGTTGAGCTCGAACTTGATCGTATCGACGAGCTGCGGGAAGTAGTGCTTCAAATCCTCGGTATAGGCCGCGAACAGCACCAGGGCCGCAAGTGCCGCCGAACCGATGGCATAGCCCTTGGTCACGGCCTTGGTCGTATTACCGACCGCGTCGAGGGCGTCCGTCACCTTGCGCACTTCCGGCGGCAGTTCCGCCATTTCGGCGATGCCGCCGGCATTGTCGGTGACCGGGCCGTAGGCGTCGAGGGCGACGACGATGCCGGCCAGCGACAGCATGGTCGTGGCGGCGATCGAGATGCCGTAGAGGCCACTCAGGCTGAAGGCCGCGACGATGGCAGCCGAGATCACCAGGACGGGAAGCGCGCAGGCTTCCATCGACACGGCGAGACCCTGGATGATGTTGGTGGCATGGCCCGTGGTCGACGCCTGCGCCACCGACCTCACCGGACGATAAGCCGTCGAGGTGTAGTATTCGGTGATCCAGACGAGGAGGCCGGTGACGGCAAGACCGATCACGGCGCACCACAGGATGTTCATGCCGGTCATGGTGCCTTCGATGACATCGAAGCCAACCACCTGGTTGATGAGGGCGGCGATGATGACGATCGAGATCACGCTGGCGGCGATGAGGCCCTTATAGAGGGCACCCATGATGTTGTTGCTCGAGCCCAGCTTGATGAAGAACATGCCGATGACCGAACCGACGACGCTGGCGCCGCAGATCAGGAGCGGCAGCAGCATCAGCTTTTCCTGCGCCGGGCCGGTGAAGAAGATCGAGCCCAGCAGCATGGTGGCGACGACGGTGACCGCGAAGGTCTCGAAGAGATCGGCGGCCATGCCGGCGCAATCGCCCACATTGTCGCCGACATTGTCGGCGATGACGGCCGGGTTGCGGGGATCATCTTCAGGAATGCCGGCTTCGATCTTGCCGACGAGGTCGGCGCCCACATCCGCACCCTTGGTGAAGATGCCGCCGCCCAGACGCGCGAAGATCGAGATGAGCGAGGCGCCGAAGGAGAGACCCACCAGGGCTTCCAGCATGGCGCGCATTTCAACGCCCGAGGATTTCAGGAAGCCGTAATAGCCGGCAACGCCGAGGAGGCCGAGGCCGACCACCAGCATGCCGGTGATGCCGCCCGCCTTCGCCGCGACGGCGAGCGCCGGGGCGAGACCCTTGCGCGCCGCTTCCGCGGTGCGGACGTTGGAGCGCACCGAGACG
>CAZUAL010000535.1:0-1628 GCA_964618305.1 uncultured Dongia sp. | reverse complement strand
AAATGTCCTCAAAATGGCCCGCTTCAAGGTGGTTCACCAAGGCTTCCACGGGCTTCGCGAACTGACCAAAGACGAACTGCGCTCGCTCTATCACCAGAAGAAAGTCAAGCCGAACACCGGCCGCTTCCACTTCATCGACACGTTGTACGCCCTGAGCGAAGTGACGCTCTACGCGGGCATCGTCGACGCGTTCGACAGCCGCTCCATCGAACTCGATTACGCGCGCCTGTTCGCCGATATCCGCGAGAGCATCGACGAAGCTCATCGCGACGGATCGATCCTCGACGTCGTCCTGAGCGACTTGCCGCGGTTTGTCGAACGAGACCCCCTGCTCGCTTCGACGCTCCACAAGTTCCGTTCGGCAGGAAAAAAGCTGTTCCTTTTGACGAACTCGCGCTGGCCCTACACCGAACAGATGATGACGTACCTGCTCGGCAACGCGATGCCCGAGTACCCAAGCTTCCGTCACTACTTCGATCTCGTCATCGTCGCCGCGCAGAAGCCGGCGTTTTTCGAGGAACGAAGGCCGCTCATCCAACGCGAAGGCGACATGACCCGTCCGGTGATGTCGTCGCTCGAACGCGGAGCGATCTACGAAGGCGGCAACTTGCACGACCTCGAAAGCGCGCTTGGTGTGTCGGGCGATCGCATCCTCTACGTCGGCGATCACATCTACGGCGATATTTTGAGGTCAAAGAAAGAGTCGGCGTGGCGCACGGCGATGATCATCCAAGAGATGGAAGCCGAGGTGCAGGCGCACGAGGCGTGTCGCGAGCAGCATCAGCAGAGCGCCGAGCTGGAACAACGCCGGGACGAACTCGAAGACGAACTTCGTTATTACCAACAACGCTTCAAGGACCTGAGTCGCAAGACGGAAGACGAAGGCGGCAAGAACAGCGTGGCCGCGAATGACGTCGAGAAGGCGCGGACGAAACGAGCCGTCGAACGAATTCGAGGGCTGCTGCGCAGCGTGGATGCGGAAGCTTCGAAGCTCGAGCGGGAAATCGATTTGCGATTTCATCCTTTTTGGGGATCGCTGATGAAAGAATCGAGCGAACCCAGCAGTTTCGGCGATCAGGTGGAGGAGTACGCGTGTATTTACACGTCACGCGTGTCGAACATGCTGCTTTATTCGCCGCTGCAATATTATCGAAGCCCGCGGGATTTGATGCCGCACGAATTGTGACGGCTCATTTGCAGCAGCGAAAACCCGTCGAATAATCGTGATAACGGCCGTTGTGCGCGGTGGTTTTGTAGTCGCAACCATCACCGTTGATATGCACGTCCAGGTAATACCCTCCGCGAAATGTCCCGGATTTTGCGGCGGTCCATTCGTGCAAATTGCCGACCATGTCATAAGCGCCGTAACTCGATTTGCACTTTTTGAAGTCCCCCGACTTCGCCAGCGTACCCGCCATTTGATTCAGCTGCGGGTTATTCATGTTCTCGAAGGAATACGATTCTTGCGGAGGGTTCGTCCCGGCTACACTGTAGAGCGCATTAAACGAAGATACGCCGCGATCATTGCAGCGTCCCGGAACGTGATCGTTCCCATAAGGATACGTCGAAGGCTTCTTGCCGCGACAAGCGCCGATCCATTCATCGTCCGAGCACAATCGTTTTCCGGC
>CAZUAL010000534.1:0-1633 GCA_964618305.1 uncultured Dongia sp. | reverse complement strand
AAAGACCACAAAGACCCGCCGCCCGCGTATCCCTTCTATCCAAATCACAATGTCAAAAAGCTTGGCACCGCACTCACGCACGGAAACCCACCAGCCAGACTCGGCCGGTGAAGCCGTGCAATATAGCGATGCCGGGATGGCGTTACAAGTGATCTGAGGCTTCCGCCCCACTCGTTCCGCCAGATCTCGCCGTGGCTTTTCAGCCGCCGGTTCGAACCGGTAACCGACGAACCAGTCGGCCCCGTTCGGTGGCGGGCTTATAGGCGAGTCGGATCGGGACTTGCAAGCACAAAAATTTCGCCACCCCCAAAAAAGCCTAAAACCAACCCTGGCGGGGCATTTCGGGATCAGTCAGAGCAGCCCGAGGGCGCGCAATTCGGTCCGCAAATCGTCCGGGATATCCTCTTCCACCATCGCCTGGGACAGCGCCGTCCGCTGGTCGGCGAGATCGGGCGGCGCGTCCTCCGCCTCCAGATAGCGCCACCCCTGAAAAGCACGCCGGGGCCGGCTTTCCGTGACGATCACGGTCGGGTCGTAGACGATGGCGCAATAAGGCTTCCCGCTTTCATCCTCGACCTCGTCCAGGCGCAATATCCGGTGCCTGGCGCAGATCCGGCCGCGGATCACCCAATAGAGCGATCCGCCATCCAGCACCTCTTCCGCACGGCGCGGATAGGAGCGTGTCCAATGCTGGTCCTCGAGCGGCTTCTTCTCGGCGCGGCGCTTGCGCTGCAGTTCCTCCCGGTAGCGGACGAGTTCGGCGATGCTGTCGACCCCGACGCAGAGTTTTACGAGATGCACCGTCATGCCAGAATCAACTCACCCACAGAATCCCGCATTCCCCGCCGGCTGGCCGGCGATGGCAGAACACCATCCACTGGCCGCGATCGTCAATCACCTGAGCCTCGCTTCCAATAGTTGCATTCGCCCGGCATCCGACACACGCCCTGGCGCCGGAACACTCGAATTTGAAGGCATTTCCTGGCCCAAAACGGGCGGTTGCGATTGACAAAGCCAAGCGTCCACGTATAGTCCCGGCCACAAATGCGGCGGTCGCCACGGGAGCCGAGGGCGGCCGTTTTGCTTGTTAGATCGGCCCCTATTTTCGAGACAACATGGGATTTCCCGAACTGGGGCTCAGCCCCGAGCTTCTCCGCGCCGTTGCCGAGGCAGGCTATAGCGAACCAACACCGATCCAGGCACAAGCCATACCGACCGTGTTGATGGGCCGCGACGTACTCGGCTGCGCTCAGACGGGGACGGGCAAGACCGCCTCCTTCACCCTGCCGATGCTCGACATTCTGTCGAACGGCCGCGCCAAGGCGCGCATGCCGCGCTCGCTCATTATCGAGCCGACCCGCGAGCTGGCGGCGCAGGTTGCGCAGAACTTCGAGAAGTACGGCAAGTATCAGAACCTGAAGCACGCCCTCATCATCGGCGGCGAGGGCTTTGCCGAACAGGAAGCCCGGCTGATGAGCGGCGTCGACGTCCTAATCGCGACGCCGGGCCGCCTCCTTGATCTTTTCGAGCGTGGCAAGATCCTGCTTATCGACGTCAAGATCCTGGTGATCGACGAAGCCGACCGCATGCTCGACATGGGCTTCATCCCGGATGTCGAGCGCATCGTCAGCCT
>CAZUAL010000533.1:0-1634 GCA_964618305.1 uncultured Dongia sp. | reverse complement strand
CCTTATAAGCATTGCAGGAATTCCCATCATGGCGGATGTCGGCGCGGCAGCTTCGGAGAACAATGGCAACAAGGACGAGGCGATGCTGGTCTTCATGCCCTCCGGGAAGCGCGGGCGCTTCCCCAAGGGCACGCCGATCCTTGCTGCCGCACGCCAGCTTGGCGTCGATATCGATTCCGTCTGCGGCGGGCGCGGCATCTGCGGGCGCTGCCAGGTCGTCGTCTCGGAAGGCGAGTTCGCCAAGCTCGGCGTCACCTCCGACGCGCACCATCTTTCCGATTTCTCGGCGGTCGAGCAGCGCTATGCCGACAAGAGGGGCCTGAAACCCGGCCGGCGCCTCTCCTGCTCGGCAGCCCTTCTCGGCGATCTCGTCATCGACGTGCCGGCCGACAGCCAGGTCCATAAGCAGGTAGTCCGGAAGCGCGCCGAGATGCGCGACATCACCTTGGACCCGGTCGTCAAGCTGCACTATGTCGAGGTGCAGGAACCGGACATGCACGATCCCACGGGCGATCTGCAGCGGCTTGAGAAAGCGTTGAAGGCGCAATGGAACCTCGAGGGTCTCGATTGCGACGTGCGCGCCATCCAGGGCCTGCAGCAGGCGCTCCGGAAGGGCGAGTGGAAGGTCACCGTCGCCGTCCATCAAGGGAAGCAGATCACTGCCGTC
Organism: uncultured Dongia sp.; assembly: GCA_964618305.1. Lineage (GTDB taxonomy): Bacteria > Pseudomonadota > Alphaproteobacteria > Dongiales > Dongiaceae > Dongia. The sequence goes on along the minus strand of CAZUAL010000533.1, from coordinate 967 downwards.
TGGCCGGGCTTTCATGAGAAGATCTACGGCTTTGCCGTCGATGTCGGCTCAACCACCATCGCCGGCCATCTCTGCGACCTGCAGACCGGTGAAGTCGTCGCCTCGTCGGGCCTCATGAATCCGCAGATTCGCTTCGGCGAGGATCTGATGAGCCGCGTCTCCTATGTGATGATGAATCCCGGCGGCGATGCCGACATGACCAAGGCGGTGCGCGAGGCCTTGAACGATCTGGCACAAGCGGTCGCCAAGGAGGCCGGCTGCACGGTCCACGACATTCTGGAATGCACCTTCGTCGGCAACCCGATCATGCACCATCTGCTGCTCGGCATTAACCCGATCGAACTCGGTTGGGCGCCTTTTGCCCTCGCGACCGATGGGCCGGTGCAGATCTGGGCGAGCGAAATCGATCTCAAGGTGCATCCCAACGCGCGCATCTATGTGCTGCCTTGCATCGCCGGCCATGTCGGCGCCGACACGGCGGGTGTCATCCTTTCCGAAACGCCTTACGAGGCGGAGGAGATGACGCTCATCGTCGATGTCGGCACCAATGCCGAAATCGTGCTCGGCAACAAGCACAAGCTCCTGGCCGCCTCGTCGCCCACGGGCCCCGCCTTCGAAGGCGCGCAGATTTCCTGCGGCCAGCGCGCCGCGCCCGGCGCCATCGAGCGTGTGCGCATCGACCGCGAGACGCTGGAGCCGCGCTTCAAGGTGATCGGCTCCGATCTCTGGTCGGATCATCCGGATTTCGCCAAGGAAACCGAATCGATCGGCGTCACCGGGATCTGCGGCTCCGGCATCATCGAGGCGCTGGCGGAAATGTTTCTGGCCGGCATCCTGACCCAGGACGGCGTCATCGACGGCGGCATGGCGGCAAAGAGCCCGCGCATCCAGGCGGAAGGGCGCACCTTCTTCGACCTGCTGCATGACGGCCAGCCGCAGCTCCGGATCACGCAGAACGACGTACGCG
>CAZUAL010000532.1:0-1653 GCA_964618305.1 uncultured Dongia sp. | reverse complement strand
GCAAGGAACAGGGCGCTCTCCGCTTCGATCTGCAGCCGGTACTCATAGCCGATGATGATGGCGGGGCCGTCGACGATAGTGGTGCTCAACGTGTCCACCCGCAGATTTTGGCACCCGCCTCGTTGTGCGACGCGATCTGCTCCTTGGTCTGCCGGGTCAGCACATCGTGGCGCGATGGCCTGATGGGCTGCGCCCAGTCGCAGTCGCTCTTCAGCCGCGGATCAGTCGCGCATCCAGCGATCGAGACGGCGATCAAGAGCAGATGGGGTGGTTGCCGCCCTCCCCAGACGGCATCGTAACGTGCCAAAATCGGCCTGTTGGCCAAGAGCGGAGAGGACGGCAAAATGAAGGATACGATCATAGGCGTGGATTTGGCAAAGCGAGTTTTCCAGGTTCACGGCGCGACAATGGCTGGGCAATTGATGTTCCGGAGGAAATTGTCACGGGAGCAATTCCGGGTTTTCATGGCTGCGCAGCCAGCTGCTTTGGTTGTGTTCGAGGCCTGCGGGAGCGCAAGCTACTGGGCCCGGGAGATGGAATCCCTCGGTCACGAAGTCCGGTTGATCGCGCCTCAATACGTGCGGCCTTTCGTGAAGCGTCAGAAGAATGACGCTGCTGATGCTGAGGCGATCGTCACAGCCGCACGCCAGCCGAACATGCGTTTTGTTCCTCCGAAGACGGAGGGACAGCAGGCCAAAGCAGTGCTGTTCCGGGGTCGCGAGCGCCTCGTCCATCAGCGTACCGAACTCGTGAATGCGCTGCGAGGTGTACTCTATGAGTTTGGACATGTGTTTCCGCAGGGGCTCAGCCATCTGAACCTGATTGAAGAGCTGGTGAAAAATCCGGCTTGCGACTTACCGATGCTGATCATTGAGGAATGCCAAGATATGTTACGGCAGATAGCTGCAAAAACAGAGCAGATCGAAGCAAAGACCAAGAAATTGAAGGCTCTCGCAGCCGAGACAGAAGCAGCACGCCGTCTGCAGACCATGCCGGGTGTGGGGCCTATGATCGCGCTTGCAATCGAAGCTTTCGCCCCGGACATGGCACAGTTCAAATGTGGCCGGGATTTTGCGGCCTGGCTGGGACTCGTGCCCCGCCAGCACTCGTCTGGCGGCAAGAACCGCCTTGGGCGAGTTTCGAAGGCGGGGCAGGCTGATATCCGTCGGCTTCTGATTATCGGGGCAATGACCCAGATCATGGATCGCGCTCGCCATAAGATTCCTGCGGATAGTTGGATCGGGCGCATGCTGGCACGCAAGCCGAGGATGCTCGTGGGAATCGCGCTGGCAAACAAGATGGCGCGGCAGATATGGGCCATGCTGGTGAAGAAGGAAGATTATAGGAATCCGGCAATAGCAGACGCGGCATGATTATAACGCTGCAAGCTGCCACTGCCGGTAACAAGGGGGTGTGAGAAGTCCAAGACCTGAATGGGCAAAATGATCGAAAAGATCTGGATCGGGAATACCAGTAGCGATAAGAGGGCGGAAAAGCTCGAAGAGCAGATTTGGATCCGATCCGCAGATCACCATACCGGCCCGCGGCGTCTGGATGTGCCGCAATTAAATTGAGGCCTGACAGAAGACCGCACTCGATCATCACCTCTTCAGGTTAGAAACTTCTTGCACTAAGGGCGGCAACCACAGAAGG
>CAZUAL010000531.1:0-1663 GCA_964618305.1 uncultured Dongia sp. | reverse complement strand
CGCATGGTGGGCGAAATGCCAGCCAAGGAAGCGTCGCAGGAAAAGATCATGCGCGCCATCATGAAGTCATGGGAAGATTAGAATGACACAGCAAGCCGCCGCCAACGAGGAAATGGGCGCGACCACGAGTTTGTCGCGCTTCATCAAGAGCAATATCCGCGAATACGGCATGCTCCTGTCGCTGATCGTCATCATGATCTTCTTCCAGGTGGCGACCGGCGGTACGCTCTTCAAGCCGGTCAATCTCACCAACCTTATCCTGCAGAACAGCTACATCGTCATCATGGCGCTTGGCATGCTTCTGGTGATCGTCTCCGGCAATATCGATCTGTCGGTGGGTTCGGTGGTGGGCTTTGTCGGCGCCGTTGCGGCGGTGCTGATGGTCCAGAAGCACATCCATTTCATTCCGGCAACGATCCTGTGCCTGGCGCTGGGCGCCGCCATCGGCGCAGCGCAAGGCTATTTTATCGCCTATCTCAAAATACCATCCTTCATCGTAACCTTGGCCGGCATGCTCGTGTTCAAGGGCTTGGCGCTTTATATCCTTGCCGGCCAGTCGGTCGGCCCCTTCCCCAAGGAATTCCAGCTGCTGAGTTCCGGGTTCCTCCCCAATCCCTTCCCCATCATCACCCTGGTGGAGGCCGATCCGACGACCAACACGCCCGCCGTCGCCCTGCAGACCTTGTCCCTGCTGGTCGGCATCGTCGTCACTGCCCTGGTGATCTATTTCAACTTCCGCGACCGCCAGAACCAGTCGAAGCATGGCGCCGCTGAAGAGCCGGCCCTGTTCTTTCTGGGCCGCAATCTGCTGGTCGCCGCCGGCTTCCTGCTGTTCTCCTACCTGATGGCGAGCTATCGGGGCCTGCCCAATGTGCTCATCGTCATGTTCGCGCTGATCGTGCTCTATGCCTTTGTCACGTCCTCGACCACGATCGGCCGGCGCATCTATGCCTTGGGCGGCAACGAGAAGGCGGCGCGCCTCAGCGGCATCCGCACCGAACGCCTGACCTTCCTCACCTTTACCAATATGGGTGTCCTTGCCGGTCTGGCCGGCCTCATCTTCGCGGCGCGCCTCAACACCGCGACACCGAAGGCCGGGCTCGGATTCGAGCTTGATGTCATCGCCGCGGTCTTCATCGGCGGCGCTTCGGCATCGGGCGGTGTCGGCAAGGTGATCGGCGCCGTCATCGGCGCCTTCATCATGGGCGTCATGAACAACGGCATGTCGATCCTCGGCATCGGCATCGATTTGCAGCAGGTCATCAAGGGCCTGGTGCTCTTGGCCGCCGTCTGCATCGACGTCTACTACAAGAAGAAATCCTGAAGAAGGTCGGATCATGCGTCTTATCCAGTTCACCAAGAACGACCAGCGCGGCGTCGCCCGCATCGAAGGGTCGCAAGCGATCACCGTGCCGGGTGCGGCCAGCATTCTCGACATCGCCCAATCGGCCCTGGTCGGCACCGTAAAGAGCCTCACCAAGGATATCGAGGGGCGCGGGGCCGGCGAGGCACTGGACTATGCCGAGCTGCTCGCGAGCAACAGCGTGCTGGCCCCCATCGACCATCCCGATCCCGCGCATTGCCTGGTGACAGGCACCGGCCTCACCCATCTCGGTTCCGCCGACACGCGCGACAAGATGCACCAGAAGGTCGCCGGCGACGT
>CAZUAL010000530.1:0-1671 GCA_964618305.1 uncultured Dongia sp. | reverse complement strand
CTGGTCAGCGACCTGATCGCCTTCACCGGCGGCCTCAAGGGCTCGGTCGCGAAAATGGTGATGGGCGGGCCGATGATGGGTTCCGTGCTTCCGCATGCGCAAGTGCCGGTGGTCAAGGGCACCAGCGGCATTCTGCTGCTCGATGCCGAGGAGGCCGCCGCCTTTGAGCCGGAGGCCTGCATCCGCTGCGGCAGTTGCGTCAAGGCGTGCCCAATGGGCCTGCTGCCGCTGGAAATGAGCGCGCGGATTCGCAATGACGATCTCGATGGCGCCGTCGATCTTGGCCTCGCCGACTGCATTTCCTGCGGCTGCTGCGCCTATGTCTGCCCGTCGCACATCCCGCTGGTTCAGTACTTCTATTTCGCCAAGGGCGATCTCTCCGCCCGTCAGCGCGCCCAGTTGCGCACCGAATCGACCAAGAAACTCGCTCAGGCGCGGCAGGAACGCCTCGAGCGGGAAGCCCGCGAGAAAGCCGAAGCGGCAGCGCGCCGCAAGGCGGAACGGGCGGCACAGGCTGCTGCGGTCAACGCCGCAAAACAAGGAGAAACCGTATGATTCCCACCGGTCTGGCGACCCAGCCGATAGCCTCGCCGCATGCCCACGGCGGCAATTCGGTCACACGCACCATGTTCCGTGTCCAGATGGCGCTGGCGCCGGCCACGCTGTACGGCTTCTGGCTATTCGGCTGGCCGTCGTTCTTTCTCTGGCTGCTGACCATTCTTTCCTGCCTTGGCTTCGAGGCCCTGTCGCTCCAGATGATGGGCGTTACCCGCATCAAGGCCAAGCTATTCGACGGCTCGGCGCTGCTGACCGGGTGGCTGCTGGCGATGACCCTGCCGCCGTGGGCGCCGTGGTGGGTGGCGGTGGTCGGGGGCTTCATCGCCATCGTCATTGGCAAGCAGGTGTTCGGCGGTGTCGGGCAGAATGTTTTCAACCCGGCGATGGTGGCGCGGGTGGCGTTGCTGGTTTCCTTCCCGGTGCCGCTGACGCAATGGATCGCCCCCTTGCCCCTGGGCACGGCGGCGGCGCCGGATTTCATCCACGGCTTGCAGATTTTCCTCGGCAACCAGGCGGTGCCGGATGCGATGGCCAGCGCTTCGTTGCTCGGCTACACCAAGACCGAAATGTCGCGGGGTATCGATCTGATCCAGTCGCTGACCGGCGACCACGGCGCGTTGTTTTCCCTGGTCGGCACCCGGGCCGGCAGCTTTGGCGAATCGGCCTCGCTGCTGATCCTGGCCGGCGGCATCTACCTGCTGGCGACCGGCATCATTACCTGGCATACCCCGCTCGCCGTGCTGGCCGGCATCGCGATTCCCGCCGCCATCGGTCACGCGGTCGATCCGGCGCATTACCTGAGCGTTTCGACCCATCTGTTGTCCGGTGCGGCGATGCTCGGCGCCTTCTTCATCGCCACCGATTATGTGACTTCGCCCAATACCGGCAACGGACAGATCGTCTTCGGCCTCGGCATCGGCCTCCTGACCTGGGTGATCCGAACCTATGGCGGCTATCCCGAGGGCATGGCCTTCGCGGTTTTGCTGATGAACGCGCTGACGCCGGTCATCGACCGCTTCGTCAAGCCGCGCATTCTCGGCCGCGACCGCAAGGGCAAGCCGCTGGAAATTCCGGAAGGGAAGGAGGCCTGACATGAATCTCGAAGCGATCCGC
>CAZUAL010000529.1:0-1697 GCA_964618305.1 uncultured Dongia sp. | reverse complement strand
GCTCAATGCCGCAATCGGCGCCAGCCGCGCCGCAGTCGATGCCGGCTATGCCGCCAACGACCTGCAGGTCGGCCAGACCGGCAAGATCGTCGCCCCCGATCTCTACATCGCCTGCGGTATCTCCGGCGCCATCCAGCACCTCGCCGGCATGAAGGACAGCAAGGTCATCGTCGCCATCAACAAGGACGAAGATGCGCCGATTTTCCAGGTGGCCGATTACGGCCTGGTCGCCGACCTGTTCCTGGCGGTGCCGGAACTCGCGAAAGAGCTCGGCAAGTAAAGACTAACGACATCCCGAAAGGCGGCCCGCTCGGCAAGGAGCGGGCCGCGTCTTTCCGGGATAACGAAAAGAAGAGGTCAAAAGTGACGATCGAAACAGTGGGCATCATCGGGGCAGGGCAGATGGGCAACGGCATTGCTCACGTGAGCTCGCTGGCCAAGCTCGACGTCATCCTGGTGGACAACAACCCGGCGCAGCTCCAGAAGGCGCTGGCGACGATCCGCAACAACATGAACCGCCAGGTCAAGCGCGGCCTCATCACCCAGGCCGACGAAGACAGCGCAATCAGCCGCATCAAGACCTCGCAGAACCTCGCCGACTTGAACCCCGCCGACATCGTCATCGAAGCGGCGACCGAGAAGGAAGAGATCAAGAAGGAAATCATGCGGGCCGTCTGCCCGCATCTGAAGCCCGAAACGCTGGTCGCCTCCAACACCTCGTCGATCTCGATCACGCGCCTCGCCGCTGCGACCGACCGGCCGCAGAAGTTCATCGGCATGCATTTCATGAACCCGGTGCCGCTGATGAAGCTGGTCGAGCTCATCCGTGGCCTTGCGACCGATGACGACACGTTCACCCAGGTGCGCGACCTCGCTGAAAAGCTCGGCAAGACGACGGCGACCTCGGAAGATTTCCCGGCCTTCATCGTCAACCGCATCCTGCTGCCCATGATCAACGAGGCGGTCTATACGCTTTACGAAGGTGTCGGCAATGTCGACGCCATCGACACGGCGATGCGCCTGGGCGCCAACCATCCGATGGGCCCGCTGGAACTGGCCGACTTCATCGGCCTCGATGTGTGTCTCGCCGTCATGCAGGTGCTCTATGAAGGCCTCGCCGACAGCAAGTACCGCCCGTGCCCGCTGCTGGTGAAGTATGTCGAAGCCGGCTGGTACGGCAAGAAGGCCGGCCGCGGCTTCTACGATTACAGCGGCGAGACCCCGGTCCCGACGCGCTGAGGCGTATCACAGTCAACGAAGAAGAAAGGCGCCCTGAGTGGCGCCTTTTTTATTGCTGACTTATCCCGCGGGCTTGGCGTCGAGGTATTTCTGCAGTTCGGCCTTGATGCGGGGCGACACCCAGTTGGTGGCGCCGACATAGACCGAGACCACGCGCCCGTCGCGGTCGAGGATGTAGGTGGTGGGCAGGGCGGATCCGTTCAATTCCTGGAACAGGTCGCTGAGGCGGTCGGTGTAGAGGGCGAGGTTCTTGACGCCCGTCTTGCGGAAGAAGGGGGCCGCCTGCTTGATCCCGTCGCGGTCGAGGCTCACCGCCACCACTTCAAGCCCGGCCGGGCCGAGATCGGCCTGCAGGGCATCGAGGGTCGGCATTTCCGCGATGCAGGGGCCGCACCAGGATGCCCAGAAATTCAGCACGACCACCTTGCCCTTGAACTTGGCGAGCGTCACCGCTTCGC
>CAZUAL010000528.1:0-1707 GCA_964618305.1 uncultured Dongia sp. | reverse complement strand
GCGCGATCCGACGCCCGACCTCGACGGGGTCGATACGCCCGCCGCTCTTGGCGAGATATCCCGCGGGCGGACGATAGACGTTGGCGGGGGAAAGCAGGTGAGAGGGCATCAAGGCCCCTTCGAACGCCGCCCGCCGCGCCGCGAAGCCGGAGATCGAGGTGGCCCCCATCGTATTGCCGTGCCAGGAGCGCTCACGGCTGATGAAGAGGCGCCGGCTCTTCTGGCCGATTGCGGTCTGGTACTGCAGTGCGATCTTGAGGGCCGATTCAATGGCCTCCGACCCGCTCGTGTTGAAGGTCATGTTCCTGAGCCCGCCACCGCAGCGCTCGGCGACAATGGCGGTAAGTTCTTCCAGCGGATCGCTGGTAAAGGTGTAGCGATAGCCGTGGGCAATGCGGTCGAGCTGCGCCTTGATCGCTTCGTTGACTTCAGCGTTGGCGTGCCCCAATGCATAGACTGCCGGCCCCGCCGAACCGTCGAGATAGCGCTTTCCGTCTGTGTCGTAGATGTAGCAGCCACGGCCGTAATCGACCTTGGGAAGCTTGCCCGGCTCCCAGTCCATGACCTTGTCGCGCGCATTCTTCTTTTGGTTCGCGCCGGCGGTTGACATTCAAAGCGCCCTTGGGCTGCTATGGGTAACGGTCATGCCAAGCCGATGGACCGGGAGTCAAGCGCGGCGGCGGCAGATCAGGGTTGAGCAGGGCAGGGTTGAGTATGACAATTCTCTATGCGGCGGAGGCGGACGAGGCGGCACAATGGACGGATTCGCTGAAGGCGCTCGATCCATCGCTTGATATCCGTTTCTGGCCGGAATGGGGTGATCCGGCCGATGTTGATTTCGTCATTGTCGGCGGCCGCTCGCCGGGCGATCTCTCCGTCTTTCCGAAGCTGCGCGCCATCCAGTCGACCTGGGCGGGGGTCAATCACCTGCTACGCTCGCAAGGATTGCCGGCGGGTGTGCCGATCGCGCGCATGGTCGATCGGGGGCTCACCGGCAGCATGACTGAGTTCGTTGTCTACGAAGTGCTTGATGATTGGCGGCGTGGGCCTGAACTCAGGCAGGCGCAAAAGGATCGGCGCTGGCTGGAGACGATGCCACGGCAGGCGCGGGACTGCACCATCGGCATTCTGGGGCTCGGCACGCTCGGCCTCGATATCGCTGACAAGCTCCACGGTCTCGGCTTCAACCTGCGGGGCTGGAGCCGTTCGCCGAAGGAGGTGAAGCCGGGCATCGCGAGCTATGCGGGGACCGAGGCGCTGCCGGTGTTCCTGCGGGGGCTCGACATGCTCATCTGCGTCCTGCCCCTGACCACGGAAACGGAAAACATCCTCGACGCGAAGCTCTTTGCCCACCTCGATGATGGACACGACCTGGTTGTCCTGGTTCAGCACAAGCATCGGGCCGTCAAGATTCGGCACGAGCACGAAGTCGCCCTGGAAGTCCGTGTTGCACGGTGCGTTCATCTCTGGCAACTGCACCGTGCTCTGGTAGAAGCCGTCCGGCGTGTAGTACTGGAGCCGCTTGTTGCTGCGGTCGCAGATAAGCACTTGCTTGCGGCGCGGGTCGTAAGTGATGGCGTGCGGACAACTCAATTCGCCGTTCCGCTTGCCGCTGCCACCCCAGGACCGGCCGGCATAGACGCCGTCAGCAACCTTGAGCGCGTGGATCATGTTGCTGCCGTAGCCATCTGCCACGAGGATGAACGG
>CAZUAL010000527.1:0-1714 GCA_964618305.1 uncultured Dongia sp. | reverse complement strand
AAGATCGGCTCGATCACATAGCGGTCGTCAAGCTCGACGGTGGAGCGGCTGTCATCCTCGGTGATCATCACCTCATGGAGCTTCTCGCCCGGGCGGATGCCGATGATCTGCTGGGGAACGCCGGGGGCGAGGCACTCGGCCAGATCCGTCACTTTCATCGACGGGATCTTCGGCACGAAGATCTCGCCGCCGCGCATGATCTGCATCGAGGAAAGGACGAACGAGACGCCCTGCTCGAGCGTGATCCAGAAGCGCGTCATGCGCGCATCGGTGATGGGAATGGCCTTGGCGCCCTGCTTCACCAGATTCTGGAAGACCGGCACCACGGAGCCCCGCGAGCCGATCACGTTGCCATAGCGTACCACGGCGAAGATCGGGTCGTGCCCGCCGGAAAGCGCGTTGGCGGCGATGAAGATCTTGTCGGAGGCGAGCTTCGAGGCGCCATAGAGGTTGACCGGATTCGCGGCCTTGTCGGTGGAGAGGGCCACGACCCGCTTCACCTTGTTCTTGATCGCCGCCTGCACCACGTTCTCGGCGCCAATGACGTTGGTGTGGATGCACTCAAAGGGGTTGTATTCCGCCGCCGGCACCTGTTTGAGTGCCGCCGCGTGGATGATGTAGTCGACGTCGCGCGTCGCCATCTCCAGCCGCTGACCGTCGCGCACGTCGCCGATGAAATAGCGCAGCGCCGGGTATTTCTCCGGCGCCAGATCCTGCTGCATCTCCCATTGCTTCAGCTCGTCGCGCGAAAAAACAATGAGCCGCTTCGGCTTCCAATCCCTCAGCACCCGCCGGATGAATGCCTTGCCGAACGAACCCGTCCCGCCGGTCACAAGGATCGATTTCCCGTTGAGGTCGGGAAGCGCCGTCTCAAACATGTGCCAGTTCCTGCATTGAATACTTGGTTTAAGACGGCCTATCTGCGCTGCTCGCCGCTGTCAATCAACCGCTTGGCCGTATGGCGGATAACAAGCAAAAGGAGGCGCGACAAAAGCGCGCCCCCTTCAGTCAGGGTCACTTGAGACCAGATCAAGCGCCGGTGAAGGCCTGCAGGCCAGTCTGCGCCCGGCCCAGGATCAACGCATGAATGTCGTGGGTGCCCTCGTAAGTATTGACGGCTTCCAGGTTCATGACATGGCGGATGACGTGGAACTCGTCGGAGACACCATTGCCACCGTGCATGTCGCGCGCCTGGCGGGCGATATCCAGCGATTTGCCGCAGGAATTGCGCTTGATGAGCGAAATCGCTTCCGGCGGACAATTGCCTTCGTCCTTGAGGCGCCCGACCTGCAGGCAGGCCTGGAGACCCAGGGCGATTTCGGTCTGCATGTCGGCAAGCTTCTTTTGGATGAGCTGGTTGGCTGCCAGCGGCCGGCCGAATTGCTTCCGGTCGAGCGTGTATTGACGCGCCGCATGCCAGCAGAATTCGGCGGCACCGAGCGCGCCCCATGCGATGCCATAGCGAGCATTGTTGAGGCAGCCGAATGGCCCGCCGAGGCCCTTGGCGTTGGGCAGAAGATTGGCTTCCGGCACGAACACATTGTCCATGACGATCTCGCCGGTGATCGAGGCGCGCAAGCTGAACTTGCCCTCGATCTTCGGCGTCGAGAAACCCTTCATGCCGCGCTCCAGCACGAAGCCGCGGATCACATCGTCTTCCGTCTTCGCCCAGACCACGGCGATGTCGGCAATCGGCGAGTTGGTGATCCACATC
>CAZUAL010000526.1:0-1757 GCA_964618305.1 uncultured Dongia sp. | reverse complement strand
AAGAAGAATCAGGCCCTCCCACCTTCAGGGGGGAGGGTTGGGTGGGGGGCCGCACGTGACGGGTCCCCACCACTCAGAACTCCACCCCCGCCTGCGCCTTGATGCCGTCGCGGAAGGGGTGCTTTACCATTTCCATTTCCGTCACCAGATCGGCGATGGCGATGAGTTCGTCCTTGGCATTGCGGCCGGTCAAGCAGACATGGAGATCCGGGCGCTTCGCCTTCAGGAAATCGATCACCTCCTCCACGGGCAGGTAATCATAGCGCAGCGCGATGTTGATCTCGTCGAGGAGCACGAACTGGAAGGAAGGATCGCTCATCATGCGCTTCCCTTCATCCCAGGCGGCGCGGGCGAAGGCGATGTCGCGGGCACGGTCCTGGGTTTCCCAGGTGAAGCCCTCGCCCAGCGCCTTGATCTCGATCTGGTCGGGGAATTTCTCCAGCACTGTGCGTTCGCCGGTATCCCACTTCCCCTTGATGAACTGGACGACGCCCACCTTCATGCCGTGGCCGATGCAGCGCAGTACCATCCCGAAGGCCGCGGTCGATTTGCCCTTGCCCTTGCCGGTATGGACGATGATGAGGCCCTTCTCGCGATTCTTGTCCGCCATCATGCGGTCGCGCGCTTCCTTGCGGCGGGCCGCTTTCTCGTTGGCCTTCTGGTTGAGATCGTCCGGCTGGCTGATGTCGCTCATGCTGCTTTGCTCCCATTGGCCCAGGCATTGAGGCGCATGCCGGCCGAGTTTGATTTGGCCTGCCAGAGCCCACGCGACTGGGCTTCCAGCAGGCGGTCAGCGATCTCCTTCAAGGCCGCCGGATTGTGTTTCTCGAGGAATTCCCGCACCGCCTCGTCATCGAGATAGGCGGCATAGACGGCGTCGAAATGGTGATCCGCCACGCAATCGGCCGTGGCCGCGAAGGCAAAGAGATAGTCGACCGTCGCCGCCATCTCGAACCCGCCCTTATAGCCGTGGCGCATGACGCCCTTGATCCATTTCGGATTGACGACGCGGGCACGCACGATGCGGGCGATCTCTTCATCGAGGGCCCTGACCTTCGGCGTCTCGGGCCGCGAATGGTCATTGTGCCAGACCACCGCGCGCTTGCCGGTGAGATGCTGGACGGCGGCGGCAAGGCCACCCTCGAACTGCCAGTAATTGTCGCTGTCGAGCAAATCATGCTCGGCATTGTCCTGGTTGTGGAGCACCGCCTCGACACCGGTCAGGCGCTGCGCGAAGAGCTGCTGCTCGGCCTCCCCGCTCGTCCCCTGCCCGTAGGCATAGCCGCCCCAGGCGAGATAGGCGCGGGCGAGATCGCCGGTTTCCGACCAGCCCTTTTCATCGATGAGCGTCTGCAGCCCAGCGCCATAGGCACCGGGTTTCGAGCCGAAGACGCGGTAGCCGGCGCGGCGCGCCGCTTCCGCCTCGCCGACACCTTGCGCCACCAGGCCCGCGCGCTCGCTGCGGAAGCGAGCCGCCAGCGGGTTGAGATGATCCGGCTCGTCGAGATTGGCAACATCGCGCGCAGCCGAATCGAAGAGATCGATCTGTGCCGGAAAGGCGTCTCGGAAGAAGCCGGAGACGCGCAAGGTTACATCGACCCGCGGCCGCCCCAGCACGGAAAGCGGCATGATCTCGAACCCGGCGACACGGCCCGATCCGCCGGGATCCCAGCTCGGCTTGACGCCCATCAGGGCCAGGGCTTGGGCGATATCGTCGCCGCCCGTGCGCATGTTGGCGGTGCCCCAGGCGGAAAGGA
>CAZUAL010000525.1:0-1759 GCA_964618305.1 uncultured Dongia sp. | reverse complement strand
GTCAGTTTCCTGCAGATGAAGGATGGCACGCGCGAGGATTACCTGCTGCTCGACCAGTCCGAGCGTGACCATGCGCGGGGACTTCCCAACCGCGTCATGGCGACGCTCGCGCGCCTCGATGAATCGCTTGAAGGCTATAAGGTGAGCCGCCTCGAACATTCGCTGCAATCAGCGACGCGCGCCGAGGCCGACGGTGCGGATCCGGAAATGGTGGTGGCGGCCCTCGTCCACGATATCGGCGACGAGCTTGCACCCTATAACCATGCCGAAATCGCGGCCGGGCTGCTGCGCCCCTATGTGCGCCCGGAAGTCACGTGGGTGGTCGAAAAGCATGGCGTCTTTCAAATGTACTATTACGCCCATCATCTGGGCGGCAACCGCAATGCCCGCGACGAATATCGCGGCCATCAATGGTACGATGCCTGCCACCGCTTCTGCGAAAGCTGGGACCAGACCTCGTTCGACCCGGCCTATCCCACCAAGCCGCTTTCCTATTGGGAACCCCTGGTGCGCGAGATTTTCGGCCGCAAGGCGCACGATCCGCGCTATGTGAAGGCCCAGGCTGCTTGAGAGACAGAGGCTGCTTAGAAGGCCCGGCCGCCTGAAGGCGCCTTTGCGCCCGAACATCAACAGATTGATGACATGAAAGAGTCACGGTAGGCCTCCCTGCCGTGATTTTTCATTGAGTCACATTCGCCTAGAGCAAAAAGCTCAGGGAATCAGTGGCTTTCCTCGGGCGCTGTCACCTAATCGTCATAAATTGGAAAACCGGCTGTCATGGAAGCGACCTAAATACGGCGCTGCTTGGTTTCACCAAAAAAGGTTTCTGCCATGAAGCGCATCACTCTCGCTCTCGCCGCGACCGGCATCGTCGTTCTGACGGCCGGTGCTGCCGAGGCCCGCGACCAGATCCATATCGTCGGTTCCTCGACGGTTTATCCGTTCTCGACCGCCGTCGCCGAAGAATTCGGCAAGAGCGGCAAGTTCAAGACGCCGATCGTCGAATCGACCGGCACGGGCGGCGGGCTGAAGCTGTTCTGCGCCGGCGCCGGCGAAGACACCCCGGATATCGCCAATGCCAGCCGCAAGATCAAGGACAGCGAAGTCGAGACCTGCAAGCAGAACGGCGTCACCTCGATCACCGAAGTGACCGTCGGCTATGACGGCATCGTCATCGCCAACTCGAAGAGCCATGGCCGCTTCGAGCTGACCGTGAAGGATCTCTGGCTGGCTCTTGCCAAGGAAGTGCCGGTGAACGGCGCCCTGGCTGCCAACCCCTACAAGAGCTGGAACGAAGTGAACCCGGCCCTCCCGGCCGAGAAAATCGAAGTGCTCGGTCCGCCGCCGACCTCCGGCACCCGCGACGCGTTCGTCGAACTCGTCATGGACAAGGGCTGCAAGGGCGTCGCCGAAATCGACGCGATCAAGGACGAAAAGGCGAAGAAGGGTGCTTGCGGCTCGATCCGTGAAGACGGTGCCTATATCGACGCCGGCGAGAACGACAACCTCATCGTCCAGAAGCTTGAAGCCAACCCGGCCGCACTCGGCATCTTCGGCTACTCGTTCCTCGAGCAGAACGAAGACAAGCTGCAGGGCAGCGTCATGGATGGCGTCGAGCCCAGCTTCGACAACATCGTCTCCGGCAAGTACGAAGTCTCGCGTCTCCTCTACTTCTATGTGAAGAACCAGCATGCCGACGCCGTGCCGGGCATCCGCGAGTACATCGCCGAATTCACCAGCGACAAGGCTGCCGGTGAGG
>CAZUAL010000524.1:0-1769 GCA_964618305.1 uncultured Dongia sp. | reverse complement strand
ATCGACCTGGCCGGAATCGTGGCGCATGTGACGCTGATCGAGTTCGACGGCAAGCTGCGCGCCGACGCGGTGCTGCAGCGCAAGCTCAAGTCGCTGCCCAAAGTGAAGGTCATCACCTCGGCCCTCACCACCGAAGTGCATGGCGACGGACAGAAGGTCATCGGCCTCTCCTACAAGAACCGCGATACGGACGAGCTCCATCGCGTGGAACTTGAAGGCATCTTCGTGCAAATCGGCCTGGTGCCAAACACGGAGTGGCTGAAGGGGACGCTAGCCTTGAGCAATCGCGGCGAGATCGAGGTTGATCAGCGCGGGGCGACATCGCTTCCCGGCGTGTTCGCCGCGGGCGATGCAACGATTGCACCGTACAAGCAGATCGTCATCGCGATGGGCGAGGGCGCCAAGGCAGCACTTTCCGCCTTCGACTATCTGATCCGCCTGGCGCCTGTCGACGGGGCTTCCGTTGAAGGTGGTTCGGGCGAAGCGGGGGAAAAGGCGGCCTAAAAACCGGCTGATCCCCAGCCCGCAGAACGCCGCCGGCGCCCCGATGCCGGCGGCGTTTTGCTGTTGACGCGATCTCTAATAGGAGATAAATTCCCATATATGAGAGAGACGGAAACAGCAACCATCGACCGGCGCATCGCCCAGCGGCTCAAGGCCTTGCGGGCCGAGCGCGGCTGGTCGCTCGACGATCTGGCAGCGCGGAGCGGGGTGAGCCGGGCGACATTGTCGCGCCTGGAGAATGCCGAGGTGAGCGCCACGGCATCAGCACTCGGCAAGCTTGCGACCGCCTATGGCCTCACCGTTTCGCGTCTGATGCATCTGGTGGAAGAAGGCTTCGCACCACTGGTGGCGCGCGCCGACCAGCCGGTGTGGCAGGATCCGGAGACGGGCTTTCATCGCCGTTCCGTTTCGCCGCCCGCACAAGGGCTCGCCGGCGAAGTGATCGAGGGGAACCTGAAGCCAGGGACGCGCATCGATTACGCAACGCCGCCGCGCCCGGGGCTCGAGCATCATCTCGTGATGTTGGAAGGCGCGCTGACGCTCAGCATCGAGGGGAAGAGCTACGACCTCGGCCCCGGTGATTCCCTGCGCTACCAGCTCTTCGGCGCGAGCAGCTTCGCGACGGGGCGGAAGGGCGCCCGCTATCTCATCTTCATGGTGTGACGGCGATGGATCTGGCGATCAATGAGGTGAGTGCCGACGCATTGACGGCGCATATCGCGGCGTTCGGCGAGCTGCTCCACGCCTGTGTCCTGGACGGGGCGAGCATCGGCTTCATCCTGCCCTTCACACCCGAAGAGGCCACGGATTATTGGCGGCACAAGGTGCTGCCGGCGGTCCGGTCCGGCGGCACAATCCTGCTGGCGGCACGGATGGACGGGCGCATCGTCGGCACGGCACAGCTCGATCACGACATGATGCCGAACCAGCGCCACCGGGCGGACGTGAAGAAGCTGCTGGTGCATCCGGCATTCAGACGCCGCGGCATCGCCCGCGCGCTGATGGGAGAGATCGAGCGGCGGGCGCGGAAGCTCAATCGCACTGTGCTGGTCCTCGATACCCGCACCGGCGATGGGGCGGAGCCGCTTTACCGGAGCCTCGGCTATGAGATCGCCGGCATCATTCCGGATTATTGCCGCGATACTTTTGTCGATCGCCTCGATCCGACGACAGTGATGTATAAGCGACTTCAATAAGTACCGTTGACACAGAGCCTGTTGCGCCCCCCACCCAACCCTCCCCCCTGAAGGTGGGAGGGTTCGAGC
>CAZUAL010000523.1:0-1778 GCA_964618305.1 uncultured Dongia sp. | reverse complement strand
GACCGGGCTCGCGTCGCCGCCGTCCCCTCCCGGTCCGCAGGCTGCCGCGGGCGCGACCGGAGCGCCGCCGCTGCAGGGCCTGTGGAACGGCCGCGGCGGCGCCACCACCCAGGGCGCCGGCTCCGGCGAGCCGACGATCGAGAGCCTGACCTACGCGCTCGACACCGGCGCCGGCAGCGCCGCCTCCATCAACTGCTGCCGCTACAGCTCCGACAACGGCTGCGACACACAGACCCCGTGTGACACGCCGAGCAGCAGCTGCAACAGCAGCAGCGGCAGCGGGTGCAGCAGCAGCAGCGGCAGCGGGTGCAGCAGCGGAAGCGGCAGCAGCGGGTGCAGCAGCGGAAGCGGCAGCGGCAGCGGGTGCAGCAGCGGCAGCGGCAGCGGCAGCGGGTGCAGCAGCGGAAGCGGCAGCAGCAGCAGCAGCTCGTGCAGCGGCAGCGGCGGCAGCAGCAGCTCGTGCGGCGGCAGCAGCTGCGGCAGCAGCAAGTGCTCCATGATCCCGACCCGGCCCGTCGGTGACATCCCGGATCCGGTGACGTTCATGTTCCTGCTCACGCCGCTGGCGTTCGTGATGCTCGAGGGCCGTCGCCGGGGGCGGCTGTGAGGCCGGCGCTGGTCCAGTGGGCGACCCTGCACGGCCTGCCCGGCTGGCTGATCCCAACGTACTTCATCCTCGTCGGGCTCAGCACGCTCGCGGCCTTCGCCATCGTGCTGCACCTGGTGCGCCGCGACGGCGCGGATCAGGCCGTGCAGTCGCACGCGCTGATGGTGACGTACGTCGCGGCGCTCGCCGGCGGCTACGTCCTGGAGTCGCTGCGCATGCTGCCGGTGGCGGTGGCGACGGGCTCGCTGGCGCCGGTGCTGCAGGCGGGCCGCTCGGCGTACGGCGGGCTGCTGTTCGGCTGCTGCGGCGCGATGCTGTTCCTGCGCGCGCACCGCCAGTCGATCGGCGCGTTCATGGACCGCGCGGCCATCGGTGCCGGCATCGTCTTCTGCTGCGTGCGCACCGGCTGCTTCCTGGCCGGCTGCGACTACGGACAGCCGACCGCGGCGCCCTGGGGCCTGCGCTTCCCGTCGGGGAGCCTGGCCGCGCTCGACCACGCGCAGCGCGGCTGGGTGCCGCCCGGGTTCCCGAGCCTGCCCGTCCACCCGACGCAGCTCTACGAGGCGCTGCTGGGGATCGCCGGTGCGATCGTCGCGGGTCTGGTGCTGCGGCAGCGGCGGCGTGACGGCGGCGCGTTCCTGGCCTTCCTGGCGGTCTACGGGATCGGCCGGTTCTCGATCGAGCTGCTTCGCGGCGACTCCACGCGCGGCCTGTACCTGGGAATGAGCACGGCTCAGTACATCTCCTGCGGAATCCTGCTTACCTGCGGAGTGCTGGCGTGGCGGCTGCGGTCCGCCCGATCTGCGCCGGTGCCCGTCGCTGCCCGGCCCGCACACGCGGGGTCCGCTTCGGCATGAGGTCTTCATGAACGGTCGATGCATCGCGCTCACCTCGCTCTGCACCGTGCTGCTGGCCGCAGCGGACGCGCCCCGGGCCCGCGCTGCGGAGCCCGACGCGAGCGACTCGCCCGAGCAGAAGCAGCACCGTCGACATCGGCGGAAGAAGCTGCCGCCGGTGCCGCTGGACGCCTTCTCGCGAGATCCGGCCGGCGCCGCCGCTGCAGCCGCGGCGACGCCCGCGGTCCCGGCCCCGCCTTCGGCCCCGACGGGCGTTGCGGCGCCGAGCGGCGCTGCCTCGGCCGCTGCCTGGGGCGAGCAGAGCGCCAGCGCCG
>CAZUAL010000522.1:0-1788 GCA_964618305.1 uncultured Dongia sp. | reverse complement strand
ACGCCGCTCAACGCCATCCTGGGCTATGCGCAATTGCTGGAAAGCGAACGCGCCGGAGCCCTGCTCGACAAGCAGAAGGAATATCTGCGCGATATCCTCGGCGGCGGCGAGCATCTGCTGGAGCTGATCCAGGATATTCTGGAACTGGCGAAGATCGACGCCGGCCGCATCGGGCTGAAGATTGAATCGATCGATACGGCGAGTGTCACGCGGGATGCCCTGCCGCTCCTTGAAAGCATGGCGGCGGACCGGGCCATCACGCTCTCAGTGGGCCAGCCGGTAACGCCGCCGCCCTTGATCCTTGCCGACCGCGTGCGGCTGCGGCAGGTCTTCCTCAATCTCCTCAGCAACGCGATCAAGTACAACAGGGTCGGCGGCCGGGTCGATATCGGCTGGGCGGAGGCGCGGCCTGGCTTCCTGCGCCTCTCCGTGCGCGACACAGGCCTTGGCATCAGGCCGGACCGGCAGAAGGAGCTTTTCGTGCCCTTCAGCCGCCTGGGGGCCGAGGCGCTGGCGATCGAGGGGACCGGCATCGGCCTCTCGCTCACCAAGCGCCTGGTCGAACTGATGGGCGGCAAGATCGGGTTCCAGAGCGTCTATGGCGAGGGGAGCACCTTCTGGGTCGATCTCCCCATCGCCGGTGCCGGCATCGCCCCCGAGCCTGCGCCCAAGCGCGTGCCGGAAGCGGAGCGCAGCTTTGCCTCGACATCCCGCTCGCCCGTCATGCGCGCCCAGAAGCGAATCCTCTATGTGGAAGAGAATCCGGCCCATGTGCGCCTCATCGAACAGGTGCTGGGACAGATTCCGCATGTCGCGCTCACCATCGTCCACACGGCCGAACTGGCGCTTGCCGCCATGCGTTCCGTGGCGCCCGATCTCATCCTGATCGACCCCGACACCGTCGATGCCCCAAGGCGCGAATCGCACCGGCGCCTCATCGCCGTGGCGGCGCAACGCAATATCCCGGTGCTCGACCTCGGCGCCAATCTTGCCGATGAACGCGCGATCGGCAGCGGCGAGGCGGTCGATATCCCGCGGCTTTTGTCGGAAATCGAACGCCGGATCGGCAGCGGCGCCTAATTCCTTCATCCCGTAAGGGGGATAGACCGCCGATCATCAGGGTTTCGCAATCTGGGTTGTGGCAATCGGAGCGGGGGCATCCTATATCTTTCTGACGCCTTTTGACCTTTCCGACCCGCTTTCCGGAGTGACCCATGTCGAACCTTGCCACCACCGACCAGCTGTTCTTCGAGCGCGCGGGGCTCGACCGCGGCAAGACCGAGAATCTGGTGCAGGACACGCTCCATGGTGCCGACGATGGCGAGCTTTACCTCGAATACCAGCAATCGGAAGCGCTCGCCTTCGATGACGGGCGGCTGAAGAGTGCCAGCTTCGATACCACACAGGGCTTCGGCCTGCGGGCGATCTCCGGCGAGATATCCGGCTATGCCCACGCCTCCGACCTCTCCGAAGGCGCGTTGAAGCGCGCGGCGGAGACGGTGAAGGCCGTCCATGCCGGACACCAGGGCAAGCTCGATATGGGGCCGGTGGGTACCAACCGCCAGCTCTACCAGCCGGACAATCCTCTGTCGCTCCTGCCCTTCGAGCGGAAGGTGAAGCTCCTGGAAGAGATCGACGCCTATCTGCGCGGCAAGGACGAGCGCGTGCGTCAGGTCATGTGCTCGCTGTCCGGCTCCTGGTCGGCCATCCAGATCATCCGCGGCGACGGTGCGCGCATGGCCGATATCCGCCCGCTGGTGCGCCTCAACATTTCGGTGATGGTCGAGG
>CAZUAL010000521.1:0-1798 GCA_964618305.1 uncultured Dongia sp. | reverse complement strand
GGGTTGGGGTGAGGGGGCAGTCCTTTCCGTCTCTGGTTGCGATCGAACCGCCCCTCTGCTAGAAGATCGCCCGTCATTGGGGAGTAGCCGCTCTTCGTCCCCCGAAGAGGCCCGCGTCAACACACTTGGCCGATAGGTCATGGCGCTGGCAGTTTTTCCGAGCTTGGCAAGACCTTTGACCATCGCGCCTCCGAAATGGCCGGGGAAGCGCGCATGGTCATTCGTCTTGAATTTTCCGGCCGGGATGAAAGCTCATGGAATCCTTTCTCGTTTCGACCGGAATCGTCACACTCGCCGAAATCGGCGACAAGACGCAGCTTCTAGCCTTCCTGCTCGCCGCCCGATTCAAGAAGCCAGTGCCGATCATTCTCGGCATCCTGGCGGCAACACTCGTCAATCATGGTCTCGCCGGCGCGCTCGGTGCCTGGATCACGGCGCTGCTTGGCCCCGACATCCTGCGCTGGGTCCTGGGCCTCTCGTTCGTCGGCATGGCGGTGTGGACGCTGATCCCCGACAAGATCGAGGAGGAGGAGGAGACGCAGATCGCCAAGCGCTTCGGCGTCTTCGGTGCGACGCTCGTCACCTTCTTTCTGGCTGAGATGGGCGACAAGACGCAGATCGCCACCGTCGCCATGGCGGCGCATTACTCGACGCCGGTGCTGGTCGTTGCCGGCACGACGCTCGGCATGCTCATCGCCGATGTGCCGGCGGTTTTCGTCGGCGACAAGCTGGCGGCGAAGATTCCGATGAAGCCGGTCCATATCACGGCCGCAGCCATCTTCGCGCTCCTTGGCGTGATGACTCTCTTTGGGCTCGGCAAGGGAATGGCGTTCTAGGCGAGGACGCCTTCTACTGCGCCTTGACCTTCACATAGGATCCGGGCGCGTCCTCGATCGCCTTCAGCTTGCCGGCACCGGGCTGGCGCGCCGGAACCGTGCCGTCGCTGAAGGCGGCGATCCACTTTTCCCATTCCGGCCACCAGGAGCCCGGCCGGTGCTCGGCACCTTCCAGCCAATCTTCGGGCTTGGGTGGATAGACGTCGTCGCGCCCGACCCAATGGCTGTATTTGCCGGCGGCCGGCGGATTGACGACGCCGGCGATGTGACCTGACGCCGCCAGCACGAACTCGATCGGACCTTTATAGGTCTGCGTCGCGGCATAGGCGGCGATCCAGGGGGCGATGTGATCCTCGCGCGTCGCCAGCACGAAAGCGGGATGCTTGATCGTCGTCAGGTCGATCTTCACGCCGTCGAGTTCGATCCCGCCCGGTTTGATGAGCTGGTTCCTCTGGTACATGTTGCGGAGATAGAAGCTGTGCATCGCCGCCGGCATGCGGGTGGAGTCGGAATTCCAATAGAGCAGGTCGAAGGGGAACGGCTCCTTTCCCAGGAGGTAGTTGTTGATGACGAAGGACCAGATGAGGTCGTTGGCGCGCAGCATGTTGAAGGTCGCCGCCATCTCGGCCCCTTCGAGATAGCCGCGCTCGTTCATCTTGGTCTCAAGCGCGGTCAGCTGTTCTTCGTCGATGAAGACCGAGAGTTCGCCCGCGTCGGCGAAATCGATCATCGTCGTGAAGAAGGTGGCGCTGGCAACGAGGTGCGCTTTCTTCTTCGCTTCGAGATAGGCGAGCGTCGAGGCCAGCAGCGTGCCGCCCAGGCAATAGCCGATGACGTTGACGTCCTTCTCGCCGGTATCCTTGAGGATGGCGTCGATCGCCGCCAGAGGCCCTTCCAGCATGTAGTCGCTGAAGGTCTTTTGCGCGAGGCGTTCGTCCGGATTGACCCAGGAGATCATGAAG
>CAZUAL010000520.1:0-1799 GCA_964618305.1 uncultured Dongia sp. | reverse complement strand
TCACCCAGATGCGCCGCCAGCCGCGCGGCCGCACCCCGGGCGGCAAGGCGCCGGGGCTCGAGGAGGATGATTTTGCCATCCCGACGCCAGCCGCCATCGAGCAGGACCAGCGGCACCTGGGTGGTCTTGCCGGCACCGGGCGGCGCCTCGAGCACCAGATTGGGTGCCGCCTCCAGCGCCGCCGCGATCCGCGGCAGCAGCGGGGCGATCGGCAGATCGGGGTCGAATCGCTGGCTCATGCCGGTTCCATATCACCCAAGTAGCCGTTCCGGCAGGGAAAAATCCAAACTGTCACTGGTCAGGTTCCTGTCAGCCCGCCAGAATAGTGTCTGCCGGACCGTGACTTTCCCTTCTGGAATCAAAGAGCCCCGCCATGCGCCTGCTGCTAGTCGAAGACAATGACCGCCTGTCGGAATTCCTGGAAAAGGGGCTTTCCGATGCCGGCTTCGCCGTCGACCGGGCCGGCACCAGCGCTGAGGCATCGGCCGCTTTCGATGCCAGCCACTATGACGCGGTGATCCTCGATCTGGGCCTCCCGGATGGCGACGGCCTCTCGCTCCTCAAGGAGCGGCGGGCAGCGGGCGACCGAACCCCGGTGCTTATCCTTACGGCCCGCGACGGTTTATCCGACCGGGTTGGCGGCCTCAATGCTGGGGCCGACGATTATCTCGCCAAACCCTTCGCCATGGAGGAGCTGGTGGCACGCGTCAAAGCGCTGCTGCGCCGCCCCGGCGCCGTCCTTGGCGTGCAGCTGACGCTTGGCAACATCTGCCTCGACACGGCGGGGCCGAGCTTCATGATCGAGGGCCGCACGGCAACCCTTACCCGGCGCGAACTGGCGCTGATGGAAATCCTGCTGCGCCGTCCCGGTAAGGTGGTGAGCCGCGGGGCGATCGAGGAGGGTCTCTACAGCTTCGCCGACGAAGTAGGTTCGAACGCGCTTGAAGTGCTTGTCTCGCGCCTGCGCAAGAAGCTGGGCTCGCTCGGTGCCGACATCAATCTGCACACGGTCCGCGGCGTCGGCTACATGGTGATGGAACCCACGGCCTAGACCCCGGCCACCATCCAGGTCTAGGCTTTTCCCATGTCCCGCATCGGATCATCGCTGCAATCGCGGCTCACCGTGCGCCTGCTCGGTGTGTTCGTCTTTGCCTTTCTGCTCACGGGACTTGCGACCTTCCTGCTGTCACGCAGCGACGATACAGAACTGCCCACCGACAGCCTGCTGGCTGATATCGACCTCATCACGCCGCATATTCACCGCGATGCGGCCGGCAATTGGGCGGTCGACAAGGCGCCACTGACCAAGGACATGGCCTTCGTCCTGCGCGATAGGAATGGCGTGGAGATCGAACGCGGCGGCAATCCGGACACGCTCAAAGCCATCCGCGACATGTCGGCGGCGGCGAGTGTGCGCACCATGCCGGGGACGAGCTACAACCTCACCTGGCGCGTCGACCCGGCGACCGAAAACAATATCTATCTCATCGCCGCGACCATCCGTGTGGCCGACATACCGCTGATCCTCGAAGTGGCCGAGGTCGACACCCCGACCGATTCCGGCCTCTATGCCCTGGCCTATGAATGGCTGGGTGAATTCGTGCCGGTCGGCGTGCCACTGCTGCTGGTGCTGGTCCTGGCGCTCACGCTCTCCCTGCGATCGGCGCTGAAGCCGCTTGAGCGCCTGCGGCGCTTGGCCGCCCGGATCGGACCGCAGCAGACAGGTTTGCACCTCCCCACCGAAGATCTACCGGCCGAGCTGCAATCGCCGGTGCTGGCCATCAACCGCGCGCTCGACC
>CAZUAL010000519.1:0-1815 GCA_964618305.1 uncultured Dongia sp. | reverse complement strand
GCCCTATGTCGTGCTGGTCGTGCAGGCCCGCCTGGTGGGCCTGCGGTCAAGCTACGAGGAAGCGGCCTGGTCCCTCGGTGCCAACCGGCTGCAGACTTTTTTCGAGGTGACGCTGCCGCTCATCTCGCCGGCCATCGTCGGCGGTTTCCTCTTCGCGGCGACGTTGAGCTTCGACAACATCACGGCAACGCTCTTTTGGAAGAAGCCCGGTATCGAAACCGTGCCGACCAAGATTTTCGCCATGCTCCGCACCTCGGTGAGCCCCGAAATCAATGCGCTCGGCGCGGTGATGATCGTGATCACCATTCTCCTGCCGGTGATCGGCGGATACATGGTGCGGCGCTTTGCTCGCGCAAAATAGGCTGCTTCGGACGAATAACCACGCATTTCTTGATTGCATTGTTCTTAACCCAGGGAGGAAGGCATGAAGAAGTTGACGGATCAGAAGCGCTACGAGCGTCTGCTCGAAGCCGTACAAAGCGGTGACATCGACCGCCGCTCATTGCTGCGCATCATCGGTGCGACGGCGGCTGCCGTGGGCGTCACGGGTGGACCGCTTGGGCTGCTCCGCCGCAAGGCATTTGCCGAGGGTGTTGAATCGATCCGCTTCGACGGGTGGGGCGGCATCGTCTCCGAGGCATTTCACAACAATGCGTTTCCGCAATATACTGAAAAGACCGGTATCAAGGTCGTCGAAGGTGAGTTCGGCGACACGGACGAGTTCATCTCGCTGGTGAAGGCGGCGCAGCCCGGCGAATACAATGTGTTCCTGGTGAGCGGCGTCTACGACTATTACCGCTTCGTGAAGATGGGCCTCGCTGACTTCGTCAACGAGAAGAACATTCCCAATCTGGAAAAGCTCCTGCCGGCAACGCTGGCGGCCTTCCGCAACGAAAGCGAAGGCAAGCTCGCGGCCATTCCTTTCGATTACGGCACGACCGGTATCGCTTACAATCGCAAATACATCTCGGACGAGGAAGCCAAGGCCGGTGCCAAGCTTCTGTGGGACGAGAAATACAAGGGCAAGATCGGCCTCTATGACGGTTTCCAGACCCGTGCCTGGATGTCCAGCCTCTATACGGGCCAGGACCCGCAGGGGGCGACCGACATTGCGGCGATGTGGGACGCCACACGCAAGCAGCGTGACCTCGTGCTGAAGTATTGGGGCTCGGGCCAGGAGTTTATCGACCTCATGTCGAAGGAGGAAATCATCCTTTCAGACGGCTGGTCTGGCCGCGTCGCCTATCTGCAGCAGAACGGCCACGATATCGGCTTCATCGATACGGCCCAGGCGGGCTTTGCCTGGATCGAGGGTTTGATGGTCCTCAAGGGTAGCCCGATGGAAGCGGCCGAGCAGCTCATCAATTTCTGCATCGAGCCGGCGGTGGCAATCGCCATTGCCGAAGGGCAGAACTATCCGCCGTCGCTCGATCCGACGAAGGTTGAACTCACCGACAAGGTGAAGAAGCTGCCCGGCTTCGATCCGACCGGCAAGTTCGACAATTACATCTGGGAAAAGGCGACCTACTGGTTCGAAAACCAGGATTCCTTCAAGAAGGAGTGGGACCGCATCTCGAAGGGTGCGTAAAATCCACTTGGCGCCCGGCTGCCCTGGGACGGCGGCGGCCGGGCGCCCAATTCTTCATGTGAATTGGCAAGGCGCATCATGAACGCGGTTGAACTGAAGGCGGTCGAAAAGCATTTTGGCGGCGGTGTCATCGCAGTGGACGCCATCGATCTCGACGTGCCGGACGGCGCTTTCGTGACGCTTCTGGGTCCATCCGGCTGCGGCAAGACCACGACCTTGCGCATGGT
>CAZUAL010000518.1:0-1816 GCA_964618305.1 uncultured Dongia sp. | reverse complement strand
ACGTGCCGGTTCGCCGTTACTCCACGCGCGAACCCGAGTGCCTGGACAAGCGGAACACCGCTCCGTAGCAGGCTCGCCAGCGTTCTGGCAAAACGAGCCGTGTGCAGCTTCGCTATGATCGTACCCAATACGGGAAGCCTGAGCACTGCACGGTCGAGTAAGAGGCGAGACTTGTCGTTGCTGAGCCCGACGATGACGCCCATAAGCCCGAGCAGTAGTGCAATTAGCAAGATGGGCCAATTGCTCGCCAGAATCCTTTGAAGGCCGAGCAGCAGAGCAAGTACCGTTGGCAGCTCGCGGCCCGCGCCCTCGATCAAAGGAGCGATCGTCGGTATGAGCACGACAACGACTACGACTATCGCAACGATCGAGAGACCAGCGAGCAGGGCGGGATAGACAAGCATGGCGCCGATGCGTGATGACAGCTCCTGCTGACGCTCGAGCAATCGTGCTATATCCGGCAGCGTTGCCTTTAGATTGCCGGCAGCCTCGCCAGCTCGCACCATCCCGACACAGTATCGGGGCAGCTTGGCATCGACGCTAGCGAGCGCGTCGGAGAGCGATTGGCCCCGGCGTACCTCCTCGAGGACGCGCTTGGCGAATAGTCCCGTGGCCGAGTTGCCTTCCTCCTCGCTGACCAGCAGTAGAGCCTGCTCGAGCGGCACTTCGGCGGCAACGAGTGTCGCGAGCTCGCGGGCAAAGCTTGCGAGCCCGGCCGATCGCAAGCTTCGTGGAGACCAAATCTCTCGGTTCCACCAACGGACGGCGGATGCGGACTGCGCAGGACGCACATCAGCAGGTAGCAAGCCTTGGTTGCGGAGGGCTGCGACAGCTTCACCTTCCGAAGCGGCCTCCACTTCGCCGATGTCCACCTCTCCCGATGGCCGGTAAGCACGATAAGCAAAGCGGAGCATCAGTCGACCATGCGAGTTATGCGCAGGACCTCTTCCAGGGTCGTTGCGCCACAGAGAACCTTTTCCAGTCCGTCTTGATATAGGGTGCGCATGCCGGCGGACCTCGCAGCATCCTCGATAGCGCTTTCCGGCGCTCTCTTCAGGATCATCTCACGGATCGGCGCGGAGACAACAAGCATCTCGCTGATGGTCGTTCGTCCAGAAAATCCGGTGCCCTGACATGCTGCACAACCGCGCGCCATCCGGAGCTTCTCTAGGCCCTCGCGGTTCCGAGATCGAGCGTCCTTCAGGAGCCTCCCGGCCAACTCTTCGCTCGGCGCCATTGGCTGGGCACAGCTCTGGCAGAGCTTGCGCACGAGACGCTGCGCGAGGATCCCGCGAACGGCCGAGGCCAGCAGAAACTCCTCGACACCCATGTCTAAAAGCCTCGTTAGCGAGGCGGCGGCACTGTTCGTGTGCAACGTCGAAAAGACGAGGTGACCTGTCAGTGCGGACTGAATTGCAATCTCGGCCGTTTCCAGGTCGCGGATCTCGCCGATCATGATGACATCGGGATCCTGCCGGAGAATAGATCGGAGTGCGCTTGCGAAGCTGAGGCCGATCTGCGGCTTGACATGGGTCTGGCAAACGCCCGCCAGCTCATACTCGACTGGATCCTCGACCGAGTAGATTTTGGTTGTGCCGGTAAGCAGGCTGGCAAGCGCAGCATAGAGCGTCGTGGTCTTGCCGCTGCCGGTCGGGCCGGTCACGAGTATGACGCCGTTCGGTTCTTTGAGCAGCGCTGTGAACTGCTCCAGCAAGTCCTGCGAGAACCCGAGGGCGGCAAGGTCGAGCGGCAGGGTAGCCCTATCGAGGATGCGCATCACGATGCTCTCGCCATGGAGGGTCGGCATGCTCGACAC
>CAZUAL010000517.1:0-1841 GCA_964618305.1 uncultured Dongia sp. | reverse complement strand
GCCCGGGACCGCGCCGCCACACGCGCGGCGTGGGCGACAATCCCGAGGCGCCCGATTTTGCCGGGATACTGACTTACTTTTTCGTCAAAGGCAAATCGAGGCGGATGCTGAGTTCCTTGAGACGCGCCGGCGCCACTTCGGTCGGCGCCTGCATCAAGAGGTCCTCGGCCCGCTGATTGAGCGGGAAAGCAATCACTTCGCGGATGTTCTTCTCTTCGGCCAAGAGCATGACGATGCGGTCGATGCCCGGTGCCGAACCGCCGTGCGGTGGTGCCCCATACTTGAAGGCATTGAGCATGCCGCCGAACTTGTCCTCGACCACCGAGGCCGGGTAGCCCGCGATCTCGAACGCCTTGTACATGATGTCCGGGCGATGGTTACGGATGGCGCCCGACGACAATTCGATACCGTTGCAGACGATGTCGTACTGATAGGCGTTGATGGTCAGCGGATCCTTGTTGAGGAGCGCATCGAGACCGCCCTGCGGCATCGAGAACGGGTTGTGGCTGAATTCGATCTGGCCGGTGTCTTCGTTGAGTTCGTACATCGGGAAGTCGACGATCCAGCAGAATTCGAACTTCTTCGGATCGATGAGCCCGAGTTCTTCGCCGAGACGCGTGCGCACCGAACCGGCGAACTTCGCGGCGGCGAGCTTCTTGTCGCAGGAGAAGAAGACGGCGTCGCCGTCCTTGAGGCCCGCCTGTTCCTTGAGTTGCGCCAGACGCGCTTCGTCGAGGTTCTTGGCAATCGGGCCCTTGGCGCCGGCCGCCTCGAAGATGACATAGCCGAGACCGGCGGCACCGCCAGCCTTTGCCCAATCATTGAGCTTGTCGAAGAAGGAACGGGGCTTCGACGCCGCACCGGGGGCGGGAATGGCGCGCACGACCGAACCCGCGTCGACGGCCTTCGCGAAGATGCCGAAGCCGGAGCCGCGGAAGATTTCCGTCACATCACTGATGCGGATCGGGTTGCGCAAATCCGGCTTGTCGGAGCCGTAGCACAGCATCGATTCCTCGTAGGGGATCTGCGGGAACGGCATCGCGGAAACGACACGATCATCCGCGAATTCCTCGAACACGCCGTGGAGTACCGGTTCGATCGCCTGGAAGACGTCTTCCTGCGTCACGAACGACATCTCGAAATCGAGCTGGTAGAACTCACCCGGTGAACGGTCAGCGCGGCTGTCCTCGTCGCGGAAGCAGGGCGCGATCTGGAAATAGCGGTCGAAGCCCGCCACCATGAGGAGCTGCTTGAATTGCTGCGGCGCCTGCGGCAGCGCGTAGAACTTGCCCGGATGCAGGCGCGACGGCACCAGGAAGTCGCGCGCCCCTTCCGGCGAGGACGAAGTGAGGATCGGCGTCTGGAACTCGGTGAAGCCCTGCGCGATCATGCGGCGGCGGAGGCTCGCGATCACATTGGCGCGCAGCACGATGTTGCGGTGGACCTTGTCGCGACGGAGATCCAGGAAGCGGTGCGTGAGGCGGATTTCCTCGCTGTAATCCTCGTCGCTGTTGACCTGAAGCGGCAGCACGTCGGCCGTCCCTTGCACGGCGTAATCCTGGATGACGACTTCGACCTCGCCCGTCGGCATGCGCGGGTTGATCGTCTCCGCCGTGCGGGCCACGACCTTGCCGGTCACGGTGACGACGCTCTCCAGGCGGGTCTGCTCGACCTGCTTGAAGATGGGGCTGGAGATGTCCAGCACGCACTGGGTAAGCCCGTAATGGTCGCGGAGATCGATGAAGACCAGGTTCCCATGGTCGCGCTTGCGATGGATCCAGCCCGACAGGCGGACGACCGCGCCGGCATCTTTGGCGCGCAACTGGCCACAGGTATGGGAA
>CAZUAL010000516.1:0-1843 GCA_964618305.1 uncultured Dongia sp. | reverse complement strand
GCACCACCCCGGGCAATCCGATGGTGACCACCGCCTGGCAGCAGGCGCAGAACCACCTCGACCAGATCGGCTCTGATCTCGACCAGATGAACCGCCTGCAGAACGACGTTGCCAACAACGCCGCCTTCTCCAGCTATCTGCTCGATTCGATTCGCGCGGCCTATACCGTGTCCGGCGCGGTCGACGAGGATCACCGCCAGCTGCGCGTCCTCGAGGACCAGACGAATCAGACGACGGTCTCGATCGACCGCCTGCTGAACCAGCTTTCCGAGGATGTGTCGCGCCAGACCAACTTCCTCTCGACCGAGCGGTCGAACCTCACCACCCTCGCCGCCGGCGTCAACACGGGCCAGGTTTATGGGACGACGCTTGCCAGCCGCTCATATGCGCCGCCGGCCCAGCCGTCCCTGCCGCCGATGGCCGGCATGAGCACCGGCCGCCCGCTGGTCGTCATCCGCTTTGACCGGCCGAATGTGAGCTACGAGCAGGCGCTCTATCAGGCGACCTCCAAGGCCCTGGAACTGCGCCCGAACGCCGCCTTCGACGTTGTGGGTGTGGCCCCCGCCATGGGCCAGCCGGCCCAGGTGGCGCTCAACAGCGATATCGCCCGCACCAATGCCAACAAGGTGTCGCGCTCGCTCCTCAACATGGGCCTGCCGCCTGACCGGGTCGGTATCGCGCAGGTCACCGATCCCAACGCACAGGTGAACGAAGTCCACGTTTACGTGCGCTGACAACAGCTTAGTCCTCTGCACCTAACCTCGAACCGGAAACCGGCGCCCTGCAAAGGGCGCCGGTTTTCACTTTCCAGGACAGGCGATCCGAACTGGGCGCAGCAGCGTAGGAAGAGAATATCCGCGACAGACGGAAGGAACGCCATGCGCCGGCTTATCGCGGCCCTGCTGGGCCTTTTCCTGATCGCCACCCAAGCGCAGGCCGAGCCAAACGGGGAGGAAAAGGCCCTGTTCCGGCAGATCATCAGCGATCAAATGTCTGCCTTCCGCGCCGACGATGCGGCGGCGGCGTTTGCCTTCGCCTCGCCCTCCCTGCAGGCGAAGTTCGGAAAGGCGGAGACATTCCTGGAAATGGTCCGGAGCGGCTACGCCCCGGTCTACCGCCCCCGCTCGGTCGAGTTCCGTGATCCTTTCGATCGCGCCGGCGCCACAGAGCAGCCGGTTTTTGTCATCGGCCCCGATAGCAGGGCCTATCTGGCGCACTATATTATGGAGCGGCAGCCAGATGGCGCGTGGCGCATCAGCGGCTGTTTTCTTGAGCGAATCCAAGATGAAAGCGTTTGATGCGAGCTGTGATTTGGACCGTGCTTGCCCTCATACTGGTGCCTCTGGCCCTGAGCGTTGCCCGCGGCATCGCCTATGAAGGATCCTGGCGCGATGCACCGCGCGATTCGGCCGGCATCGCGCCGAGCCCCAAGAAGCACCCTGAAGCCATCGTCCAGATCTATTACGCCCGCGCCTTCAACTGGCGCGGCTATTTCGCCATCCATCCCTGGATCATCGTCAAGCGGAGCGGCGCACAGGCCTTCACCCGCTATGAGGTCGTGGGCTGGGGCGGCGGCAATGTCGTCAAAAGGAACTACGCCCTTCCCGACGGACTGTGGTTCGGCGCAGAGCCTCAGCTCATGGCCGATGTACGCGGCCCTGGCGTCGACGGGCTGATCGACCGGATCGAAGGGGCCATCGCGAGCTATCCGTTCCAGGATCAGTACCGTTCCTGGCCTGGCCCCAACAGCAACACTTTCCTCGCCCACGTGGCGCGGGAAGTGCCGGAACTGCGGCTCGACATTCCGGCCAATGCCATCGGCAAGGATTACCGCGCCTGGGAC
>CAZUAL010000515.1:0-1847 GCA_964618305.1 uncultured Dongia sp. | reverse complement strand
GACCAGCGGATGCCGCCGCGCGCGACCTTGCCGCCGCGCAGATGAATGGCCTCGGCGCGAGGGCTATAGACGAAGACCTCGACCCTTGGGCGGGGGAGCGGCAGTTCCTCGATCTTCTGTGAATCGAGCTTGAAGGAGACATATTCCTTGGGCCCACCTTCCGCCGCCGGCTGGTAGAAATTGGTGCGCAGCGTGGAGAGGATGGCGTTGAGATAGCGCCGGAGGATGCGGTCCTCGTCGAGATTGACGACGGCGTCGAGCTTCTGTCCGATCTTCTCGACGACTTGGGCCGCCTTGGCCTCGCGGTCGCCCGAGAAACCCGGGTCGTTGCGCACGTGGAAGAGCTGCACGATGTTGCGCGCGATGCCAGGATTGGCGTTGAGGGTCGCCTCCATATAGGCCTGGCTGAACGGGATCGCCGCCTGGCGCAGATATTTGCAATAGGCACGCATCAAGGTGATGTCGCGCCAGGCGAGGCCCGCCGTGATGACAAGGCGGTTGAAGCCGTCATCCTCCATGCGGCCGTCCCAGATATGGGCATAGGCTTCGTGGAATTTGTCGCGGATGGCGGCGATGTCGACCTCGCGCCCGTCGGCGGTCACCATGACGAAAGCGTGAATCCAGATCGATTGCTCCTGGCCGAGCGGGCGCACTTCGAACGGGTTTTCGCTGATCACCTTGAGACCGAAATTCTCGAGTGAGGGAAGGACGGTCGACAGGGCGATCTTCTCGCCGCACTTGTAGAGCTTCAGGTGTAGCTCGTTCTCCGCCGCCTCGATCGGGCGATAGAGGTTGATCGCCGTCTTGTTCTCGCGCTGCGCCTCCAGGATGCGGTCGATGTCGGAGACGGCGGCATGGGCGTTGAAGAATTCCTCGAAGCCCAGCGGGAAGGCGTCGCCGAAGATGCGCAGCAGCGTCAGACCTTCTGCCTCGCCCTTCGCTTCAATGAGGGCATCCTTCAGATGGTCGCTCCAGGAGCGGCAGGCATCGGCGACGAGATGCTCCAGCTCCTTGACGTCATAGCCCGGAATCTCGCCGGGCTTGGTGGCGATGATGAGATGGACGCGGGCCAGGGGGCTCTCGGTCAGATAGACGTAATAGGCCGAGACGCGGCCATTGAAGGCCTTGCACAGGATGGTCTGGATGCGGTGCCTGAGTTCCGTTGTCTGCCAGTCGCGCGGCAGATAGACGAAGCAGGAGAGGAAGCGCTCGTAAGGATCGCGGCGCACGAAAAGCGCGACGCGCTGGCGGTCTTGCAGGTTGAGGATGCCAAGCGCCGTTTCCAGAAGCTCGTCGGCGTTGATCTGGAACAGCTCGTCGCGCGGATAGGTTTCGAGAATGTGTGCCAGCGCCTTGCCGTCATGGCTCTGCGGGCTGAAGCCGGCGCGGGCCGCGACATTCTCGACCTTCTGGCGCAGGAGCGGAATCTCCCAGGGCGAGCGGTTGTAGGCGACCGAGGTGAAGAGGCCGGCGAAGAGCCGCTCGCCCACGACCTCGCCCTTGTCGTTGAAGATCTTGATGCCGATCGTGTCGAGATGGACGTTCCGGTGCACGGTCGAACGCAGATTGGCCTTGGTGACCAGGATCATCTTCGGCTGGGTGAGGAAGGTCCTGACATCCGGCGGCAGGGCGTCGAGATTGCGCATGCCTTCGAAGACGCGCACATCCGCATCGGTGAGGACGCCGAGGCCCGCATCCTTCTTGATGTGATAGGTGACCGCCTCGCCTTCGCCGCCGAACGTGTATTCGCGGTAGCCGAGGAAGGTGAAATGGTCGTCATTGATCCATTTCAGGAAATCGACGACTTCGCTCACTTCCTCTTTCGGCAGGGGCAGCTTGCGCTTGGC
>CAZUAL010000514.1:0-1848 GCA_964618305.1 uncultured Dongia sp. | reverse complement strand
GAGCTCGACCTTGGGCGCGGGCAACTCGGCGGGCGTGTCGGAATCGCCGGAAATCTCCCCGGTTTCCGCATCGACGGGCGGCGCGGGCGCGAAGAGCTCGGCCTGCTTGTTCTCGCGCGCGGTCGTCTCCTCCTCGACCCACTTGTTGAAGCCCTGGAGGTTTCGCACGCCGACCTTCGCCATCATCTCCTTGACGCGCGCCTTCACGTCGGCAGGCGACAGGTTGGGCTGGAAGGTGGTGAGCGGCTCGGCGATGATCTGCCCGACCGTCATCCGCGGATTGAGGCTTGCCAGCGGATCCTGGAAGATGATCTGCATCTCGCGCCGGAGATTGCGCATGGCGCCGGGTTCGAGCTTGGCGAGATCCTGGCCGAGCCACACAGCCCGGCCCGCCTCGATGGGAAGGAGGCGCAGGACAGCGCGGCCGAGGGTCGATTTCCCGCAGCCTGACTCGCCCACGAGGCCCAGGGTCTCGCCAGGTTTCAGATCGAACGAAACGCCGTCCACCGCCTTGACGATGGCCCTCTGGCCGCCGCCGAAGAACCCTCGGCGGCTGACGTCGAAATGGACCTTGAGGTCGCTGACCGACAGCAAAGGGGCGCTCATGCCGCGTCTCCCATCAGGGTATCGCGGTGGCAGGATTTGGCGCGCCCGCCGCCAATGTCACGCAATTGCGGCCGTTCGCTCATGCACCGCTCCACCGCATAGCGGCAGCGTTCGCGGAAGGTGCAGCCGGTCGGGAGGTTCTGCAAATTGGGCGGCTGGCCGCCGATCGTGTCCAGGCGCGTGAGGCCATGCGCATCAAGCCGCGGCATGGATTTGAGCAACCCTTCCGTATAGGGATGCTGCGGGTTCTTGAAGATGCTGCGCACATCGCCTTCCTCGGCGATGGCACCCGCATACATCACCATCACCCGGTCGGCGAGGCCGGCGATGACGCCGAGATCATGGGTGATGAGGGCGATCGCCATGCCGTTGTCGCGCCGCAGCTGCGACAGAAGCTCCAGAATCTGCGCCTGCACGGTGACATCCAGCGCCGTCGTCGGCTCATCGGCGATGAGCAGTTCCGGCCCGCACAGCAGCGCCATGGCAATCATCACGCGCTGGCGCATGCCGCCTGAAAATTCGTGCGGGTGCATGTTGACGCGCCGCCGCGCCTCGGGGATCTGCACCTGGTCGAGCATGCGGATCGAGGCTTCGGTCGCTTCCGTTTCGCTCATGCCCTTGTGCGTCATCAAGACTTCCGTCATCTGCCGCCGCACGGTGAGGTAGGGGTTGAGCGACGTCATCGGGTCCTGGAAGATCATCGACATGCGGGCGCCGCGGATCTTGTTAAGCTCCGCCGTCGGCACGTTGAGGATTTCCTGCCCCTGCACCTTGACCGAGCCGCTGGCGCGGCCGTTGCGCGCCAAGAGCCCCATGATCGACATGAATATCTGGCTCTTGCCGGACCCGGATTCGCCGACGATGCCCAGTGTCTCGCCGCGCCCGATATGGAACGAGACGTCATTGACGGCGCGCACATCGCCTTCCGGCGTCCAGAAGACGGTGTTGAGGCCGGCGACCTCAAGCACATTTTTCGCGTGGGGGGCGTTGCCCATTTCAAACACATTGTTCATCGGGACGCCTCACCGATCCTTGGGGTCAAGCGCATCGCGCAACCCGTCACCGACGAAGTTGAGCGACAGGAGCGTGATCGCCAGAACCGCGCTGGGGAAGAGAACGGCCCAAGGTGCGATTTCCATCGAATTGGAGCCTTCGCTGATGAGCGTTCCCCATGACGATTCGGGTTCCTGCACGCCCATGCCGAGATAGGAGATGAAGCTCTCGGTCAGGATGACGGCGGGA
>CAZUAL010000513.1:0-1877 GCA_964618305.1 uncultured Dongia sp. | reverse complement strand
GTCATGTCCTGTCGTGTCCGGTCCTCGCGCGCGGATTAGCTAACCTTTAAGCGGTGGTGCCCTTAGGCAACCACCGCCGCAACGATGGAGAAAAAATCGATGAAACCAGTCCCGAGACTGAAGTTCTTCTACGCCCTCAGCTGGAACGATCTGCAGAAGGTCGAGGACGAGGTGTGCGAATGGATGGAGGCCAATCCTGACGTAGCCGTTCTTAACATCCGGACGATCGCGGCGGCTGATCAAGTCAGCGGGAACCGCTTCCTCACCGAAGTGCTCTACGAAACCAGCAATTTGAAGGTTCGAGCCTGAGTGCGACGCGCGCCTTTGAGGGCGCGCGCACCGACGGCGGACCCTTGAAAGAAAATCAATCCTGGCGGTAGCCCTGATGGCCCGAGGCAAAGGCAAGCGAAAGGACAAGCCCATGCAGGTTCGCGAGGCCGAGAAACTCGACCGCGTCGTCTCCGAGCGCCAGCGCGTCGGGAAGGCGACGGCGACCGCCGAGCGGATCGCCCGCGCCGGCGGGCTCGATGCCCTTGAGCACGCTGACAACGGGCGGGTGCAGCGGGTCCTTGATGCGCCGCTCGATCGGCTCTGGCGGTTCGGCGAGATCGAACAGCGCGAATACGAGGCTGGGGACGACTGGCGGGCGGTTGCCTATCTCGCGGCAGTGGATCCAGCGGCGCTGACGGTGGACTGGTCTCGAGCTGGCGCAGGAGGGCGATCGTCGCGGGTGCCCGCCGTGCTGACCGTCGAAGAGATGGCGATGGCGGCGATCACTCGACGCCGTCAGGAGAGGCATTTCCGGCTGGGTACCATCGTCCGCAGCGTTCTCGACCGGGCCCTGGTGCACGAGGATAGCCTCGAGGAGATCGGCAAGCGCCTGTTCAACATCGGCAACGATCGCGATGCCCGCAAGGTTGGTCTCGGCGCCGTTCGTGTCGCCCTTGGCGCGCTGGCGGACTGGCAGGGGAGGTAGGACCATGACCCATGAAGAGCATGGCGGAAGCGAACCTTTTTACATCCGTCAATCGGCCGAGCCGGACATTGATCTGAAGGAATGGGTCAGGTCGGCAGCGAGCGAAGCGCGGGACTTGGGCGCCAAATTCAGCCGGGCTACTCTTAGCGACGACGGGAAGATGGTGCTGTTCGAGGCTTGGCGTGAGCGCCCGCAATCGCAAGGCGCGCCTCGATGGATGCTGAGGGGTGCCGCGACATGACCCGAGACGAGATGATCGAGGCCGGGGCGAGGGCGTTGCATGCCGAGAAGCCGAAGCCGGGCTGTGCCCCGGAGCGGTGTGAGTGGGCCGATTTGATGGGGGCGTGGGACGATATTCCCGAGGACTGGCGCAAGGAATTCAGGGCCACTGCAGAGCTCATCCTCACCGCCGTCTTCCCCGGCATCCTCAAGGGGACGCATGCGGAGTTGCCGATAGAACTGACTGGAAAGATGCGTCACGCCGTCTGGGTTGCTCAATACAAACACAGCGGGGCGACCGATGCTCAGGCTGAGTTGCTCGCGCGGCCGAAAATGATCGATCCAAGGCAGATAGATCAAGATGGTGTTGCATACCGCGCCATGGTCGCCGCTGCCATTGCACGGGAAGCGCCAGCGCGAGACGGATCGGCGGTACCGATACGCCCGTTTGACATCCCCGCGCCTGTCGAATAGAGAAATCAGCCTAAGCGACAAACTGCGCCCGGATCGAGGAAACTCGGTGCCGGGCGCTTGCTTTTCAGAGCCCCAGGATGACGGCCAAAAAGATCGACCCCTCTGGCCGGCGCAGCAATGGCGGCGCGCGTGCCGGCGCCGGCCGGAAACCTGGTAGCCTCAACAAGGTCAAGCGCGAACTGCGGGATCTCGCCGGCCAGTACACGCC
>CAZUAL010000512.1:0-1877 GCA_964618305.1 uncultured Dongia sp. | reverse complement strand
GCACAACATGCAGACGCTGCACTTCATCAAGAACGCCGACAAACGCCGCCGCATCGCCGCCGAGACGATGGAGATCTATGCGCCCCTGGCCGAGCGCATGGGCATGCATCAGCTCAAAGACGAGCTTGAGAACCTTGCCTTCGCCGAGCTGAATCCCGACGCCTATCAGTCGATCATGCAGCGTCTTTCCTATTTGCGCGAGCAGGGGACCGATATCTGCACGAAGATCATCGCCGAACTGACGAAGACGATGAAGGATGCCGACTTGCAGGCCGACGTGTCGGGCCGCGAGAAGACGCCCTATTCGATCTGGCGCAAGATGCAGAAGAAGCGGATGGAGTTCGAGCAGCTCTCGGACATCATGGCCTTCCGCGTCATGGTGAAGGATGTCGGCCAGTGCTATCAGGCGCTGGGCGCGCTGCATGGCAAATATTCGATGATCCCCGGGCGCTTCAAGGATTACATCTCGACGCCCAAGCCCAACAATTACCAGTCGCTCCATACCGGTATCATCGGCCCGCAGCGCATGCGCATCGAAGTACAGATCCGCACGCAGAACATGCACGAAATCGCCGAAATGGGCGTTGCCGCGCATTGGGGCTACAAGCAGGGTGCCACCAAGATCGACGGGCGCCAGTACCGCTGGCTGCGCGAATTGCTCGACATTCTTGAGCACGCTTCAGGACCTGAAGAATTCCTCGAGCATACCAAGTTCGAGATGTTCCAGGATCAGGTCTTCTGCTTCACGCCGAAGGGCGACCTCATCGCCCTGCCGCGGGGTGCGACACCGGTCGATTTCGCCTATGCGGTGCATTCGGAAGTGGGCGACACTTGTGTGGGCGCCAAGATCAACGGGCGCATCATGCCGCTCCGCACCGAATTGCAGAACGGCGATCAGGTCGCCATCGTCAATTCGAAGGCACAGACGCCGTCGCCGGCCTGGGAACGCTTCGTCGTTACCGGCAAGGCGCGCGCCTGCATCCGCCGCTTCATCCGCACCCAGCAGCGCGCGCAGTATTTCGAACTCGGCCGCGCCATGCTGCAGAAGGAATTCGCCCACGCCGGCTATGAATATACCGAGAAGGCGATCGAGGGCGTCCTCAAGAAGTTCAAGGCGGATGAGATCGACGATCTCGTGACCCAGGTGGGCGAAGGCCTCGTCAGCGCCCGCGAAATGGTCAACGCGATCTTCCCCGGCAACAAGACGCAAGGGGCCGGCGACAAGGCCAATGACAAGATTGGACCGCTGAAGCGCGATGCGAAGAAGGCCAAGGGCGGCCAGGCCATTCCGATCCGCGGCCTCATTCCCGGCATGGCGATGCACTTTGCCGGCTGCTGCCATCCGCTGCCCGGCGACCGCATCGTCGGCATTGTGACGACGGGCAAGGGCGTGACCATCCACACGATCGATTGCGAGACGCTGGAAAGTTTCGCCGACACGCCGGAGCGCTGGCTCGACGTCGCCTGGGACCAGGACAAGAACGCAGCCGAGCAGCATACCGGGCGGCTCGACGTCGTCATCGCCAACCAGCCGGGCAGCCTCGGATCGCTCACCACCGTCATTGGCAAGAATGCCGGCAACATCTCGAATTTGAAGATCGTCAACCGCTCGATCGATTTCTTCGAGATCATCGTCGATGTCGAGGTGAAGGATCTCAAACACCTCTCCAACATCATCGCTGCCTTGCGCGCGACACCCTCGGTCAATTCCGTCGACCGGGCCAGGGGGTAAGTGTTGGCATGCGTCAGCTGGCCCCTTTTTTCATATCGTCATGTCCGGGCTTGACCCGGGGATCCACTGATTGCCTGGAAAGAGTGGATGCCCCGGGCCAGCCCCGGCCGGACGCTTGGGAGTATAAGGGTAGCGCCACCAGATC
>CAZUAL010000511.1:1392-1891 GCA_964618305.1 uncultured Dongia sp. | reverse complement strand
CGTGCCGTGATAGAGGCCGGTCGTGTCGCCGAGGCCGACCGTATTCGCCGTCGCGAACAGGCGGAAGGCTGGATGCGGACGGATGACCTTGTTCTGGTCGAGGAGGGTAAGCTTGCCCTCGACCTCAAGGATGCGCTGGATCACGAACATCACGTCTGGGCGGCCGGCATCATATTCGTCGAAGACGAGAGCCGTCGGGTGCTGTAGCGCCCAGGGGAGCAGGCCTTCGCGGTATTCCGTCACCTGCTTGCCGTCCTTGAGGACGATCGCGTCCTTGCCGATGAGGTCGATACGGCTGATATGGCTGTCGAGGTTGATGCGGATGCAGGGCCAGTTGAGGCGCGCCGCGACCTGTTCGATATGGGTCGATTTGCCGGTGCCGTGATAGCCCTGGATCATCACGCGGCGGTTGTAGGCAAAGCCCGCCAGGATGGCCAACGTGGTGTCGGGGTCGAACTTGTAGGTCGGGTCCACCTCGGGCACGCGGTCGGTGCGGTCC
>CAZUAL010000511.1:0-1382 GCA_964618305.1 uncultured Dongia sp. | reverse complement strand
CATCTGGCGTACCGAGATGCTGATATCCGGCAAGGTGGACTTGTCGAGTTGGGCGTTGTTCGGGGTGACCATGATTGCGCGCTCGTCAGATCGTTAACATCTATGCCAAAGGGGGCCCTTTTTAGGGCAATTCCCGGGTGGTGACTAGGCCATTCGCTGCAAAGCAGCCCTGCTTTGGGAAGGGTTTAAGGCGTCCGCAGGGGCAGGGTCAGGGCAGGGGGCATTGGCCCCGGATTGGTTCAATCGAGCGGTTCGCCGATCGCTGCCCGCTTCAGGGTGGAATAGGCCTGATTGACCACCTTGAGCCGTTCCTCGGCCGACCGGTCGCCGCCATTGGCGTCCGGGTGCAGTTGCTTCGCCAGCACCTTGTAGCGGGCCTTGATCTCGTGCCATTCGACCGGTGCGGAAAGGTCGAGGGCCGCCAGTGCCTGGTCCTCGGCCGACAATTTGCGCCGGGCCTGCGCCTGGGCTTCCTTTTCGGCCTTGCGCTTGGCCTGGCCAAGTCGCGCTTCGATATCCGCCTGAACATCCTCAGGAAAAAGGTCAAAGCGCGTGCCATTCGCAAAACGGTACTGGCGGCCGGAGGCGGTGCGCTGGCCGAGTTTCCAGGTCGGGCGGTCGCCGACGACGGCCGATCGGACCGCCTTTTCAATCTCGGTCGGTCCCATCCCAGCGTAATAGTCCCAGGTGCGGTTGTATTCGCGCACATGGTCCAGACAGAACCAATAATAATCGTTGAGCCGGTCGCGCGATTTCGGCGCCCGGAAGGTGCCGGCTTCCTTGCAGCCGGCATGGTCGCACGTCACCGCACGCGGCGGCGGGTCTGGATCGTACTGGCTGCGGCGCCGGTAACGGATGGTCTGTTCTTTCGACATGGAATTAAGTATGAGGGTCGCTCGGCATTATCGCAAGGGCTGGGGTGCCCGCCAGTTCTCTTGTCGCACCCTAAGTCCTTTATTCAACACGATGTTAGCGAACGGATTCTGACCTCATGACACAGTGCCATTGCGGTTCCGGCAAAGACCTTGAAGCCTGCTGCCTGCCTCTCATCAACGGCGCCCCGGCACCGACGGCGGAAGCGCTGATGCGCTCGCGCTATACCGCCTTCAAGGTGGGGAACCTCGACTATGTCGACAAGACCCATGCCAGCGACATGGACGAGCCGTTCGACCGCGAGAATGGTGAAAAGATGATGAACGAGATCGACTGGCGCGGTCTCGAGATCCGCAAGGTCACGGGCGGCGGCGAGAAGGACGAGACCGGCGAGGTTGAATTCATCGCCCGCTTCAAGACGCATGGGCCGGCCGGGGGACAATCAGGTGTTCACCACGAGCGGGCGACCTTCAAGCGCGAGAACGGCCGCTGGGTCTATGTCGATGGCG
>CAZUAL010000510.1:0-1891 GCA_964618305.1 uncultured Dongia sp. | reverse complement strand
GTCGAAGGCCACGGCGACTGATTTGGCGGCGGTGAGCACGCCGTGATTGCCCATCACCATCACCTTGTTCTTGCCGAGGCAGGTCGAAAGCCGCTCCGCCTCGTCGCCAAGCCCCATCCCGTCGAAACCCATGTCGTAGGAGATGCGGTTGTAGAAGCGCATCGTGTTCTGGTCGATGGGCGGCATCGAGGGGTCCTTGAGGCAGGCCAGCGCCAGCGCGTATTTCGAATGCACATGGAGCACGCAGCGCGCTTCCGGGGCATTGCGGTGGATGGCGCTGTGGATCGCCCAGGCGGTGGGGTCCGGTGCGTTGGGCTGGTCCATCGTCGTGGGATCGTTGGCGTCGAGCAGCAGCAGGTCGGAAGCGCGGATGCGGCTGAAATGCTTGCCGCACGGATTGACCAGGAACTGGCTGCCATCGTCCGAGACCGCCAAGCTGAAATGGTTGGCGACACCCTCATGCATGTTGAGATGCGCCGTCCAGCGGAAGGCGGCGGCCAGCTGGCAGCGTTCCTCGTAATGCGAATTGTCGAGCCGGGTCTTGGTGGGCATGCGGGCGACCGAATTCATGTTCTGCTCCGTCCGAGGTGAAGGCGATCCAGCGATAGGCTACTATGGGGGAGGGAGCGGGGATCGGTCAAATATGGTCATCTTCATGACCTTAATCGACGGAAGGCCCCGGCAGACGGCACCCTTTTCAGAGCGCCTTCACCAGCAACTTGGCGCTGCCCGGGCAAAGAATGGTGAATTGCAGCGATCCCGTCACCACCTGGGGTGCCGTGGCACGGTCGGCATCGCCATACCCTAAGCCCCTGAAGAAATCGGCGGCGTCGATGGTCAGTAGCCAGAGCCGCTTGGCCCCACATTTCCGCGCCTCGGCCTCAAGGGCGGCGACGATCGCGCGCCCCGCCCCCTTGCCGCGCGCCGCCTCGGTGACGACGACTGAACGGAGCAGCAGATCGGCGCCCGTTCCTTCGAAGCCGCCAAAGCCGATCGCATCGCTGCCACCGTTGCGGGCCGCGAAGAAGCGCCGCCCGGGTTCCTCAAGATCGTCGGCCGGAAGCTTGGCGGCGATGAGCGCCGCCTTCAGCGGTGCAATGTCATGAAGCGGATTCAGTGACAGCATTTCTTGCCTCATACCAGCCCCGGCTGGCCCGCACGATCCGGACGACCGAGAGCATGACCGGTACTTCCACCAAGACGCCGACCACGGTCGCAAGGGCGGCGCCGGAATTCAAGCCGAAAAGGCTGATGGCGGCGGCGACGGCAAGCTCGAAGAAGTTGCTGGCACCAATGAGCGCGGCGGGACCCGCGACACACCAGGCGACGCCCAGGCGCCGGCTCAGCAGATAGGCGATGCCGGCATTGAAATAGACCTGGATCAGGATCGGCACGGCCAAAAGCGCGATGGTCATCGGTTCGGCGACGATCGCCTCGCCCTGGAAGCCGAAGAGCAGCACCAGGGTGAGGAGCAGGGCGCCGAGCGAAACGGGGCGAAGGGCCGCCAGGCATTTGTCGAGCCCGCCGCTCGCCAGCAGCGCCTTGCGCCAGATCTGCGCGGCGATCACCGGAATGACGATATAGAGCACCACAGAGGTGAGCAGGGTATCCCACGGCACGACTATGCTGGAGACCCCGAGCAGCAGCGCCACCAGCGGGGCAAAGGCAAACACCATGATGAGGTCGTTCACCGCCACCTGCGACAGGGTGAAGTAGGGATCGCCGTTGGTGAGGCGACTCCAGACAAACACCATGGCGGTGCAGGGGGCTGCCGCCAGCAGGATGAGGCCCGCCACGTAGCTGTCCAGCTGATCCGCCGGCAGCCAGTCGGCAAATAGCACGCGGATGAAGAGCCAGCCGAGGAAGGCCATGGAGAAGGGCTTGACCAGCC
>CAZUAL010000509.1:0-1908 GCA_964618305.1 uncultured Dongia sp. | reverse complement strand
CGGCCGCCAGCTCTACCCCAACCAGACAGCCGCGCTCGCCAAGGCGAAGCTCTTTGCCGACCTGCCTGTGGCCTATCAGTACCTGACTGGCGTCTCGGCCAGCGCGACCGAGATTTTCAAGCAGACGCTGACGATCAATGCGATGAGCCAGGCCATGCACTCGATGTCCGGCAGCAGCGGCGCGGGCAATGTCGACGTCTACGCGCAGACCCGCGCTGACATTCAGACCGAGCGGACCTATGGCTCGATCGCGAGCAACGCGATGAAGTGGGTCCCGCTCCTGAACGTCGTGCTGACCGTGCTGTTCTACGCCCTCTTCCCGGTGCTTTTCCCGCTGTTCCTGCTTCCCAAGACGGGGCCGGTCGCACTCAAGGGCTATGTGACGGGCTTCTTCTATCTCGCGGCCTGGGGACCGCTGTTCGTAATCCTCCACATGATGCTGATGTACAAGGGCGCGGCTGACATGAGCGCGGTCACGGGCAGCAACGGCCTCAGCCTTGCAAGCTTCACCGGCATGGCTGACGTGAACAGCGATATTGGCTTGCTGGCAGGCTACCTCATCGCCTCGGTGCCGTTCCTCGCAGGGGGTGTGGCCAAGGGCGCCATGGCAATCTCGCACCACGCGACGAGCTACCTCAACCCGAGCCAGAACGCGGCGGAAGAAGCGGCCCGAGAGGCGAGCACCGGCAATGTCTCGCTCGGCAACACCAGCTTCGAAAACTCTAGCGTCCTCACACGTCAGTTCGCCCAAGGCACGATTGCTCCGAGCTTTACCTACGGCGCGCCGCAGACGCGGACTTTCAGCGACACCGGCTCGATGACCACAAGCTTCCCGGATGGCAGCTACGACCAGATCCCGAACTCCAGCTACCCCTTCACGCCGACGCTGGGCCAGGAGTTCACGGCGCGCCTTTCGACCATGGCATCGCAGGCCCGCGCCAACAGCGAGACCTATGCCAATGTCGCCTCGGAATCGACGACCAGCGCCGTCACGAAGTTCCGCGAGCTCAGGGACCAGTTCAGCCGAGGCGCATCCTTCGAGAGCGCGACCGGCACCTCGAATTCCGACAGCATCCAGACCGCGTTCAGCGAGGTCGATCAGGCATCGACCAGTTTGCAGCGGCAATTCGGGCTATCGCGCAGAGCGGCCGATGACATCTCTACGGCCTGGTTCCTCGGTGGTGAAGCCGGGGCCAAAGCGGGCATCTCGAACGGTGTCGCTTCGGCTAACGTCGGCCTAAAGGGCGGCGGGACACGTACATGGACCGACAGCGACATTGGCATCGCATCCGAAGACCGTTCCCGGATCTTTGGGAGCCTGTCCCAGATGTCTGACAGCCGCAATTGGTCGAGCACCCGCGATGGGTTCGTTCGCTCGGTCAGTGCCTCATCAAGCTCGTCGATCTCGAGCACCGCAAGCGGCATGAATGCCTCTCTGACGGAAGCGCAGAGCTTCACTATCGAGGCTCGCCGAGCCGAGGAGCTTGCCAATCGTCTTGAGAGCCAAGCGTCTTTCTTCGAGGGAAACAGCGCTGCAGGCAGCCTCAATCTGTCACAAGCCTACCGAGAATGGGGTCTCGCCGAGATCGAAAGCAACCGCGATTATTACGGCAACGCTCGGTTCGACGACGTCACTTTCCAGCTCAGTCCGGAAGGCCAGGCATTGCAGGCCAAGTTCATTGAAAGTTATGCCGATCAGCTTCGCGACGGCATCGAAAATCGCCTCGTACTCGCCCCCGGACTGCCCGTATCCCGACCGGCCATTTCAAGCGCGGGATCCGTGCGCGGCCGAGCGCAGAC
The DNA here is from genome assembly GCA_964618305.1 of uncultured Dongia sp. GTDB lineage: Bacteria > Pseudomonadota > Alphaproteobacteria > Dongiales > Dongiaceae > Dongia. The sequence goes on along the minus strand of CAZUAL010000509.1, from coordinate 108 downwards.
CGGCGGCGGGGGTTCCGGTTCAGTACCCCATGTGGGTGCCGGCGACCTCCATGAAGAGGTGCAAAGGGCTCAGGCGGCCGGTCGCCAAAGGATCAGCGGATCTACCGA
>CAZUAL010000508.1:0-1913 GCA_964618305.1 uncultured Dongia sp. | reverse complement strand
TTCCAGCTCAATCCCGGCATGCCGATGGGCGGCATCGACCGGGACCAGTATCTCACCGCGAAGTTCGGCTCATTGGAGCGTGCGCAGCGCGTCTATGACAGCGTCGCGCGCGTGGGACGCAACGAGGGCATCGACTTCCAGTTCGACCGCATCCGGCGCACGCCGAACACGCTGCGCTCGCATCGGCTGCTGCAGGCCGCTGCCAGGATCGGCCGCGAAGGCGCCCTCTTGGACCGGATCTATGCGGCCTACTTCATCGAAGGCATCGATATCGGCGATCCCGAAAGGCTGGTGTCGCTTGGCGAGGAAATGGGCCTCGACACCGGCACGGCACGCGCCGCCGTCGAAGGCATCCCGGAAATCGACATGGCCTTGGCCGAAGATTTCCAGTCGCGGAGGCTAGGCATCACCGGCGTCCCCTATCTCATCTTCAACGGCCGCTTCGGATTGTCAGGCGCACAGGAACCGGAAGTCCTCTATTCCATGTTCGACCTCGCCCGCGAGGACGATAAGGAGAAGCTGGCGTCTTGATGGTGACAGGACACGATGCCATCGACGACGAAATGAATGAACTCCTCAAGATATTGCGAGAGGCGCGACAGAAGGCGCGTGGCTACGCAGGCTTTTTCCAATGGCCAGATCGTGCCCGAGAAGAGTTGGGAGTGGCGCAGGAGCTCGCAAAGACGCTAGAGCGACAACAGAAGAACTTCATGTATTCTGTGAAGACCCGAGGCCGAGGGTATGATCCACCTGACTGCGAAGCACTGGACTCGCACGCTAATAAGATTGCTCTCGAGATAAGCGAGTTAGTTGATGAAAATGCGATTAGAGCAGCCGTCAGGAATTTGCGCAGTGAGCCTGAAGAACGACTAGCGCAGGAGGTAGTTTGGGCCGATTGGGGCCTTCAAAAATTCAGCGATGCCGTGACCAGACTTCTTGTTGCCAAAGATCGGCGCTTTGACTCCCTTAAGGGAGGTCCATTCATCGGCGGGTACGTTGTTGTCCTCTATTCGGACGAACCAGCACTACATAGAAGTGTTGTCGAGCAATACTTGGAAGTCACGACGTTTACGCCTGTCATACACATCTCCAGAGCGTTCTTGTTGTTGTCATACGACCCCGAATTTGAAGGTTACCCCGCCTTTGAATTGAAGCTCTCTCCCGATCTGTAGAGATTTCTGCTAAGCCGCCATCTCGGCCATCTTGTCCATCAGCTTGCGCACGCCATTGACCCGCGCGTCGGCGTCGATCCAGTCCTGGCGGTAGACGAGCTTCTGGTCGGGCCGCACCGACATGATGTCCGAGCGTTTTGAGATATAATCGATGAGGCGGTCGGGTTTGGCGTAGCGGTTGTTGCGGAAGCTCAGGACCGCGCCTTTCGGGCCGGCTTCGATGCGCTCGATCCCCGCTGCGCGGCAGAGGCGCTTCACGGCCACGATGCGGAGCAGGTTTTCGACCTCGTTCGGCAGCGGGCCGAAACGGTCGATCATCTCGGCAGCGAAAGCCTCCGCCTCGTTGTCGTTCTCCAGGGTGGCGATACGGCGATAGAGGCCGAGGCGCACGGAGAGGTCGGTGACATATTCTTCCGGGATGAGGACCGACGTGCCGAGATTGATCTGCGGCGCCCATTCCTGCTTCTGCTGGGCCTTGAGATCGCCGCGTGCCTCGGCCACCGCCTCCTCAAGCAATTGCTGATAGAGCTCGACGCCCACCTCGCGCACCTGGCCTGATTGCTCCTCCCCCAGCAGATTGCCGGCACCGCGAATGTCGAGATCATGGCTGGCAAGCGTGAAACCGGCGCCGAGCTGATCGAGGGTCTGCATGACCTCAAGCCGTTTCTGGGCGGATTCGGTGAGGTTCTTGTTGGGCACCGTCGTCAGATAGCAATAGCCGCGCAGCTTCGAGCGGCCGAT
>CAZUAL010000507.1:0-1950 GCA_964618305.1 uncultured Dongia sp. | reverse complement strand
CTGTCATCCCCGCGAAAGCGGGGATCCATTCATCCAGTAATCCGACCCATGGATGCCCGCTTTTGCGGGCATGACAATTTTCGCCGATGAAACGCTAAGTCATGGCACGCAAGAGAACCATCACCCCCAAGGCCGGTCAGCGGCAATTGCGCGTCGGCGAAGAGATCCGGCATGCGCTGTCGGAGATCATTGCCGACAACAGCCTTTCCGACCCCGATCTCACTGGGCGGATGATTACGGTGACCTCGGTCAAGATCAGCCCGGATCTGCGCAATGCCACGATCTTCATCCTGCCCTTCGGCGGCGGCGATGCCGAGACGGTGGTGCGGGCACTTAACCGCGCCGCCGGCTATTTCCGCGGCGAGATCGCCCGCGCGGTCGAGATGCGCGTCAGCCCACAGCTCCGTTTCAAGATCGACGACAGTTTCGATGAGGCGAGCCGCATCGAGGCGCTGCTGCATGATCCGGTCGTCCGGGCGGATATCGCCAAGAAGCCGGATCCTGAAGCCGAAGAATGAGTCTCCCTAAATGAGCCGGCGCAAAAAGGGCCAGAAGGTCGATGGCTGGCTGATCCTCGACAAGCCGCTGGAGATCACCTCGACCCAGGCGGTCAATGTGGTGCGGCGCTTGTTTGACGCGCAGAAGGCGGGCCATGGCGGCACGCTCGATCCGCTGGCGACCGGCATCCTGCCGATTGCCTTGGGCGAGGCCACCAAGACGGTCCCTTACGTCATGGACGGGACCAAGACCTATCGTTTCACCCTGAAATTCGGTGAGGCGCGCTCGACCGACGATGCGGAAGGCGAAATCATTGCCCGCTCCGACATGCGCCCGAACGATGCCGAGATCGAGGCCGCACTCCCCGCCTTTATCGGGGAAATTTCCCAGGTGCCGCCGCAATTCTCGGCCATCAAGGTGGCCGGCGAGCGGGCCTATGACCTGGCGCGCGAGGGGGAGCGGGTCGATCTCGCCCCCCGCCGCATCCGCATCGACGTCTTCCGGCTCGTCGCCCGGCCGAGCCGGGACGAGGCGGTTTTCGAGGTGACCTCCGGCAAGGGCGCCTATATGCGGAGCCTGGCGCGCGATCTGGCTCAACATCTTGGGTCAGTCGGGCATGTTTCGGCCCTCCGGCGTCTATCTGTAGGGGGTTTCACGGAAAAACAGGCCATTTCGCTGGACGCCCTCAGGGATTTAATTTCGCTGGACGCTCAGGGGGCGTTGGGGCATATTCCGGCCGCTTTTAAGCATTTGTTGCCGATCGAGACCGCGCTGGACGACATCCCGGCACTGGCCTTGTCGGCCACCGAGGCGATACGCCTTCGGTCCGGGCAACCGGTTGGATTGATCCACCGCCAAGACCGCGATCGATTTCGGGACTTCGTTCCCGGCTGCATGGTTTGCGCCATGTCGGAAGGCAAGATTGTCGCCCTGACTCGTTACGAGGCAGGCGAACTCGTCCCGGTGCGCGTCATCAACCATTAGGACCGAAAAGGAGAAGGTCGATGTCGATCACTGCCGAACGTAAGCAGGAAGTTCTGAAGGAATTCGCCAAGGGCAACAACGACACCGGTTCGCCCGAAGTGCAGATCGCGCTCCTTTCCGAGCGGATCAAGAACCTGACCGAGCATCTGCAGAGCCATGACAAGGATTTCCACTCGCGTCGTGGCCTCCTGGTGATGGTCGGCCAGCGCCGCCGGCTGCTGGACTATCTCAAGAAGAAGAACAATCAGCGCTACCAGGACATCGTTTCCAAGCTGGGCCTGCGCCGCTAACCAATCGAGGATCCCGCCCGGGACAGAAGCTCTGGGCGGGATCGTCGTATGTGGGGAATTGCGTATTCTCTTGAGGCAATCGGGATTCCCCTCAAACTTAAACGGCCGGCGCGGTCCATCGACCGCCGCGCCATCAGCCGCAATGCGCCGGGCCGACGCAAGCAACGCCACCAAGGGT
>CAZUAL010000506.1:0-1954 GCA_964618305.1 uncultured Dongia sp. | reverse complement strand
GGCAAGGAAGCCGTCGTCATCGGCCGTTCCAACATCGTCGGCAAGCCGATGGCGCAGTTGCTGCTGAACGAGAACTGCACGGTGACGATCGCGCATTCAAAGACCAAGGACCTTCCCGCCGAGGTGCGCCGCGCCGATATCGTGGTTGCCGCCGTCGGCCGGCCGGAGATGGTCATGGGGGATTGGCTGAAGGACGGTGCCGTCGTCATCGATGTCGGCATTAACCGCATCGAGAAGGACGGCAAGGGCAAGCTGGTGGGTGATTGCGATTTCCAGTCCTGCCTTCCGAAGGCGTCGGCGATCACCCCGGTTCCGGGTGGTGTCGGGCCGATGACGATCGCCATGCTTCTCCACAGCACACTCGTCGCGGCCTGCCGGCAGCGTGGCGTGAAACTGCCCGAATAGGGTCAAAAAGGGCGCGTTTCGGGCACCATTTCGGTCGCTCCTTTGGTGGCGATTTGCTAACGTCGCGCCATGATAAAGGTTAACGGCCGCATCCATCTCGATCCGCGCGAGATCAAAGAGAGCTTCATTCGGGCGTCCGGACCTGGGGGACAGAACGTCAACAAGGTCTCGAGCGCGGTCGAATTGCGCTTCGACGCCAAGAATTCCCCCTCGCTTCCTGAGGCCGTTCGCGAGCGTCTTTTCAAGCTGGCTGGGCGCAGATTGACCCTGGGCGGCGAGATCGTCATCACCGCGCAGAGCCATCGAAGCCAGGAACTGAACAGGGCGGATGCCCTTGAAAAGCTGCTGGACCTGATTCGCGCGGCAACAATCGTGCCGAAAGCCCGGCACAAGACGAAGCCAAGCCGCTCCTCACAGCAAAAGCGCATGGACAGCAAGGCCAAGCGGGGACAGGTCAAGAAGCTGCGGCAATCCGGTTCAGACTATTGACCGGGTTGCAAGGCGCCGGAACAACGTGAAGATTAGCTGTAGTGATCGAGTCGCAAAGGGCAGGGAGTTTCCATGAAAGTCGACCTCGCGGTGCTGGAATTAACCTGCTCACGCCTTTGCCACGATCGCATCAGCCCCATCGGCGCGGTCAATAACGGTCTGGAACTGCTGGAAGACGAAGAGGATCCGGCGCTCGTTTCCGAGGCCCGGGCGCTTGCTGCCAGATCCGCGCGCCGCGCCAGCATCCTGCTCCAGGCTTACCGCTGTGCCCTCGGCAATGCGGGGAACCAGGCGAGCTTCGGCTTCGGCGAGGCGATCAAGCTGGCGCGCGAGTTCCTGGAAGGCGGCCGGGTAAGCCTGGTCGGCGTGCCGGCCGTTTCGCCTGGCGATCTCCCGGCCGGATGGGCCAAACTGCTGTTGATTGCGATCATTCTCCTATCCGAAACACTGCCCCGCGGCGGCGAACTGCAGTTGAAGGTGGAGGGCGACGGACCGGAGGCTCGCTTCCTGATCGCCGCCGAAGGTCCGCAGATCGTGTTCGCCGAAGATCTGAAGGCGCTCCTCGGCGGTGACGCCGGGGCGACGCTCGATGCGCGAAATGTCCTGGCCTACCTCACGCACGTGATGGCCGTCCGGCAGAAGCAGAAGATCGAGGTTCGGCTGGCGAATCCGGGTCGGCTGGAGTTCGGCCTGATTTAGGTTTCCGAACCTCCAAGATCGCCGGTCGTCCGGGCAAATTTGCCAATTGTCCGAATAGTTTGCCGACCCGCAACCGACTTCACGCAAAATTAATTCTTTTCGCCAAGGATTAGGCCCGTGAACCCGGGTCTTCCCGGGACTGTTGCTGGCCAATTGGCAAAGGAAATGGGGCCGCCACCATGGACGATCTTCTGAGCGAGTTTCTGACCGAAACAAACGAGAACCTCGCTGTACTCGACGTCGAGCTGGTTAAGCTCGAGCAGAATCCCAACGATATCGATCTCCTCTCCAACATCTTCCGCCTGGTGCACACGGTCAAGGGCACCTGCGGTTTTCTGGGTTTGCCGCGACTGGAATCCGT
>CAZUAL010000505.1:0-1982 GCA_964618305.1 uncultured Dongia sp. | reverse complement strand
GGTCAGGATGACGGCGGGAACGGTCAGCGTCATGTAGACGACGACGGGGCCGAGGCAATTAGGGATGATGTGCCGCGTGATGATCCGCCAGTTGGAGACGCCGCTCGCATGCGCCGCCTCAATGAATTCCTTACGCCGGATGCTGATCGTCTGTCCGCGCACGATGCGGGCCATGTCGAGCCAGCTCACCGCACCGATCGCGAGATAGATGAGGACCATGCTCTTCTGGAAGACGACGGTCAGCAGGATGACGAAGAAGATGAAGGGAATCGAATAGAGGATGTCGACGATGCGCATCATGATGCTGTCGATGCGGCCGCCCATGAAGCCGGCCGTCGCCCCCCAGAGCGTGCCGATGACAAGGCTCACCAGCGTCGCCACGAACCCAACCAAGAGCGAAACCTGCCCGCCATAGAGCGTGCGAACGAAGAGGTCGCGGCCGTTCTGGTCGGTCCCGAAGAAATAGCCCTGCTCGAAATCGGGGGGCGCGCTGATCATGTCCCAGTTGATGTCGTCCTGCGGCCGCAGACCCAGATAGGGTGCCGAGAAACAGAGGATGGTGATGAAGGCGAGAACAAAGAAACCGACCAAAGCGGCCTTATTGTGCGTAAAGCGCCGGTAAGCGTCGGCCCAGAGGCTGCGCCCCTTGACCTCGATCTGGATGCCATTGGCGGTCATGTCAGTCATAGCGCACCTTCGGATCGAGCAGGCCGTAACAGAGGTCGGCGATGAGGTTGCAGATGATGACCAATGCGCCGAACAGGATGGTGGCGCCCAGAACCAGCGTGTAATCCCGGTTGATGGCGCCCTGCACGAAGTAGCGGCCAATCCCTGGGATGCTGAAAATCTGCTCGACGATGACCGAACCGGTCACGATGTTGGCGATGGCCGGCCCCATATAGGAGACAACCGGCATCAGGGCTGCGCGGATGGCATGGCGCGTGATCGTGACTGCTTCCGGCAATCCCTTGGCGCGTGCCGTGCGGACGAAATTGCTCCCCAGGACTTCCAGCATGCTGGCGCGCGTCAATCGGGTCACGGCCGCGATCTGTGGAATTGCCAAGGCGATGATGGGCAATACCCAGTTGCTGGGCTTGCCCCAGCCACCGACCGGCAGCCAATGCAGCATCAGGCCGAAGACCAGGGTCATGATCGGGGCAAAGACGAAGTTGGGAATGGCGATGCCGATCATCGCCGTCCCGACGCTGAGATAATCGACCCAGGAATTCTGGCGAAGGGCCGCCCAGATGCCGAGCGCGATGCCGATCAGAAGAGCTAGGGCGATGGCGGAAAGACCAAGTCCAAGCGACGTCGGAAAGCCCTGCCATATCAATTCGGAAACAGTGAAATCCTTGTATTTGAACGAGGGGCCGAAATCGCCCTGGGCGAGCCCAGTCAAATAGCGCAGGAACTGGACGGGCAGCGGCTCGTCAAGGTGATATTGCTCGATCAGCTTGGCTTCGACCTCGGCCGGCACTTTGCGTTCCTTGTCGAACGGGCCGCCAGGTGCGATGCGCACCAGGAAGAACGAGACCGCGATGATGATGAAAAGAGTCGGGATGGCGCCAAGCAGGCGCCGGATTGTGTAATTCAGCATGGATCGCCGCCTCCCATCGGTGCCGATAAACGGTGCCGGGGCGTTCGGGTCAAAGAAAACGACCCGGTGGCATTATGCCACCGGGTCGCCTTGGCTACAAACTTACTGTCCGACAGTAATGAATCGAGCCAGGTGGAAGTCGAGAATATTGTATTCCCAACCCGCAACCTTCTTCGACACCATGTGCTGCGACGTATAGTGGTAAATGGGGATCATCGGGTCGTCGTTGAGGAAGGCCTGCTCGGCCTCGTGGAACGTCTTCATGCGCTCCGCCGGGTCGCTCATGGTGCCCGTCTTCTTTACCAGTTCATCATACTTCGGATTGTTGTAGCCAGCGTCATTGCGCTCGCCGGCATCCGAAAGGAACATGTCGAGGAAGTTGATC
>CAZUAL010000504.1:0-1982 GCA_964618305.1 uncultured Dongia sp. | reverse complement strand
GGGATCACCTCTGTTCGCCAGTAACTGACCTATCACCCGGATAATCGGCCAGCGAACATTAATTTTTCATTGCGCCAGGGTCTGTTGATGCCAAACTTAGGGGATCGCGCCAAATGCAGAGTGGAACACCCCCTGTGCTCTTCATGGTCATTGAGCGGTTCAAGGACAATGATATGGTCCCGGTCTATCGCCGGGTGCGGGAAAGCGGCCGGTCGCTGCCCGACGGACTGCGCTATGTCGACAGCTGGGTCGAACCCAGTTTCGGCCGCTGCTTCCAGTTGATGGAAACCGATGACGCCCGCCTGCTGCAGGAATGGGTCCTTTCCTGGCGCGGCCTCGGCGTCACGTTCGAAATCGTTCCGGTGGTCCCCAGCAAGGACACGCGCGAAGTCGTAGCGCCGTTCCTGGACCCGAGCGAGCGAATCTGATTCAGGCCTTCTTCAGGAACTCCGTGCGCAGGACGAGACCTTTGACCTTGTCGGCATTGCATTCAATCTCGGCCGGGTCGTTGGTGAGGCGGATGTTCTTGATGCGGGTGCCGCGCTTCAAGGTGACGGAGCTGCCCTTCACCTTGAGGTCCTTGATAAGCGTCACGGAATCGCCGTCCTTCAGGATGGCGCCGTTGCTGTCCTTAACCTCGTCCATTTGGCTTCTCCCGCCAGTTCGTGACCGTTGGGCATTGCTTAGTGACTTGCGAACCGCAGGGCAAGGCCTGGTCGCGGCCCTTTTGCCGTAGGGCGCTTTCCGGCGTATTTGCGACGGTTTCGCCATCGAGACAGCATGCGCGCCTTCTGCAGGATGAGTTCATGACCTTTCCCGGCATCCTTCCTGGCCCGCATGAGAGCCTCGCCATTGGGCAACAGGCCCTGTCGGGCGCCCTCCTCGTCTGGCGGTGGGTTCCCGCCCTTCTGGACCTCGTGGCGCTCAGCGACGCAAGGCTCCGCGCTGGCTTTCATGGCGATCCACTGAGCGCCGAGGCGCGCTTCGAGCCGGACGAGTATCTCCGGCGCGTGCGCCGTCTGCGCGCGGCCTTCAGGGCAGACGACGCGATCAATTCCCTCTTCAAGCGCGCGCTGGTCGAGTGCGGCCTGGCGCCATCAGATTGCTATTGGGATCCAATGCAACTCCGCGTCGTGCCGTCCCGTGCCTCGCATCAGGGGCGCCGGATCATGCCCCTTCCCCAGCACCGGGACAATTGGGGCTCCAACATCCCGCATCAGATCAATTGGTGGTCGCCGATCTATCCGGTGAGCCCCGGCCGCACCATCCTCTTCTATCCCGCCTATTTCGACCGGCCCGTCGCCAACACGAGTGCCGCCTGGGACTTCGAGGAGCTGAAGCGCCTCATGGCCGAAGGCAAGGCCGACCAATATCCGGTCCTGCCCGTCATCACCGAAGAACTCCCCGCCGAGGCAGCACTTCCCGTGGTCATCGAACCCGGCGACATGCTTGCTTTCTCCGGCCAGCATCTCCACGGCTCTATCGCCACCGATACCAGCCTCCCCCGCTTCAGCGTCGAATGCCGCTCGGTCAATCTCGACCATGTCCGCGCCGGCTTGAAAGCCCCCAACCCCGATGGCCGCGCCCCGCGTGTGGTGCCGGACTGGTTCGAGCATGTGGTCACGGCGGAGAGGTTGGCGGTGTAGCCCAAACGAAAAGGCCGGGCTTTCACCCGGCCTTCGTTGCTTCAAAGAGAGAGGCAGTAGACTTCAGGCACCCGCCGTCGCGTCGCTGCGGCGGTCGGTGTAGATATAGAGCGGCTTGGCGTTGCCTTCGACAACTTCGCGGCTGATGACGATGGCTTCGACGCCATCGAGGCCCGGAAGATCGAACATCGGCTCGAGAAGAATGCTCTCCATGATCGAACGCAGACCACGCGCACCGGTCTTGCGGGCGATGGCGCGGCGGGCGATGGCGCCAAGCGCATCCTCGGCGAATTCCAGGCGCACATCTTCCATCTCGAAGAGACGCTGATACTGCTT
>CAZUAL010000503.1:0-2008 GCA_964618305.1 uncultured Dongia sp. | reverse complement strand
TTTTCTGACCGATGCCTTCACCATTGCCCAAAGGCGGGGCTGGTCGCGCCGGCAGATGCTGGCGGCCCTGACGGGTGGCGCCGCGGCCGGTTTTGTGCCGCGGGGGAGCCGCGCTGCCGCCAAGGAGCTGGTTTTCGCCAGTTGGGGTGGGGAGGAAATCAAGAGCCTCACCCGCGCTTTCGGCCGCAGCTACGAAACGTCGACCGGCACCTCGATCGTCTTCGACGGCACCGGGCCGACTGAAGGTGCCATCCGCACCATGGTCGATTCCGGCGAGGTCACCTGGGATGTATGCGACGCCGACGGCTTCACGGCTTTGAGGCTTGGTGCCAGCGGCCATCTCAGCACGATGGACTACAAGACGGTGGAAGCTGCCAAGATCATGCAGCCCTTCGCCTTCACGCACGGGGCCGGCGGCTACACCTATTCCTACGTGCTCGCCTTCGACACCGAACGCTTCGCCGACCGCCCGCCGATGAGTTGGAAGGACTTCTTCGACACCAAGCGTTTTCCCGGCGGCCGCGCTATCTATCGCTGGATGAACGGTGCCTTCGAAGCGGCGATGATGGCCGGCTCTGACAAGCCGACCAACCCCTATCCGATCGACGTCCCAACGGCGATCAACCGCATCTACAAACTGAAGCCCAACCTGCAGACCTGGGAAACGGGCGAGCAGGTGCAGCGCATGTTCGTCGACAAGACGATCTCGATGGCCTGCATCTGGCACACGCGGGCCGTGGCCCTGGCCAAGGAGAGCGAGGGCAAAATCGCCTTCACCTGGGCCGGCGGCATCCTCTATCCCGGCGTCTGGGTTGTGCCGAAGGGAAATCCCGGCGGGATCGATGCCTTCAAGCTCATCGCCCATATGCAGGATGCAGGGCGCCAGATCGAATTCACCAATCTGCAGCGCGTCGGTCCGGCAGATCCGGAGGCGACGGCCTCAATGCCGAGGGCGCTGCGCGACTATGACCCGACCCAGCCGGAGAATCTGGCGCAGCAGGTCATCGCGAACAGCCAATGGTGGGCCGACCATTTCGACAAGGCGCGCACCGAATTCGCCGATATGCTGCAGCGCTCCTGAGCGCACTTATGTCCGCATCATCAACCATCAGCATGCGCTTGCGCGTGACGCCGATGGCTTCGCTAGAGCCGCATCGGCATTGAAAGGAAGGACGCAAAGATGCAGGAATGGCGTTGAAAGATAGTTAGCCGAAATTAGGGAGTCCCGGCATGGCGCAGGATCTGGCTTTCATGAGCGCAAGCGAGCTCATCGCTCTCTATCGTGCGCGGAAAGTTTCGCCATTCGAAGCGACGGAGGCGGCGCTTAATGCGATCGACGCGCTCAACCCGTCACTCAACGCCTATTGCCACGTCGATCCGGACGGTGCCCGCGCCGCCGCGCGTGCCTCCGAGGCGCGCTGGCATCGAGGCGAACCCTGCGGCCTCATCGATGGCGTCCCTGTCTCCATCAAAGACCTCGTCCTTACCAAAGGCATGCCCACACTGCGCGGTTCTCGCCTGGTCGACGCGGCTCAGGCCTGGGATGTCGATGCGCCGAGTTCGGCGCGCCTGCGCGAGCATGGCGCCGTCATTCTCGGCAAAACGACGACGCCGGAATTCGGGTGGAAGGGGGTAACCGATTCACCACTGACCGGTGTTACGCGCAATCCCTGGAATCCGGCCATGACCCCCGGCGGCTCCAGTGGTGGCGCGGCGGTCGCCGCCGCAACGGGCATGGGCGCGCTCCATATCGGCACCGATGGCGGCGGCTCCATTCGCATACCGGCGAGCTTCAGCGGCATCGTCGGGTTCAAGGCGACCTTCGGTCGGGTGCCCGCGTTCCCACTGTCGCCGTTCGGCAGCTTGGCCAATGTCGGTCCTATGGCGCGCACCGTGGCTGACGCGGCACTCATGTTCTCGGTGATTTCGCGGCCGGACCCGCGCGATTGCTACGCGCTGCCGGCCGAGGCCGCCGACTATCACGAAACACTCAACGGCAACATCGCCG
>CAZUAL010000502.1:0-2034 GCA_964618305.1 uncultured Dongia sp. | reverse complement strand
GCGCGCAATCCAGCGACTTGAAGACGGAATCGATGATGCGCCGGTTCTGCATGTTGGGCGTGAGCAGGCACAAAGGCAGTTCGGCGGCCTGCCGCCAGGTGGCGACCTTGGCATTGCCGAGCGGTCCATGCTCGGGGGTGAGCAGTACATAGCGCTCGGTATAGAGTGTCCGCTGCAGCACGCCCTTCAAGGGCTCGGCCTCGAGATAGGTGATGCCCGCTTCGAGTTCGAAATGATCGAGCCCCTGCTGGATCTCCATCGACGAGGTGGACCAGACCGTGACGCGCACCTGCGGATGCCGGTCGTAAAGCGGATCGGTCACCAGCGGCACCAAGGGCAGGGCGGAAGGAATGACACCGAGGCGCAGATTGCCGGTGAGCGAGCGCTTGGCGTTCTGGATGCCCTGGCGCAGGCTGTCATAGTCGGAGAGGATGCGCCGCGCCCACAGCAGCACCTCCTGCCCCTCCGGCGTGAATCCCTTGAAGCGCTTGTCGCGATCGACCAGCGGGACGCCCAGCTCTTCTTCCAATTGCTTGATCGCGGTTGAAAGAGCCGGCTGGGTGATGTTGCAGGCAGCCGCCGCGCGGGCGAAGTGCCGCTCGCGCGCGAGTGCCGCCAGATAGACGAGCTGCCGGACCAGCATGCCGGCCTAGTCCCTCACGCGCTCTTGGCGAGGTCGGGCTGCTTGGCGGCGAGAGCCTGCAGCGCCTTGAGTGCGATGGGCTTCAGCCCCGTGCCGCCCGCCTTGAGATGCGCGAAGATCCCCTTGCGCATGCGCGGGTCCCAAAATTTCTGGATATGCGTCGCGACCCCTTCGACCGCTTCCGCTTCCGGATAGGCCTGGAAGAAATCGGCGATCTGGTTCGCCATGGAAATGAGACGGCTATTGTCCAAGGTCGAACTCCTCGTTCAAGGCAGGATGCGGTTGGAATGGGTGAGGGCCAGGGCGGAATCGGCGCGCGCCAGGGCAAGCAGCGTCAACCCCGCTTCGTCGGCCACGCGCACGGCAAGGTTCGTCGGCGCCGAGACGGAAACGAGAATGGACATGCCGCCGATGATCGCCTTCTGCGCCATCTCGAGCGAACAGCGCGAGGTGATGAGCGTAAAGCCCGAGGCCGGGTCGATGCCGTCCTTGAGCATCGCGCCGATGAGCTTGTCGAACGCATTGTGGCGCCCGACATCCTCGCGCACGAGCAGGAGCTGGCCGTCCGCATCGGCAAAGGCCGCGGCATGCAGCGCGAAGGCCTGGGCGTTGAGAATCTGCGCCGCCGGCAGCGCATCGAGCGCGCGCCGGATGGCGCCAAGGTGGATCTTCGATCCCTCCGCCACCACCGGCAGGTCGCGCGCCACGGCCTCGAGTGAATCGAGACCGCAGAGCCCGCACCCCGTCCGCCCCGCCAAAGTGCGCCGGCGTTCCTTCAGCTGGAAGAACCGTTCGGCGGCGAGATCGATCTGCAACTCGATCCCCTTCGCATGCGGCACGATCTCCACATCGCGGATCTCGGCGGCCTTGCCGATGATGCCTTCGCTCAAGGAGAAGCCGATCGCGAAATCGGCCAGGTCGGCAGGGCTTGCCATCATCACGGCATGGCTGATGCCGTTATAGACCAAGGCCACCGGCACTTCCTCGGCCAGGGCCTGCAGGCGGTCGAGCTTTGCCCCATCGAAGCGCAACTCGGTGAGGCGCGCGGAGGTGACAGGGGCGGGCGTTTCCGCCGACTCCTCATCCTCGCCGCGCGGCCGCTGGATCATCATGCCCGTCTTACTCGGCGGCCTTGGTGATGCGCCGCGCCGCGTCGCGGAACAGCGCATATTCACGCTGCCATTCCGATTGGTGGTTGGAAAGCCTGACCTCGACCGCCGTCACCTTGTATTCCGGGCAATTGGTCGCCCAGTCCGAGAAGTCGGTGGTGATGACGTTGGCGCCGGTCCCCACATGGTGGAAGGTCGTGTAGACGACGCCCGGCTGCATGCGGTCGGAGATGACGGCCTTCAAGGTCGTCTCGCCGACACGGCTCACCACCGAGACATTGT
>CAZUAL010000501.1:0-2035 GCA_964618305.1 uncultured Dongia sp. | reverse complement strand
ACTGGCGCTCGTCCAGCTCTCCAGCCTCGCGCAGCGCAAGCCGGCACAGCTTTCCGGCGGTCAGAAGCAGCGCGTGGCCCTTGCCCGCGCCTTGGTCAAGCGGCCGAAGCTCTTGCTGCTTGATGAGCCGCTCGGTGCCCTCGACAAGAAACTGCGCGAGCAGATGCAGATCGAGTTGAAGCGCCTGCAGCAGGAAACCGGCATCGCCTTCCTGGTCGTCACCCACGATCAGGAGGAAGCGCTCACCATGGCCGACCGCATTGCCCTTCTCAATCAGGGCGAGATCGCGCAGCTTGGCGAACCGCGGGCTCTTTACGAGCGCCCGACGAGCCGGTTTGTCGCCGATTTCATCGGTCAGATGAACTTCCTTGAAGGCCGACGCGTTACCGGCGGGTTCGAAGTGCCGGGGCTCGGTGTGTTCGATGCCGCTAACCTCGCTGATATCGCCGATGGACGCACCGGCGCTCTGGCCGTGCGGCCCGAACGGGTGGCTGTGAGCGAGTCGGCGCCCGGCGAAGGCCTGCCCGCCGAGGTCGACGGACTGGCCTATCTGGGGCAGGATTTGATCCTGCATCTCAAATTGCAGGGACAGGTCAAGCCATTGATCGCCCGCGTGCCGGCTGCCAACCCGCTCACCACCCATGTGGCGCGCAGGTCGAAGGTCTGGTGCGCCTGGTCGGCGGGCCATAGCCTCGTTCTGGCAGAATAAGAATTCGGTTCTTGAGGGAGAGTGACATGAGCAAGGGAAAAACCATCGTCCTGTTTCCGGAGGCGGCCTTCGGCCCGGCGCTCAATTGCGTCGGCATCGCCCAGCGCCTGAAGAGCATGGGGCACAACCCGGTCTTCGTCTGCGACAAGGGCTTCAAGGGCGTCTTCGAGAAATACGGCTTTGAGGAGAATCTGGTCGACATGTCGGGCGGCATGTCGGACGAGGAGATTGCCAAGTTCTGGGCCAATTTCATCGCCGAGAAGCAGCCCCATTTCCGCCTCTCCCCCATCGACCAGCTGCCGACCTATGTCATCCCGGTTTGGGGGGCGATCGTCGATTCCGCCATCATCGCGGAAGAGGGCCTCAATGCCCATCTCCAGCGCATCAAGCCGGACCTCGTCGCGGTCGATAACGTCATTCTCTTTCCGGCGATCAAGAAGGCCGGCTGCCCCTGGGTGCGCATCATCTCCTGCTCGGAGAACGAGATTCCGGATGAAGACATCCCGCCGCATCTTTCCGGCTGCCATGAGAACGACAAGGCCGGCTTCAAGGCTTTCGAGGACCGCTTCCTCGATCTGGTGAAGCCCACCCATGCGCGCTTCAATGAGTTCATGGTGAAGCAGGGCGAGAAGCCCTATCCGCTGGGCCAGTTCTTTGAAGCCTCGCCCACCATGAATCTGCTGCTCTATCCGAAGCCCTTGGCTTTCAAGCGCCGCGTGCCGCTCAACCCGGCGCAGTTCCAATATCTCGAAGGCTGTGTGCGGGACGAGGGCGTCTACACCGTGCCTCAATTCAAGATCAACAACGACAAGCCGCTGATCTATGTCTCCTACGGCTCGCTCGGTGCCGCCGATGTCGATCTCTACAAGAACCTCATCAAGGCGTTTGCCAAGCTCCCCTATCGCTTCTTGATGAATGTCGGCGACTATATCGGCGAATATTCCGACGTGCCGGGCAATGTGCATCTGGAAAGCTGGTATCCGCAGCCGGCCGTGATCCCACACGTCGACCTCTTCATCCATCACGGCGGCAACAACAGCTTCAACGAGGCGCTGTTCTTCGGGAAGCCCGCCATCATCATGCCCTTCTGCTGGGACGGGCTTGATAACGCTGCGCGCATCCACGACACCGGTTATGGCGAACAGCTGCCGCGCTACACCTGGACCGAAGAGCAGCTTTCCGCGACCATCGCGCGGCTGCTCTCCGACAAGGAGATGAAGAAGCGCCTGGAGGCCGTCTCGAAGCACATGCAGGCCGCCAAGGGCACCGAGAAGGCCGCCAACATCCTCGCTGAGATCGCGACAACGGGAAGCTTCAAACCGTGAG
>CAZUAL010000500.1:0-2044 GCA_964618305.1 uncultured Dongia sp. | reverse complement strand
TCGACGTCACGTTCTGATTGATCACGATCCGATTCATAGTAACCTTCCAATCCGGTTCTCAAGCTCAGACGGCACCATTGCCGTCGCGGTTGTTTCGTGTGGACGGACAAAACATAGTCTTTACCCCACCCGTTTAGTAGTGGTTTCGCCGCATCGCAGCAATGCGCCCAGTGCATGTGAAATGCTTAAGATGGCAGTGTGATGCATATCACTAAGAACTAATTAAGAAGTTATAGTTACTTAGCTGTCACACTGATTATGGTTAATTTGGAGCTCAGGATGGTTACGTCACCCGATTCAGCCTGCCGTGAAGTCTATCAAGGGGATGAAGCCCTCGCCGGATTGCTGAAAAAGCACCAGGCGCACTTGAGTGTTAACGCCCTTACCGAACTTTTGCCCGGTCTCGCGGCGGCACCGGCCGGGGAAAGGCCCGATACCTGGATCGATCTCGTGGTGGAAAAGCCGAGCCCGGCGCTCGTCGCCCAGCTCCAGGCCTTCCGGCGGGAATGGGAAGCCCGCGCCCCTCTGACCAAGGTGCCGCCGATCGCCGCCAGGCTCACGCTCCTGCGCGAGGCGATGAAGCGCCAGGGTCTCGACGGCTTCATCATCGGGCGGGCCGACGAGCATCAGGGTGAATATGTTCCCAAGAATGCCGAGCGCCTCGCCTATGTCTCCGGCTTCACCGGTTCGGCCGGCATGGCGGTGGTGCTGGCCGAGAAGGCGGCGATCTTTGTCGACGGCCGCTACACGATCCAGGTGAAGGACCAGGTCGGCCCGGCACTCTATATATATCGTCACCTCGTCACCGAGCCGGCCGATGCCTATATCGCCGCCGAGGCCAAGGCGGGACAGAAGATCGGCTTCGACCCCAAACTCTTCACCCCCGACCAGGCCTCCCGCTTCCGCGCCGCGGCCAAGAAGGCGGGGGCGGAACTGGTGGCGGTGACGAAGAACCCGGTTGACGAGATCTGGGGCGGACGGCCGTCGGATCCGATCTCCCCGGTCCTGCCCCACGACATCAGGTTCGCCGGCGAGGGCTCGGCGGAAAAGCGCCGGCGCCTGGCCGAGAAGCTGAAGGCGGAGGGCAAGAAGGCCGCCGTCATTTCCGGTCCGGATTCACTCTGCTGGCTTCTCAACATCCGCGGCGCCGACGTGCCGCGCACCCCCTTCGCGCTGGGCTTTGCCGTGCTTCACGACGATGCCCGCGTGGACCTCTACATGGACCGGCGCAAGCTCACCCCCTCAGCGCTTACCCATCTCGGCAACGAGGTGGCGGTGATGGCGCCCGATGCGCTGGGCGACGGGCTTGCAGCACTTGGGGCGAGCAAGGCCAGCATCGCCATCGATGCGGCGACGGCGTCCGAATGGGTCTATGACAAGCTCGCCAAGGCCGGCGCCCGCGTCAGCGTCGGCGAATGCGTCTGTGCTTTGCCGAAGGCGGCGAAGAACGAGACGGAAGTGCAGGGTTCGCGCAATGCCCATACGCGCGACGGCGCCTCGATCGCCCGCTATCTCGCCTGGCTCTCAGTCCGCGCGCCGAAAGGTGGCTTGAAGGAGATCGAGGCCTCGGACCAGCTGGCAAGCTACCGCCACGGCAACGAGTATTTCCGCAACCTCTCCTTCGACAGCATCTCGGCGGCTGGCCCCAATGGCGCCATCTGCCATTACCATGCGATGCCGGAGACGCAGCGCGAGATTCCGGTGAACTCGCTCTATCTTATCGATTCAGGCGGGCAATATCTCGACGGCACCACCGACATCACGCGCACCGTCGCGGTGGGGACGCCGACCCAGGAAATGAAGGAATGCTTCACGCGCGTGCTCAAAGGCCACATCGCGCTCGGCACCGCGCGCTTCCCGCGCGGCACCACCGGCTCGGCGCTCGATGCCTTGGCCCGGAAGCCGCTCTGGGACGTCGGCCTCGATTACGATCACGGCACCGGCCACGGTGTCGGCTCCTACCTCTCGGTGCATGAAGGCCCGCAACGCATCTCCAAGGTGCCGAACCGTGTCGCCCTCGAACCCGGCATGATCATCTCGAACG
>CAZUAL010000499.1:0-2051 GCA_964618305.1 uncultured Dongia sp. | reverse complement strand
GTGCTGGCGCAGGTGAAGCGCGACAATATCGAAGCCAAGGGCGATAGCTGGGCTAAGGAAGAGGAGGAGGCCTTCAAACAGCCGATCCGCGACCAATATGAACGCCAGGGCCATCCCTACTATGCCTCGGCGCGCCTCTGGGACGACGGCATCATCGCACCCGCAGACTCGCGCCGCGTGCTGGGTCTCGCCCTCGATGCCGCCCTTCAGCAACCCATCGCCGACACACGCTTCGGCATCTTCCGCATGTGAGTTTCATGACCGATATCGATCTTGCCGTCACGGGCCGCATCGCCCGCATCACCATCAACCGGCCCGAGCGCCACAACGCGCTCGACATTGCGATGATCGACGCCTTTCACGAGGCGCTCGACAAGGTTGCGGTGGACAGAAACGTACGCGTGCTGCAGATCGGTGCCGCCGGCACATCCTTCTGCGCCGGTGCCGACATCAACTGGATGCGGCGCATGGCCGAATATGATGCCGCGAGCAACATCGCCGATGCCAAGCGTCTCGCCGGCCTCTTTGAAAAGATCGCGTTCCTGCCATTGCCCACCATCTGCGCCATAAATGGGCCGGCCTATGGCGGCGGCATCGGCATCGTCGCGGCAAGCGATTTCGCGATTGCCGTGCCGGAAGCCGATTTCGTGCTCTCCGAGGTGAAGCTCGGCCTCATTCCTGCGGTCATTAGCCCGCATATCATCCGCGCCATCGGCCTGCATGCGGCGAAGCGTCTGTTTCTCTCCGGCCGCAAGTTCGACGCGGCGGAAGCCGAGCGAATGGGGCTCCTGGCCTCTGTCGTTCCAGCGGATGGGCTACAGGCCGCTGTCGATATGTTGACCAGGCAGCTGCTCGAGAACGCGCCGGAAGCGATGGCCGCGGCGAAGGAATTGGTCCAGTTCGTCGCCTCGAAGCCCCTGGGGCGCGACGTGATCGACGGCACCGCCGATCGCATCGCCAAACGCCGCGCCAGCGCCGAAGGCAAGGAAGGCCTCACCGCTTTCCTCGAAAAGCGCGTTCCGGCCTGGCGCAAGGAATAGGGCGGCATGGCAAATCGGCACCACCCCTCACCCCAACCCCTTTCCGCACTGTGGAGGGCGAGGGGCCGTCAGCACGTCGCGCACGCGGTCGCTCCCTCGCCCCGCGCTAGCGGGGAGAGGGTGGGGGTGAGGGGTTTCCTGAAACTGGCGCGGACGGCCTGACCCATGTTCTCGAAGATCCTCATCGCCAATCGGGGTGAAATCGCCTGCCGGATCATCCGCACGGTGCGCGCGATGGGGGTGAGGTCTGTTGCCGTCTATTCCGACGCCGACCGCCATGCGCGGCACGTGGCGCTTGCGGACGAGGCGATCCATATCGGCCCGGCGCCGGCGCGTGACAGCTATCTGAAGGGCGAGCGCATCATCGCTGCCGCGAAGGCGGCGGGGGCCGAGGCCATTCACCCGGGCTACGGCTTCCTTTCCGAGAATGCGTCCTTTGCCAAAGCGGTCGCCGATTCTGGTCTCGTCTTCATCGGCCCTTCGGCAGGATCAATTGCGGCTATGGGGGCCAAGGACGCGGCCAAAGCACTGATGCGCAAGGCGGGCGTGCCGGTGGTGCCCGGCTATGAAGGCAAGGCGCAGGATGCGGCGGTATTGCAGCGCGAGGCCGACAAGATCGGCTATCCAATTCTCATCAAGGCGGTGATGGGCGGCGGCGGCCGCGGCATGCGCAAAGTGGAGCGTGCAGCTGATTTCGCCGAAGCGCTTCTCTCCGCGCAGCGCGAGGCGCAATCCGCTTTCGGCGATGCGTCGGTGCTGATCGAGAAATATCTGACGCGGCCGCGCCATATCGAGGTGCAGGTTTTCGCCGATGCCCATGGCAATGTGGTGCATCTTTTTGAGCGCGACTGCTCGCTGCAGCGGCGCCATCAGAAAGTGATCGAGGAGGCGCCAGCTCCGGGCATGAATGCCGGCGTGCGCCAGCGCATGACGGATGCCGCCATCGCTGCGGCCAAGGCGATCGACTATGTCGGTGCCGGCACGGTCGAGTTCATCGCCGAGGGCGACAAC
>CAZUAL010000498.1:0-2071 GCA_964618305.1 uncultured Dongia sp. | reverse complement strand
GTCGGCGACGAAGTCGTCGTCCATTGCAACCAGGATGACGGCGACGACGAGGAATGCAACGGCGGCGATCCGATGTTCTCGCCTAGCCAGCGCATCTGGGGCTACGATACGCCTGACGGATCCTTCGCCCAGTTCTGCAAGGTGCAGGGCCTCCAGCTGATGCCGCGGCCGAAGCACCTCACCTGGGAAGAGAGCGCCTGCTATACGCTCACTCTCGCCACAGCTTACCGGATGCTGTTCGGCCACCGCCCGCACATCCTGCGCCCGGGCCACAATGTCCTCATCTGGGGTGCGTCCGGCGGCCTCGGCTCGATGGCGGTGCAGCTCTGCGCCACGGCCGGTGCCAACCCGATCGGCATCATCTCCGACGAATCGAAGCGCGAGTTCGTGATGTCGCTGGGTGCCAAGGGCGTCATCAACCGCAACGATTTCGATTGCTGGGGCCAGCTCCCCGATGTCGACGACACGGCGGGCTATAACGAATACATGAAGAAGTGCCGCGCCTTCGGCAAGGCGATCTGGGACATCACCGGCAAGGGCGTCGATGTCGATTTCGTCTTCGAACATCCGGGCGAGCAAACCTTCCCCGTCTCCTGCTTCGTCGTGAAGCGCGGCGGCATGGTGGTGATCTGCGCCGGCACCACAGGCTACAACCTCACCTTCGACGCGCGCTTCGTCTGGATGCGCCAGAAGCGCATCCAGGGCAGCCATTTCGCCAACCTGCTGCAGGCATCCCAGGCCAACCATCTGGTGCTGGAGCGGCGCATCGACCCCTGCATGTCCGAAGTCTTCAGTTGGGAGGACATCCCGGCGGCGCATACCAAGATGTGGAAGAACCAGCACAAGCCCGGCAACATGGCCGTGCTCGTGCAGGCCAAGCGCCCCGGCCGCTGCACCATCGAAGACTGCATGGAGGAGTGATGTCGGCTGCCCTGCGTGCGGAAGGAGCGGAGGCAACGCCGCTCCTCGCCGACCTCATTGCGCGCTGCCGGAAGAGCCTGACCGGCGCGCAAGTGATCCTCGAGGAAGTGCGCGGCCGGCTCATCGGCCGCGTCACCGCCGGCGGCAAGGTGGACGCCAAGGCGCTCGATGCCCAGCAATTCATCGCCCATGGCTATTCCTGGCTTTCGACCTATGTGACGGCGCTTGAGCAGATGCTGAGCTGGGCCGAGCGCCTGCAATCGAGCGGCCGCTTTGCCGAGCGCGAGCAGCTCATCCTGCAGATCGCCTTCGGCGAATATCTCTCGCAGATCAAGGGCGGCTGGCCGATGAGCCAAGGCGAAATCGTGCGCCTTGCCGATTACGGCCTCGATCCTATGGCCGCGAAGTTCGACGAAGGCCTGCTTACATCCGGCAACAGTGCCGCCGCCCGCGCGCGGCTCGCTGATTTCATCGCCGAGGGCGAATTCGGCGAGGCGGCACTCGATGACGAATCCCTCTCGATCGTCCGCGACCAGTTCCACGCCTTCGCCGCCGATCATGCGGAAGATGCGCATCAGTGGCACTTGAAGGACGAACTGATCCCCCTCGAGATCATCCAGCAGCTCGCCGAGATGGGCATTTTCGGGCTGACGGTACCGGAGGAATTCGGCGGTTCCGGCATGGGCAAGCTTGCCATGTGCGTCGTGACCGAGGAACTCTCGCGCGGTTACATCGGCTTAGGGTCGCTCGGCACGCGCTCAGAGATCGCCGCGGAGCTCATCCGCCTGGGTGGCACCGAGGCGCAGAAGCAGAAATGGCTGCCGAAGATCGCGAGCGGCGAGATTCTGCCGACCGCCGTCTTCACCGAGCCCAATACCGGCTCCGACCTCGGCTCACTGCGCACGCGCGCAGTGAAGGATGGGGATGTTTATCGCATCACCGGCAACAAGACCTGGATCACGCATGCGAGCCGCACCGACGTGATGACCTTGCTGGCACGCACCGATCCCAACAGCAGCGACTACCGCGGCCTCTCCATGTTCCTCGCCGAGAAGACCCCCGGCACCGGCGCAACCCCCTTCGTCGACCCCGGCCTCTCCGGTGGCGAGATCGAGGTGCTCGGCTACCGTGGCATGAAGGAATACACCGT
>CAZUAL010000497.1:0-2101 GCA_964618305.1 uncultured Dongia sp. | reverse complement strand
CCCGTGGCGCCGCCACCCGCCGTCTCGGCGATCAGGTTGCCGAAGCGGTCGTAGAGAAGACGCGGATCGTCGGCTGCCGACTTCACAGGCGCGGCATGTTGGCGAGCCCACTGACTTGATGAAGCGTAGCTATACTGAAGCGTTCGTCATCCAATAATCGCAATATATGGACCTAGGTGATCTTTCCCCCAGCTGGAGCCGCACAAAACGGTTGTCCACTTCGCATAAGAAGTTGCCCACGGCAATCTGCTGCGCTTTATTGTAAGACGCTTTTAAATACATGAAGCGCTCATGATTGCGAGCAGAATCGTCGGCGAAGCCCACGACCCGATCCAGCAGTTCTCCTTTGTCGGTCTCGTCAATGAGGCAGACGGTCATGAATGAGGGGTAGTAGTAACAGAACGACTTGAAACTCATGAATTGCAGGCAGGCCTTCTCGTCGCCGGGATAGGCCTGAAGCCACTCCAGAGTAATGTCTCTCCACGATTTCCCAGCAAAGTAGCTTTGAACCATTCTGGCTTCCAGTACGATGCGGCCCTGCCTATTACTCGGGATTTCATCTGGCTCTGGAGCCAACGTCGGGCTGAAGGCAGCTAAAATGCAATCGAGCGCACTCACAGGCCGCCCTCTCCAAGAAGCTTGGCACAGCGTTCGTAACCGCCCCATGCCTCAAGTTCTTCGTTGCGATGATCAACATCGCCGCCTCGGTAGCACTTGGTGTTTATCCGGCGCCGCGCAAGAGCGCATAATTCATTGATGGTCTTCTTCGCCTGCATTACCTCTCTGCTATCTGTCCACGGGTTACACCGCCGCTGCACCTTACAAGTCTTGTTCACGTCATCTTGGAGTTTGAACTCCTCCCCAGGCGTGCAATCTCCTGGGGCGTCGGGCGTTGAAGGACAGACCTTTTTTCCCTGATTATCGAAATCTGCATTTATGGGCGTTGATTTGTTCGAGCGGCGCATCCGATCGATGCTGAAGCCGATCGCCATAGAACTAGGCGCTGTTCTCCCGTCGAAGTCCGTGAACCGTGCCGGGCTGCTGCGGCCGTAGGCGTAGACGCTCGGCCCATCGACGAAGCCGAGCGGGTCGGGTTGCGTGAAGCGGCCGATGGTCGGATCGTAGTGGCGGTACCAGTTGTAGTGCAAGCCCGATTCGAGCTGGAACCACTGGCCGTCCTGCCGAAGGCGGGCGCAAGGAGTCAGCGCGCGTCCAGGGTGGCCGTGCCGGTGATGGCGAAGACGTTGCCCCAGGGCAGCCACTGCGCGTCCCAGACGCTGGCCTTGGTGCTGTCCGTCATCTTGATCGGACGGTTCAGGTGATCGTCCAAGCGTAGCTCGGCTCCGCCAAGACCGTGCGTGAGCCGGTCCCGCCGAAGGCGGGCGCAAATATGCTCGGCGCGATCTCCGTCTCCGGCAGGTAGATGTACTCACGCACCGTTGTCGCCGGACCATTACCGGTCGTCTCGGCGATGAGGTTGCCAGCTTGTTTGCGCGCCTTCGGCATGACGCGGTCGTAGATGAAGTGCGTCTTGCCGGAGGCGAGCAACAACAGAGCGCCCCGACGGCGTCCGCCGCCTGCGCGGGGGCAGGCATGTTGGTGAGGACGCGGATCGTCGACTGCTCGAGAAATCCTTATGTGGATTCTACGTTCAGCAGATTTGGATCGAACCAAACATCTTCGTAATTCTCGGCCCACAAGAAACGCCAACCAGGCGGGAGCGCAAGAAACTTCTCAATCTCCGGCCGCCATTCATTCAAATGAGACATATGAAGCGGCTTAAAGAACTCCCGGTCCTCCGAATACTCCCCCGCCCAAACAAACCATCCAGACGCATCACCTGTTGGTGCATGCCTTAAGCCGTGGATGGGTCGCAAAGAAGTGCGAACTCCCTGAGAGATGCCGAGCTTTGACATTCCGCTCGTTGGGCATGGGGTGACATTGAACTTTGAGCATAATTCTTTTTGCCCGACAGCAAGCATTAGTGAGCCTCGCTAGAAGCCAAAGAATTGTTTCATCATTTATGACCAATTTGCTAGCACTCCAACTTGTCGTGCTGAGCAAGTCGGGCAGTGACTGTTTACGGCATCAAGACTTCGCA
>CAZUAL010000496.1:0-2101 GCA_964618305.1 uncultured Dongia sp. | reverse complement strand
CATGGCGGCACGTTCAACAACAACATCTTCAGCATGGCGGCCGGCTTCACCGGCTTCATCCAGGTCTTGACCGAATCGGCGCTGACGCAAATGAATGAGCTCGGCGACCATCTGCGCGGGGCGATGAACGATCTCTTGCGCCAGCGAGGTGTCGCCGGCACGGTGACGGGTGTCGGTTCGCTGATGAATCTGCATTTCATCGACGGCGACGTTTCCTCGCCGCATGATGTCGATGCCGCCGATCCGCGCTACCTGCATCTGTGGCAGATGGAAATGCTGTTGCGCGGGCAGTATGTGACGCCGCGTGGTATGATGGCGCTGTCGCTGCCGTTCACGCGCGGCGACATCGATCGGTTTACGGGTATTTTTGATGATTTCCTCGCCGAACACCGCTCCATCCTGCCGGCCAGGCGCTAAGTCGCGCTGATCATGCCCCGCCAGAAGGTATCCGCGAAGACGTCCAGCTTGCGCGCCAAGGCCAATCGCCGGCCGGCGCGCAAGGATGTCCCGCATGGGTCGACGCATGAGGAAATCTACGCCCATCTGAAAAGCGCCATCATGTCGGGCCATTATGAGCCGGGCGAAAGGCTGGTGGTGGCCAAGCTCGCCAAGTTCTTCGGCACCAGCCCGATGCCGATCCGCGAGGCGTTGCGCCGGCTGGTGGCCGAGCAAGCGCTGGAGAACACGCCCAATCGCGGTGTCGCCGTGCCGGAAATGACGGCAGTGCGCCTGATGGATCTGCGCCGCATCCGCTGCGAGATCGAAGGCAAGGCGGCGGATTGGGCCGCCCAGACCATCACCAAGAACGAGTTGAAGCATCTTGAGGATGCGCAGGTGCGGATGAATTCCAAGGCACTGAAGGAGGAGTCGGAAGGCTATCTCGATCTCAATCTCGATTTTCACTTCACCATCTATCGGGCGGCGCGATCGCCGCTCCTGATGCCGATCATCGAAAGCCTGTGGATGCAGGCGGGGCCGTGCCTCAGCACGATGCGGACCGATACCGCGATCGGCATCGGCATGGATCACCACGAAGCCATGATCGCGGCGCTGCGCCGCGGCGATGGTGCTGCCGCCCGCGAGGCGGTGCAGAAGGATATTTCCGAAGCGGCCGACATCATCCTGCGGCTGCTGCCGCAGTGAATGGCGACGGACGGTTTTCGACCACAGACAGTACACGATAACAGACAAGGATTAGGGGCATGTCGAACACGGATAAGGGCAAGAAGCCAGCGAAGACCCGCAAGGTCATCATCACCTGTGCCGTGACCGGCTCGGTGCATACGCCGACCATGACGCCCTATCTGCCGATCACGCCCGACGACATCGCGCGGGAATCGATCGCGGCGGCCGAGGCGGGGGCTTCGGTCATCCACCTGCACGCGCGCGATCCGAAGGACGGTAGGCCGACCCCCAATCCCGATGTCTTCATGCAGTTCCTGCCGCGCATCAAGCAGAATTGCGATGCCGTCATTAACATCACGACCGGCGGCTCGCTCGGCATGTCGATGGACGACCGGCTAGCCGCTCCCTTGCGCGCCAAGCCGGAACTTTGCTCGCTCAACATGGGCTCGATGAATTTCGGCATCTTCCACGCCGCCGACAAGATCACCCAGTGGAAACACGATTGGGAAAAGCCCTATGTCGAAAAGACCTATGACAATATCGTCAGCAACACCTTCGCCCAGATCGAACGTGTGATCCGCGAACTCGGCGACGGCTGCGGCACGCGCTTCGAATGCGAATGCTACGATGTCGGCCATCTCTATACGCTGGCGCATTTCCTCGACCGCAAGCTGCTGACGCCGCCGCTCTTCGTGCAGACCATCTTCGGCGTGCTGGGCGGCATCGGTCCGCACCCCGAGGACCTCGCGCATATGCGCCGCACCGCCGACCGCCTGTTCGGCTCGGACTATCAATGGTCGATCCTCGCCGCCGGCAGGCACCAGATGGGTCTTGCCACGATGGGGGCCACGATGGGCGCCAATGTGCGCGTCATCGCGCCGGAAGAGTTGATGCCGGAAAAACTGGCCGCCAAGGGCGTTGATAAATTCCATGACCTGACAGAAGGGCTGGAGGGCGCAGATGTCATCATGTCGAT
>CAZUAL010000495.1:0-2124 GCA_964618305.1 uncultured Dongia sp. | reverse complement strand
CGTCTATGCAACCTTCTACGACCAGTTCAAGCCGCCCTTCGAGCCGTTGCTGAGCGAGGGCAAGACGATCGGCGTCGCCACGCGCTGGGGCTGGGTCGGCGGCTGCATCAACACCGACATCACCAACCCGGACGAATGGAAGAGCTATGATCCTGTCTTCGATCCGAAGAACAAGGACAAGATCTGCGTTATGGATTGGGGCGATTGGCCCATTCTTCCCATGGCGCTTCATGCCGGCATCGATCCCTACCAGGAACTCGACGCGGCGGCGCTCGAGGAAGTGCGCAAGGTGCTTCGTGCCATGTTCAAGAACACGCGCACGCTGGTGGCCGATTTGACGCAAGCCCAGAAGGGCCTGCTCGACGGCTCGCTCCTCGGCTGCATCGGCGCCGGCTCCTATCTCACCTCGGCGGTCAGGAAGCAGGGTCACAAGAACATCATCGCGACCGTGCCCGATCCGAAGAACGGCCTGAAGCAGGGCATCATCTGGGTGGAAGCCACGGCGATCCTCAAGGAGACCGACCAGCCGGAGCTCGCGCAGAAGCTATTGAAGCACGTCGTCTCCAAGGATGCCGGCCACATCCTGTCGCTCCTCGACACCACCTGCAATGTGGTGACGAACAAGGCGGTCGAAGAACTCTACACGGATGAGGAAAAGAGCATCCTGCAGACCGATTACATGTGGCACGCCTGGGACAATTCCCAGATGCACCGCATCGCTCCCAACATCGACGAGATGCTGGCGATCTGGCAGGAAGAATTGGCGGCGGCGCAGTAAGTCTCGCCTGAAATAGGTCCGGCCCCCGGGCTCGATCCTTTGCGGATCGTCTCGGGGGCTTTTATTCTTGTGAGAATGCTCCAATAATTTTGTCATGCCCCGGCTTGGCCGGGGCATCCATGTGTTGCCTTTGTTCTCTGGCGCGCAAGCTGGTGGATGGCCCGCCTGACGCGGGCCATGACAGTGATGAAGACAAAGCGACAAATATGACCGGCGACACGATCCTTGAAATCAGCGACCTCAAGAAGAGCTTCGGCACCTATCAGGCGCTGAAGGGTGTTTCGCTCAGCGTCCGCCAAGGCGAGTTCATCGCGCTCGTCGGTCCATCGGGTTGCGGCAAGACCACGCTCCTCAAACACATTGCCGGTTTCGAGGATCCGGACAGCGGTTCGCTTTCGATCGGTGGGCAGCCGATGCTCGGCGTGCCGGCGGCGGCGCGGCCGACCTCGATGGTGTTCCAGAAGCTCGCCCTCTTTCCGCACATGAGTGTCGCTGCCAATATCGGCTTTCCCTTGAAGCTCCGGAAGGTCGACCCGGCGACGATCGCCAAGCGCGTCGAGGAGATGATCGCGCTGATGGAGTTGAAGCGCGAGTATTTGACGCGCTTTCCGCGCCAGCTTTCGGGCGGTGAGCAGCAGCGCGTGGCGCTGGCGCGTTCTATGATCTCGGAACCCAAGCTCCTCCTGCTTGACGAACCTCTCTCGGCGCTTGATGTGAAGTTGAAGAAGGTGCTGCAGGCGGAACTCAAGCGCCTCCATCGCAGCGTCGGCGTCACCTTCGTTCACGTGACGCACGATCTTGAAGAAGCGATCATGCTCGCGAACCGCATCTGTGTCATGCGGTCGGGCGAAATCCTGCAGGTGGGTACGCCCAACGACATCTATTACCGCCCAGCGGATTCCTTCGTCGCCGGCTTCATCGGCGACACCAACCTCATTCATGTCGACGTGAAGGCTGGCGCGGTCAGTGCCGCGGGTCTCACGTCCACCGACCCGCGCGTGCCGGCGCAATATGTGGCGCCGGGTGTCGGTGATGGCCCGGCGCTCCTCATGGTGCGGCCCGAACTCCTGACGCCGCTCGGTGAGGGCGAGCGCGCCGACTTCACACTCGAGGTCACCGTGACCGAGGTGTTCTGCAAGGGCGGCACGGTGCAGTTCCGGAGCAGCCTTGCCAGCGGCGCGCAGATCATCTTCGAACTGCCGGGCGCCTCGCGCCAGCCGGCCGATATCGGCGACAGGTTGCGCCTGGGTTTCCCGAAGCGCGACATCTATCTCTTCCGCGATCGGGCGACGCCTGCTGATAAGGTGGTGTCATGAGCAGCGCCATCGACCGCACCTGGCGCGATC
>CAZUAL010000494.1:0-2144 GCA_964618305.1 uncultured Dongia sp. | reverse complement strand
ATACATGTCCTTGTGCATGGTGTCGAGCGTCGGCTGGTCGCCCGTGTAGGAATGGATCGTCGTCATGTAGCCGTGCTCGATGCCGATCGCCTTGTGGAGGACGGCGGCGACCGGCGCCAGGCAGTTGGTGGTGCAGGAGGCGTTGGAGATGACCTTGTGCGCCTTCTTCAGCTTCGAATTGTTGACGCCGTAGACGACGGTAAGATCGGCATTGGTGGCAGGAGCCGAAACGACGACGCGCTTGGCGCCGGCATTGATATGCGCCATTGCCTTTTCACGGTCGGTGAAGAGGCCGGTGCATTCGGCAACGACGTCGACCTTGAGATCCTTCCACGGCAGCTTGGCTGGGTCGCGCTCGGCCGACACGTTCATCCAGCCGCGACCCACATCCATGGCGCCAGCCTTGGTCTTCACCGTGCCGTTGAAGTGGCCGTGCACGGAATCGTGGCGGAAGAGGTGGGCGTTCGTTTCGACGGGGCCAAGGTCATTGATGGCGACGATATCGAGATCCTTCCGGCCCGATTCCATCATCGCTCGCAGGACAAGGCGGCCGATGCGGCCGAACCCGTTGATCGCAACCCGAATTGCCATTTTTGTACCTTTCTCTTCCTGATCAGAGTTTCGCGGTAACGGCCTCGACGATGGCCGCCGGCGTAATGCCGAAATTCTTGTAGAGGTCGTTGATGGGCGCCGAGGCACCGAAGCCCTTCATGCCGATGAAGATGCCGTCGGTGCCGATATAGCGCTCCCAGCCGAAGCCGATGGCTGCTTCGACCGCGACCTTGAGGCCGCTGCCCAGCACTTCCTTCTTGTAGGCATCGGATTGCTGGTCAAAGAGCTCCCAGCACGGCATTGAGACGACGGCGGCGCCGATCCCCTTTTCTTCGAGCAGCTTCTGCGCGTCGACCGCAATGGCGACCTCGGAGCCGGTGGCGATCAGCGTCACCTTGCGCTCCTTCTGGGTCGGACGGATGACATAGCCGCCGCGCGCGCAATGATTGGCATTGGCTGCATCGGCGCGAAGGTGTGGCAGGGCCTGCCGGGTGAGGGCGAGGACCGATGGCTTGTCCTTGGTGGTGAGCGCCAAAGCCCAGCACTCCGCCGTCTCCATCGTATCGCAGGGGCGGAAAACGAGGAGGTTCGGGATGGCGCGGAGAGCCGCCAGATGCTCGACCGGCTGGTGCGTCGGCCCGTCTTCGCCAAGGCCGATCGAATCATGCGTCATGACATAGACGACGCGCTGGTTCATCAGAGCCGACAGGCGGATCGACGGGCGGCAATAATCCGTGAAGACCAGGAAGGTGCCGCCAAACGGGATGATGCCGCCATGAAGGGCCATGCCGTTCATCGCCGCGGCCATGCCATGCTCGCGGATACCGTAATAGATATAGTTGCCGTCATAGGCGCCGGCCTGGATGGGCTTTGCCACCTTGGCCTTGGTATTGTTGGAGCCGGTGAGGTCGGCCGAGCCGCCAATGAGTTCGGGGATCGCCGGCACGAGTGTGTCGAGCACCAGCTGCGAGGATTGGCGCGTTGCCAACTTCGGCGCGTCCTTGGCGATCGCGGATTTGAGGTCGCCCAGCACTTCCGCGAAGTTTGCCGGCAGTTCGCCCTTCATCGCGCGCTCGAACTCGGCCTTCTTCGGGTTGGCGTCGAGGCGCTTGGTCCAGGCGTTCATCGCCTCCGCCCCGTTCTTGCCGATCGCCGCCCAGGCGGCCTGGATCTCCGCCGGGATCTCGAAGGGGGCATGGTTCCAGCCCAGCCTCTCGCGCGCTCCGGCGACTTCGTCCTTGCCGAGCGGCGAGCCGTGGGTGGCGGCGGTGCCGCCTTTCTTCGGGGCGCCGTAGCCGATCACCGTCTTGCAGGCGATGAGGCTGGGCTTCGCCGACTTCTTGGCGGCGGCAATGGCGGCCGAGACGGCTTCCGGATCATGCCCGTCGACGCGGGTGGTGGCCCAGCCGCTTGCCTCGAAGCGCTTCAGCTGATCGTCGGAGCAGGAGAGGGAGACGGCGCCGTCGATCGAGATGCCGTTATCGTCGAAAAGAACGATGAGCTTGTTGAGCTTCAAATGGCCGGCCAGCGAGATCGCCTCGTGGCTGATCCCTTCCATCAGGCAGCCGTCGCCGGCGATCACGTAGGTATGG
>CAZUAL010000493.1:0-2147 GCA_964618305.1 uncultured Dongia sp. | reverse complement strand
GCATCGCACATCACCATCGGCCTGCAGTGCGGCGGATCCGACGGCTACAGCGGCATCAGCGCCAATCCGGCGCTGGGTGCGGCGGTTGATCTGCTGGTGGCGCATGGCGGCACCGCCATCCTGAGCGAGACACCCGAGGTCTATGGCGCCGAGCACCTGCTGACGCGCCGCGCGGTGAAAAGGGAAGTCGGTGAAAAGCTCATCTCGCGCATCAAGTGGTGGGAGGAATACACCCGCATCAACAACGGCGAGATGAACAACAACCCGTCGCCCGGCAACAAGGCGGGCGGGCTGACCACCATTTTGGAGAAGTCACTCGGCGCCGCCGCCAAAGGCGGTTCGAGTACGCTGCGCGCCGTCTATGAATATGCCGAACCCGTGACCGCCAAGGGCTTCGTCTTCATGGATACGCCGGGCTACGACCCGGTTTCGGCGACCGGCCAGGTGGCGGGCGGGGCCAATATCCTGTGCTTCACCACCGGGCGCGGCTCGGCCTATGGCTGCAAGCCGACGCCCTCGATCAAGCTCGCCACCAACACGCCGATGTATGAGCGCATGGTCGAGGATATGGACATCAATTGCGGCGACATCCTGGATGGCGTCAGCGTGGCCGACAAGGGCAAGGAAATCTTCGATCTCATTCTGCGGGTAGCCTCGGGTGAGAAATCGAAATCCGAGCAGCTCGGCTATGGCGACAACGAATTCGTGCCCTGGCAGATCGGCGCCACGATGTGAGGCACTAAAGCAGCCCGAGAATGGCTGCCTTCTGCTTCACCAGCGCATAGATCGTATTGATCGTCGGTGTCGGCACGCCGACAAGTTGCCCTAGATCGCGCACAGCCCCAACGATGGCCTCGAGTTCAATGGGGCGACCGCGTTCGATATCCTGCAGCATCGATGTCTTGTGCTCGCCAACCGCGGCAGCGCCGTTGATGCGCTTCTCGACATCGATCGGCATCTTGACACCGAGTGCATTGGCGATCGCCTCGGCTTCCGACATCATCGCCTTGGCGATGGCCCGCGTCTCGGCATCGCCGCAGATGCGCGCGAGCGTGCCCCCGGTCAGGGCCGACAGGGGATTGAAGGCGACATTGCCCCAGAGCTTAACCCAGATCTCGGTACGGATATCGGGTTTCACCGGCGCCTTGAAGCCGGCGGCGATGAAGGCCGCCGAAAGCGCCTGCACGCGGGCACTTTTTTCGCCGCTGGCTTCGCCCAGGGAGAAGCGATCATTCTCGACATGGTGAATGTGGCCGGGTTCGACCACTTCGGCCGCCGGATAGACCACACAACCGATGATTCGCTGTGGCCCGACGAGATCCCAAAGCTTCCCCTCAGGGTCCACCGAGGGCAGGCGCGCATCCTTATGCGGCCCTTCCTGGCCGTAGAAGTACCACCAGGGCACACCGTTCACCGCCATGACGATGCCGGTATCCTCCTTGAGGAGAGGCAGGAGCTTCTCGGCAATGGCGGGCACGGCATTGGCCTTCAATGCCACGATGACGAAATCCTGCGGGCCCGCCTCGCGTGCATCCTCAGTCGCCCTCGGATGCACGGTGAAGTCGCCGGAATGGCCGCTGAGGCGCAAGCCCTTCTCCTTAAGTGCCGCGAGATGAGCCCCACGCGCGATCAGCGTCACATCATGCCCGATGCGCGCCAGATGGGCGCCAATGAGGCCGCCGATGGCGCCGGCGCCGTAGATCGCAATCTTCATCCGGCAAGCCCCAGCTTCTGCGCGAGGCCGATGCGCTGCAGCTTGCCCGTGGCGCCCTTGGGGATTTCAGCGAGGAACACGATCTTCTTCGGTACCTTGAAGTCGGCGAGGCGCGCGGCGGCGAATTCCTTGATCTCCCGCTCGGTAGCGCTCTGCCCTTCCTTGAGGACGATGGCCGCCCCCACCTCCTCGCCGAGTTTGTCATGCGGAATACCGATCTGGGCCACGGCGGGGTGATCCATCAGCGTATCGTCAACCTCGCGCGGGGAAATCTTCTCGCCACCCCGGTTGATGATTTCCTTAAGGCGGCCGGTGAGGCGCAGATAACCTTCCTCGTCCATGATCCCCTGGTCGCCGGTGCGGACCCAGCCGTTCTTGAACGCTTCCTCGTTGGCCTTTGGATTGTTGGCGTAGCCCGGCGTGACGTTGGCGC
>CAZUAL010000492.1:0-2157 GCA_964618305.1 uncultured Dongia sp. | reverse complement strand
CAGCTTCACTTCGTGGAGGCATTCGAAATAGGCCATCTCCGGCGCGTAGCCGGCTTCGACCAGCGTCTCGTAGCCGGCCTGGATGAGGGCGACGAGGCCGCCGCAGAGCACAACCTGCTCGCCGAAGAGATCCGTCTCGCACTCTTCGCGGAAGTTGGTCTCGATGATACCGGAGCGGCCGCCACCGATGGCGCTGGCATAGGAGAGCGCAAGCTCAAGCGCGTTGCCGCTGGGGTTCTGCGCCACGGCGACGAGGCAGGGAACGCCGCCGCCCTTCACGAATTCGCCGCGCACGGTGTGGCCCGGGCCCTTCGGCGCAATCATGATGACGTCGAGATCGGCGCGCGGCTCAATGAGCTTGAAATGGATGTTGAGGCCATGCGCAAACGCAAGTGCCGCACCCTGACGCATGTTCGGCGCCAGATCCTCGGCATAGAGCTTCGCCTGCAATTCGTCCGGCGTCAGGATCATGATGAGGTCGGCCCACTTCGCCGCTTCGACCGGCGTCATGACCTGGAGACCCTGCGCGGTCGCCTTGGCTTCCGACGCCGAGCCCTTGCGGAGCGCGACGCGCACGTCCTTCACGCCGCTATCCTTGAGGTTAAGCGCGTGGGCATGGCCCTGGCTGCCGAACCCGACAACGGCAACCTTCTTGCCTTTGATCAGGTTCACATCGGCATCACGATCATAATAGACACGCATGTTCATTCCCTTTCAGTAGAAGCTTGCTGCCCCGGACCCCATTGGATCTGGAGCGTTGTTTGGATTGAGTGTCAGCCGGCCTGCGCGCCGCGCTTCATGGCCACGATGCCGGTACGCGAAACCTCGGAGAGG
This sequence comes from uncultured Dongia sp., assembly GCA_964618305.1. Taxonomy (GTDB): domain Bacteria; phylum Pseudomonadota; class Alphaproteobacteria; order Dongiales; family Dongiaceae; genus Dongia. The sequence continues at coordinate 1,323 of CAZUAL010000492.1, read as the reverse complement.
CCCAGCGGCTGCATCAATCCGATGAAAGCATTGATCTTGTCGGTGGAGCCGGTCATCTCGAACACGAAGGACTCGATCGTCGCATCCACGACATGGGCACGGAAGATATCGGCGATGCGCAGTGCCTCGACGCGCTTGTCACCGGTGCTCGCCACCTTCACCAACGCCATCTCCCGCTCCAGTGATGGGCCTTCGACGGTGAGATCGGTGACGCTGTGCACGGGCACCAGGCGCTGCAACTGGTTCTTGATCTGCTCGATGATCATCGGCGTCCCAGTCGTCACGACCGTGATGCGGGACAAATGATGGGCGGCATCGACTTCGGCCACGGTGAGGCTCTCGATATTGTAGCCGCGACCCGAAAACAGGCCGATGACACGGGCAAGGACACCGGATTCGTTGTCCACCAGCACCGACATCGTATGGCGTTCGATCGTCATGTCCTTCACGCTCACTGACTCCCCCGCTTGGCTCGTACCACCGAATTCGGCCGGCACGCCAGAGACAACCCCCAAACTGCGACGTCTGATATCGCTCATCAGACCAGCACCATGCCCTCTTCGGAAATCGGCTTGGCCGATTGGTCATCCGGACCCAAAAGCATCTCATTGTGCGGCGAGCCCGACGGGATCATCGGGAAGCAGTTTTCCTTCTCGTCGACGCAGACATCGACGATGACCGGGCCTTTCACGCTGATCATCTGCTTGATGACGTCGTCAAGCTCGCCCGGCTTCTGCGCGCGCAATCCGGTGGCACCGAACGCTTCGGCAAGCTTCACGAAATCAGGCAAGGCATCCGAATAGCTTTCCGAATAGCGCCCGCCATGCAGCAGCTCCTGCCACTGACGGACCATGCCCATCCACTTGTTATTGAGGATGAAGATCTTCACCGGCAGCCGGTACTGAACCAGCGTCGCCATTTCCTGGATGTTCATCATGATCGAGGCTTCGCCCGCGACGTCGACCACCAGCGATTCCGGGTGCGCCACCTGCACGCCGTAGGCCGCCGGCAAGCCATAGCCCATCGTGCCAAGGCCGCCCGATGTCATCCAGCGGTTGGGCTTGTCGAACTTCAGGAACTGCGCCGCCCACATCTGGTGCTGGCCGACTTCCGTCGTGATGTAGAAATCCTTGTCCTTCACCGCTTCATAGAGGCGCTGCAAGGCGAATTGCGGCTTGATGATCGTGTCGGACGCCCGGTACTTCAGACAGTCGCGCGCGCGCCATTTGTTGATCTGGTCCCACCAGGCGGCGAGCGCCTTCTGGTCGACCTTCACCTGGCGCGCCTTCCAGATGCGCATCATCTCTTCGACCACGTGGCCGA
>CAZUAL010000491.1:0-2180 GCA_964618305.1 uncultured Dongia sp. | reverse complement strand
CACATGACCGGGCCGGGGCCGATCGTGGGTGTCGGCAATATCAGCGAATGTCTGCCCAAGATCCGTTTCCTGGCGAGCGAGCATGCCAAGGCGCCGATCCCGGAACTTGCCGTCAAGCTGGTGGGCGGCCACGCGCTGTCGTCGCTCTTCTACCGCGACGAGGCGGTGAAGGAGCTGCCGCCCTTCCTGTTGCAGGTCCTGTGGCATGGGCATGACATTTCGCTTGCCGTCAAAGACAAGTTGCGCAGCGTGAAGATGCCGGTCGAGCGGGGCGAGGAGATGAACCGCATCACGGCCTCGGCCTCGCTCGATGTGCTGGCAGCGCTCCTCAGCGACGAGCCCTATGCGCTGCATGCGCCGGCGCCCAACGGCCTTGTCGGCGGCTATCCGGTCACAATCAGCCGCAAGGGTGTTGCCGTCGACCTGCCGCGCGAATGGACTCTGGAACAGGCGCTGGGGGTCAATGCGGCGGCTCTCGCCTTCGACGGCATCACGGCCATCGAGAAGGACGGCACGGTGATCTTCGCGGAAAAGAGCGTTGCGGCGTTGAAGGCGCTCACCGGCGAGGATTGGCCGCGCTTGCGGCCCGAGGATGCGGCCGCGATGTCGGCCAAGCTGGTGGCGCTGGTCTAGACCTCGGTCGCCTTTGCCTCTTCCAGGATCCAGTCGAGGAAAGCCTTCGCTTCCGGGCGCTTAAGCACGTCGGGCGCGTGCACGATGAAGTAGGCGAAGGGTGTGACGATGCTCTTCTCGAAGGGCGAGACGAGGCGCCCGCCGACGAGGAGATCGGCCACGGCACCCGTTGTGCCGAGCGAGACACCTTGCCCGGCGACCGCCGCCTGCAGGCAGAGAGCAAAATCGGTGAAATGGATGCCGCGCGACGTGTCGACATCCGAGACGCCCGCCGCGCGCAGCCAAGCCGGCCAGTCGGGCCAGATCACCGCCTGGCCGGTCCAGTCGAGATGCAGCAGCGTGTGATGGGAGAGATCTTGCGGTTCCTTGAGCGGGTGCAGCTCAAGGAGGCGCGGGCTGCAGACGGGGAAGACTTCATCAACGAAGAGCCGGTGCGCTACCACGTCCGGCCAGTCGCCGAGGCCGAAGCGGATGTCGAAATCGAAGGCGTCGGGCTCGAGATGCGTCCAGCTTGTGGCCGTCTCCAGGATCACGTCGACGCTGTCGGCGCGGGCCCGGTAACGCTGCAGGCGAGTGAGCAGCCAGTTGGCGGCGAGTGCCGGATCCTCGATCCGCAGGCGGAGCGAAAGGCCCTTGAGTCCTTTCCGCATCCGGTCGGAGACTCGGGCGAGGAGGCGGAAGGCGGCGCTGAGATCCTCCTTCACCTCCTGGCCCATGCGGGTGAGGGCGATGCCGGCGCCCTGGCGCTGGATCAGGGCGCAGCCGATTTCGGCCTCCAACGCCTTCACCTGCTGGCTGACGGCGCCGGGGGTGACGTGGAGCTCGGCCGCCGCCTGGCGGACGCTCCCCAGCCGGGCCACGGCTTCGAAAGCGCGGAGGCCCGGAAGAGCGGCAAGTCGTCGCGGTGGATTTAGCATGGCTAAACATATCGATTACTAACTATCGCGTGTCAAGCAGGCGCTGGCCCCTTAAATTACCACCACGAAACAAATGCGGCAGAGCGGTATGAACCTCGCGACGGGGTTCCGCGACTGAGTAGAGCTAAATGAGTGGAGTACCGATCATGCTTACCCGCCTGTTCCTTCGTGGCCGCGCCAAGGCGATCTCGCCCAAGCTTGAGACCGTGCTCGCGGATTGCGACGCGCATCTTCTCCAGGACATGGGCCTGCTGCGCGACCCGGCGAACCATCTGGCGAAGGCGCCGGCCGAGTTCTTTGCCAGCGAGCTGACCCGTTTCGAGGGGCCGAAGGCGGCCTGATCGGGGCCGGTTTTCGACCGCTTGAAAGACCCGGAATCGATCCCTTCCGGACCATCCTGACGATAACATCCCTACCTCTCCCCCGCCGCCCTCGCTGGAGTGCGGAGGGTCATTGTTTTTATTGGCTTTTTTCCGCCTCGCGCGGCGCCGCTTTTGTTGTGGCGCCGAGGCCGATCTGCTATCTTCCGCCAGCGGTTTCGGGGGATCCCGCGCAGCCCAATAAAGCATTGAAGCACAAGGCATAATTTCCAGTGACTGAAACGCCCGCCACACCCGGATTCGATATCAC
>CAZUAL010000490.1:0-2182 GCA_964618305.1 uncultured Dongia sp. | reverse complement strand
GCAACAGTGAGGACGAGATTCTCCGGCTCGCCGCCAGTCTCGACCAAGGCAGTGAACATCCTCTGGCCGATGCCATTGTGAGTGCGGCGCGTGAGCGGGGGATGCGCCTCGACAAGGTCGAGCAGTTCGAGTCGGCGAGCGGTATTGGCGTACACGGCATCATTGGAGGGCGACGCCTGGCACTCGGTAACGTGACGCTGATGGCGCAGGAGGGTATCGAGCCTGGATCCTCCACCGAACTTGCCGAACACGCCGAGGAACTCCGCAGGAGTGGGGCCAGCGTGATCCATCTTGCCTGTGATGGGCAGCTTCTCGGTCTGCTGGCTGTTTCCGATCCGATCAAGGCAAGTACACCGGAAGCCTTGGCGAGCCTGCGGGCGGCCGGGCTACGCGTAGTGATGGCGACCGGAGATGGTTTGACCACCGCACGCGCGGTGGGCCAGCGCCTGGGTATCGATGAGGTCTACGGAGAAGTCAAACCGGCCGACAAACTTGCACTCGTGGAGAGGTTTCAGCGCGAAGGACATGTCGTGGCGATGGCCGGTGACGGCATCAACGACGCACCGGCCCTCGCCAAGGCCGATGTCGGCATCGCCATGGGAACCGGGACCGATGTGGCCATGAACAGTGCGCAGCTGACCCTCGTCAAAGGCGATCTGAGAGGCATTGCCCGTGCCCGTGCGCTATCAGTCGCCACGGTCCGCAACATGCGGCAGAACCTGGCCTTCGCGTTTCTCTACAACGCCCTCGGCATACCTATTGCCGCCGGCGCCCTCTATCCGGCATATGGACTGGTTCTCTCGCCGATGATTGCCGCCCTGGCGATGAGTTTTTCGTCGGCCAGTGTGGTCGGCAATGCACTGCGCCTCAGGAAGGCAGAGACAGGCAAACAGACTTCCTGACATTTCAAGGACAGGGATGTAATGGTTGCGTCACCCCTTTGTCAGTCGCCAGATCGCACACTGAGCGTGCGAACTCACAAGGAGGCAACATCATGAAACGCAATTTGGGTGTGACACTTGCTGGCGTAGCGCTGATCCTGACCTTGGGTGCTTGTTCATCAACGCCCCCCGTTGCAGAGATCCCGGAGGCCATTTCCAGTGCTTCAACTGCGGCTGACCACCAACGTATCGCCGACTACTTTGCCAAGAAGGCCGTGAGTTACGAGGCGGAAGCCAAGCAACACGAAAAAATGGCGACCTCTTACTCTGGCCGTCCGAGAGGTGATGCGGGTTTGTGGGCGGCCCACTGCAGCAATCTGAAGACCAAGCTCAAGGAAGCGGCCCAAGAGGCCCGGGCACTGGAAAAGGGGCATCGCGACCTGGCGGAGAGTCTTGGCAAATAAGTCATTGCCGAGCCGGCGTGAGTCTCGTGCGGTTCGGCCTGGACAGGGGAACATCATGCAAGAAGCGAACGAAGACCTGAGAGCGCGTCTTCAGGCCAATCTCGACGTAGCGGCCGGACTCTGCCGTCTGGGCTTCACCTACGGTGAGCAGGTGACGACATTGACCACCGAGACGATGCAGAAGTGGGTGCATCAGGCTGACCACGACCCCAAAGCGCTGTTGCAGGGAGACGTTGCGGGTTTCACCGCGGCAAGTGGCCGGATTGCGGTGGACCACTGGTCGGCACTGCTTTCGTGCACGCTGGAATTTCAGAAGGCATTCCTGGCGGCACTTCCTAAGCGCTAGCCGCGTAGCGGGCAGGAGAAAGCTGACAGGAATGTAATCATCGGGTCATGTCTCTGACGGCTCCAGAAGCACAAACTGGCTTTGTCGGACCCGCCCGCCGGCATCTCGAATCCTCTGGACACCCTTTTTTGGAGAAGCTGTCATGAAACTCAATTCTTTTCTCTCGACTGCACTGATCGCCACCGTTGCAGCGCTGTCTTTTGGCGCCCAGGCTGCGGATACCGACAAGGCACCCGCCGAGCAAACCGATAAGGCCACGCCGAAGAAGGTGAAGCCCCATTCCCACATGACGGAAAAGACCGGTATCCCGGCGCCTGAGGCTATGCCGGACAAGGCAGCTCCGGCCAAGGATGCAAAGCGTCACAACCACCAGCGGGACATGAAGTAAGCGCAGTCCATTCAGAGGCCCCGTGAAGGGGCCTCGGTGTCTTGACCATGAAAACCCCAGCTCGCGATGAACACGGGAGCCGTTGTTCTTGCCGCATCTTGGC
>CAZUAL010000489.1:0-2199 GCA_964618305.1 uncultured Dongia sp. | reverse complement strand
ACGGGTTCACCCGAACAGTATTTCGCCTTCTACGTCTACATCGGCCTGCTGGTGCTGCCGATCCTGCTCAATGCCATGGTGCTCGGCAGGATGAGCTGGTGGTATCCGCTCGTCCCGGGCTTCGCATTCACCTGGTTTATTGCCGAGATTCAGATGCCGTGGCTGCGCGCCACTTTGGAAGTGGGCTTTCCCGACTGGATTGCCGTGATCTTCGCTTGCTGCGGCGCGGCGTTGTTTGCCTTCAGCGAGTTCGACGGCCGCTCTGGCCGGGAGAAGATCACAAATGCACTTCTGGCGCTGTGCCTGGTCTCGCTCGCTGCGGCGATCAAACCGTTGCACGGGCTGCTCGCTCTCGCCGTATTTGCCGGAATCTCGGCCGACGCCTGGAAATTTCTCAAGCCCGCGGCGCGAAATCGTTTCTTGATGGCCGCCGTCGGCATCGTCGCGATCCTGATACTTCTCTATGCAATCTATTACGCCCACGTGCAAAGCAAGGCGTTGCCGCTTCCCGGGCTCGACGACCGGATGTCCCGCGCATTTGCCCTGTTCAACGCGGCCTTCACGATGCCTTTCAAGATCGTCGTCGTCGTGGGCCTTCTATTGTGTCCCTTCGTCGGGCGTTTGCGCTGGCTTGCATTGCCGCTCTACGTAGCGGTCGCCATATGGGCGAATACGGCGACGTATGACTTGCGCAATATCCTCAGCTTCTTGCTGATCGGCGCTTTCGTGCCACTCTACGCTGCGGCACGCTATCGGCTCGAACCAAGGATCCTGCCCCATGGACGGCAGTGGCAGGCTCGGGACGGAATCGTGGCAACGTTCCTGGCGCTCGTTGCCTTCGTGGTGACATCGCCGCTCGCGATCAGCGACGAAGCACTCCGGCACCGTTTTGCTGCAGACCAGCTTCAGATCGAAGCCGGTATCAAAATCAATCAGAAGATCGGTGAGCTGCTGGGGCAGGGATGCAATGTCTTCAGCTCCATCCATTCCCTCGTCCATATCGCGGCCTTCGCGCCGTTTCGCAGCCAGATCAAGATATATTTCCACACCCTTCAACTGGAAGATCACTTCACCGGCGGGTTAGGAGCGTCCACCGGCTGCACGGCCATCTTGCATGCATCACAAGGCACGCATCCCTCGGTCAAGGAGTTCATCGAGACCTACGCCCGGGACCATAACTTGACAAAAGTTCTTGAGGACAGGGGCTTGGAGCTGCTGGTCACTCGGCAGTAGGATACAAAGCGGGAGCTTAAGAGTAACAGAATGCTGCTGATCGAGCTCAACGAGTTCAACGGGGAACTGTTGCGGGCCATCGCCGACAGGAATGGCCTCAAACATTTGCAGCGTGTACTCGACTGGAACAAGGCCAGTACCTTTACGGCGGACGAGTACGACAGCGGTTTTCTCGAACCATGGGTGCAGTGGGTGTCCGTCCACACCGGCACTCCCTCCAGCCAGCACAGGGTAAAGAATCTCGGCGACGTCCCCAATCTGGCTGAAGACCAGATCTGGGAGCGCTGGAGCAACCGCGGGCTCAGCTCTGTCGTGTGGGGTGTCATGAACGGCAATCGCCGCAACGCCGCCACCTGCAAGATATTCGTTCCGGACCCTTGGACATTTTCTGAAGATGCCTACCCGACCGAGTATCAAGGCCTGATTGCGCTGCCCCGATATCTCGCCAAGAACTACCTCGACTTCTCCAAGATCGATGCCGCACGCAAGGGAATTGATCTCATCCGTACCCTGCTGCGGCTGACCAAGGGCAACGATTTCATCGACAGCTTACGCGTGTTCTGGCGTGGCTTTGCCCAATTCGGTCCAACCAATGCCGTCTTCATCGTTTTCTTCGAGTATCTTTCGGCGATGGCATTCATTCGAACCGTCGAGCGTTATCGTCCGGATGCGGCGATCGTGTTCATCAACATGCTAGCCCATGTGCAGCATCATTACTGGAAGTCGGGTGACGGTAGCGACTGCCCTCAGATTGCGTTCGCCGCGACTGCAGCGGACGAAATTCTGGGCAAGATGCTGCTGCGCTGCGGAACGGTCGTCGGCAACGGTCGCGTTGCGCTGATGAACGCGCTCAGTCAGACATGCACCATCGACGAACCGCCGTGGATCCTGCACCGGCCGAACAATCACGCGGCATTGGTTTCATTCCTGGGACTTGAAGCCACCAAGGTCGAGCCGTTGATGACC
>CAZUAL010000488.1:0-2201 GCA_964618305.1 uncultured Dongia sp. | reverse complement strand
CGTCAACCCGGCGCCGATCTGCGTGCTGGACGAAGTCGACGCGCCGCTCGACGACGCCAACGTCGAACGTTTCTGCAATCTGGTGCAGGAACTGGCGGAAGCCTCGGGCACGCGCTTCCTGGTCATCACCCACCACCGCCTGACCATGGCCCGCATGGACCGCCTCTACGGCGTCACCATGGCCGAACGCGGCGTCTCGCAATTGGTCTCGGTGGATCTGCAGGAAGTGGCTGAGCTGAAGGCCGCGTCGTAAGGGCGCCGAGGTCGTTCCCCGTTCTCAACGCAAAAGCCAGTTGATCGGCCCCGCCGAGCGTTCCTACCCAAACCGAATAGGCGTGGTCAGGAACCAATGAAGCTTGACCGACGTGGCTATGAAGCTCAGGACGCCGACGCCAAAGGCAACGAGTGCGACGAGCCGGCCTTTGCCATTCGACGGATCGGCCCAGCTGATCGCTCGCATGAATGCCCAGCACCCCGCGAACGCATAGGCAATGCAAACGAAGGCATATACAGAACCGAAGCCGGCGCCTGACAGAAAGAGGCTGGCCACGAAGGATAACAATCCAGCGAAAGCCGCAGCGACCGGACCAATCAGCACACATCCAATGACCAGTAGGGTGATCTTCGCGTTTTCAGACATTCGCCTTCACCACATTGCTTCCGCACCCAGGAATCGCCTTGGCCAGCTGGGACCGGCAGTACCCTTCACTGGACATCTTCTGCATCACTGCCAGTGCATCGGCATGGTGCAGAAGCGATAGATGCCAATGCCCCAAAGACTCATGCCGAGAAACCCGACGGCCTGTCCGATGCGGGTCCATTTCAGCCGATCCGGATGCGTGGGATAGAGCCAGAGCGGCACCCGCCCCATCGCCCAGGCAGTGAGCGCCACAACCAGCAGGGCCAGCGGCAGGAAGACCGGGGCAAAGGGGTAGAGCGGATCGGTGATGAGGACGGCAACGATCCCGGCCAGGAACATGAGGGTCATGCCGGCGATCCCGACCGCGACCGCCAACAGGCATGCGCCGAACTTTCTCATTTCAATCGCCCCGCGTCGTGAGGAGCGCCGAATGCAATCCCCTTCGGCTGCTCCGGATAAGAATCTTGTCGGCGGAGATTGTCGGAGATCAGGCCCAGCGCTAAGGGTTCCGGCGAGAGACCTGTTCACAATGGGCTTGGTCAGTCAAATTTATGGGATGATAATCCTATTTCTTGCCATCAGGCGGGCTGGATGTCGAAATCTGGGGACGGGCAGCGCCGCACCGCCTCGGGAGCGATTCCGAAAGCCGGTCGATCCGGCTCGGAAGCAGCCTTACAACCCTCCGTTTTTCCTTTTTATATCATATAGTTACATACACCCAAATCACCTTGACAGCCCTTAACCCCTTGCCTATGTTGCGCGCGCTTCCGCCGATCCTCCGATTGGCGGAGGTAGCGGCTTGTTGCTCGGGGGATACCTTGAGGATCGGCAACGATGACCGAACAGCAGCCCGATAAGCTCGATCAGTTCAGCGCGAAGCTCAAAGAAGCGCGCGGCCGGATCGAGGGGACGGGGACCCAGGAGTTGGCCAAGGAAGGCACATCCCTGGGATACGGCTTCCGCCTCAGCGTCGAGTTGCTGGCGGGCCTGCTGGTGGGTCTGGGGTTTGGCTATGCCATCGATGGATGGCTCGGTACGCGCCCCTGGTTGATGCTGGTTTTCATGATCCTGGGCCTCGGCGCGGGCGTCCTTAATGTGATGCGCGTGACGCGGCAGATGGAGCAGCTGGAAGCTTCCAAGAAGGATCAACGTTAAGCGTCGACCCTTCGGACCTTGGCAGGAACGGCATCCACTGGACCGGCATCCACACAGGTTCGCGGGCGGCATCAACCGGGGATGAAACCGTGGCATCAGAAGCCCATTCACCGCTCGCCCAGTTCGAGATCAAGACGCTCGCCGACCTGCATTTGGGCGGCATCGATGCCTCATTCACCAACGCGTCGCTGATCATGGTGGTGGTGGTTGGTCTCATCACCCTCTTCATCGTCGCCGGCATGCGCAACGCGACCATCGTTCCGGGCCGCTTCCAGGGCATGGTCGAATTCTTCTACGAATTCATCGCCAATCTCCTGAAGGAAAACACCGGCAGCGCCGGGAAGCAGTTCTTCCCGCTCATCTTCTCGCTGTTCATGTTCATCCTGGGCGCCAACCTCATCGGCCT
>CAZUAL010000487.1:0-2203 GCA_964618305.1 uncultured Dongia sp. | reverse complement strand
TTCTCAACGGACGGATTCTACCCAAAATCGAGGAGTTCCAGGGCCTCACGTCAGGCTCACGTCAATTAGGCGAGAAGCGCTGGAATCGGAAGTGTCAGTTCCCTGTTATCGGTTTCGTCACGGTTGGGACGCCATATCGCGCGGCGCCCCCCCGGTCGGGCCGCCGGGCACGCGACGGGCACGCCACCAGCATGCGGCTGGTCCGGCAGGCCGGGCAACCGCCCCCTTCCTCAATCGTTCTGGCGGAAGCTCCGCACACGGTCGAACAGGACCGCCAGGATGATGGCGCCGCCGATGAAAGCGCCCTGCCAGAAAGCGTTGATGCCAAGCAGGCCCAAGCTGTTGCGGATCACCTCGATCAGTGCTGCACCGACCAGGGCGCCGATCGCTGTCCCGACACCGCCGGCGAGGTCGGCGCCGCCGATAACGGCAGCGGCAATCACCTGCAATTCCATGCCGGCACCGATATTGGTCGTCACCGCACCGAGCCAGCCAGTCTGAATGATACCGGCAATGCCGGCCGACAGAGCGGAAATCATATAGACGGCGACCTTGATCGGCTTCACCGGCACGCCGGTGAGGATTGCCGCTTTCTCATTGCCGCCGATGGCGAAAACGTAGCGGCCGAACCGCGTCCAGCGCAGAACGAATCCGGTGATGGCCGCCAGGACCAGCATATAGAGCACGGGATTGGCGATGCCAAACAGCCAGGCGCCGCCCCCCAATGCCAGCAGTTTTTCGTGATCCGGCCCGAACTCGAACACAACCGTATTGTTCGACGCAACCATGGCAAGACTGCGCGCGACGGAAAGCATCCCCAACGTCACGACGAAGGGCGGAAAGCCGAGATAGGCGATGAGGATGCCGTTGAAGGCGCCGACCGCCAACGCCGTCGCCGTCGCCGCCAGGATGCCAACCTCGATGCTGTATCCGGCATGCATCGTCACCGCCAATACCATGCTGCTGAGGCAGAGTACGGATCCGACCGACAGGTCGATGCCGCCTGAGATGATCACCACCGTCATGCCGAGCGCGATGATGGCAACAAAGGTCACGTTCCGCGTGATGTTGTAGAGATTCTTCGACGTCGCGAAGGAATCGGTGACGACCGAGAGATAGAGGCAAGCAAGGATGACGGCGATGAAGACCCAAAAGGTCTGATTGGAAAGCAGCGCTGACAGTCTGTTGTGCTGCTTCACTGCCAGACGCTCGTTCATCGTGCGGTCTGTGCTGGATTGCGTGTCGTGAGCGTTGGGCATGTTGGCGTTGGGCATATCGGTGCTGGTCATTGGCGTATCCTGATCAGGCGGCTTCGATGGCGCCGGTGATGAGCCCGGTCACCTCTTCCGGCGACCTTGCGGCCGCGTCGCATGACGATGACGCGGTCGGCCACGGTGAAGACGTCCGGCATACGGTGGCTGATGAGCGCCACGGCGATGCCATGGTCACGCAAGCGACGGATGAGATTGAGAACTTCGGCCACCTGACGCACCGAAATGGCCGCCGTCGGTTCGTCCATGAGCACGATTTTGGCATCGGTGAGGCGCGTGCGGGCGATGGCCACGGCCTGGCGCTGACCACCCGACATCTGCTTCACCAAATCGCGCGGTCGCGTTTCCGATTTCAATTCGGTGAAGATCTGCGCGGCCCGCTTATACATCGCCGGATAGTCGAGCACGCTGAACGGGCCGAAGCCGCGCCGCAATTCGCGCCCGAGGAACACGTTTTCGGCCGCCGTCAGGTTGTTGCAAAGCGCCAGATCCTGATGGACGATTTCGATTCCGTGACGCCTGGCTTCCACCGGCCGATGCATGACGATCTCCTGCCCGTCAAGCCGGATGGAGCCGTGACTCGGGCGGAAATTGCCGGCGATCATTTTCACCAGTGTCGATTTTCCGGCGCCATTGTCTCCCATGAGGCCGACGACCTCACCGGCTTCAAGCGAAAAGGAGACATCATTCACGGCTTGGATTGCGCCGAAATGCTTGGAGATATTCTGGAGTTCAAGAACTGGCACGCGACTGTCGCCCCTCCCAGAGCAAGCTGCCGGATTTTCTATCCGGCTTGTTGAATGCGCGGTTCGTGATGCTGCGATGCAGATCTTCCCTTTCGCGGTAGATCGAACGCCTGATCTTTTCACAAACCCGCGTTGCAAATCCATGCAAAGCACGCCCCGATCGGCGATGAGTGGTCTATGGAAGAT
>CAZUAL010000486.1:0-2216 GCA_964618305.1 uncultured Dongia sp. | reverse complement strand
GTGCCAGCCAGATGTGTGAGCGTGATGCAGTCAGGTGCCAGCGCCATCCACTCCAGTACCCAATTGCCGGGCACGCGCCAGTATGATTGGTGGCGCGACGCGGTGAGCGCCACGCATCTGCCCTGGGACCTGCCTCGCCGCCTCGAAGGCGGCTATCGCGCGCGCTTCCGCCAGCAGGCGATCGGCCAGGCGCAGATCGTGCATTGCGCCTGCGATCCATGCGAAGGCCGCCGCGGCAAGGCGGAGATCGCGCAGCTGCAGCAGCCGCTTTTCGGCATCCTCTATATCCTCAAAGGGCGGGAGAGCCTGGTCCAGGCGGGCCGCGAAATCACGCTGGAGCAAGGATCCTTCACCTTGTGGGACAGCACGCGGCCGATCTCATTCGGACTGCCGCAGGATCTGGAGAAGATTACCCTGCTGCTGCCGCAGGAATTGGTGGCGGAGCGCCTGCCGCGGGCGGAGGATCTGGTCCTGCGCCCGGTGAGCGGCCAGCGGGGGCCGGGTGCGCTCTTTGCAACGCATCTTCGCGCCCTGGCGCGCGAGGGGGCGACCTTGCCCATGAGCGGCGCGGCGCCGGTCCTGCGCGCGACACTCGATCTCCTTGCCACCTCGCTCAGTACGGTTGAGGACGAAACCGACAGCTTCTATCACCGCGCCTTGCGCCGCCGCATTCAGGATTTCGTGCTGCAGAATCTCGCCGATCCGGAACTGGGGCCAGACAATATCGCCCGCGCAGCCGGCATTTCAGAGCGCCAGCTGCATCGGCTGTTCCAGTCAGGCGGCCATACGGTCGAACGCTGGATATGGCAGCAGCGTCTGCAGCGGTGCCGCGACGATCTGCTGGCAAGGCCGCAGGCCCGCGTTTCGGAAATCGCTTTCTCTCACGGTTTCAGCGACGCTGCTCATTTCAGTCGCGCTTTCTGCGACATGTTTGGCGTGTCGCCACGGGAATTTCGCAAAGTCGAGAAATAGAAAAGCCCCTGCCTTGGACTGAGCCAGGGCAGGGGCCTTTCCAATGTGGTGGCTACTATTCCGCCACTTTCTTCGATTGCTCCGGCTTCCAACGCAGGATCGGCTGGCGGGCGGCCAGCGTTTCATCAAGGCGCCGGCGCGGCGTGTGGTAGGGGGCGCCCTGGAAATAGGCCGCCTCGCCCTCCTTGGCGCGGCGGGCCAAGCCCTGCACCACTTCGATATAGCGGTCGAGACCGATCTTGCTTTCGGTCTCGGTCGGCTCCATCAGCAGCGCGCCGTGGACGACCAGCGGGAAGTACATGGTCATCGGGTGATAACCCTCGTCGATCATCGCCTTGGCGAAGTCGAGCGTGGTGACACCCGTCCCTTCCAGGAAATCGTCGTTGAAGAGCGCCTCGTGCATGCAGGTGCCGGGGAAGGCCGCGGAAAGGTCGCCGCGGAGGCTCGCCTGCAGATAGTTGGCGTTGAGTACCGCATCGCCCGAGACCTGCCGCAGCCCATCGGCACCGTGGCTGAGGATATAAGCGAGTGCCCGGGTGAACATGCCCATCTGCCCGTGGAAGCCCTTGAGCCGGCCGAACGCCTTGCCGCTCTCGTCATGTTCGACGAGATCGAAGCCGTTGGGTCCATGGGTCACATAGGGAAGCGGCGCGTAAGGGGCGAGTGCGGCAGAGAGCACCACCGGACCCGAACCCGGACCGCCGCCACCATGGGGCGTCGAGAAGGTCTTGTGGAGATTGATGTGCATCGCATCGACGCCGAGATCACCGGGGCGCACCCGGCCGACGATGGCGTTGAAATTGGCGCCGTCGCAGTAGAAATAGCCACCCACACCGTGGATCGCGTCGGCGATGTCGATGATGTCGTTCTCGAACAGGCCGCAGGTGTTGGGATTGGTGATCATCGTGCCGGCGACATCGGGGCCGAGCTTTGCCTTGAAGGCGGCCAGATCGACACGGCCGCGCGCATCGGCCGGAACCGGGTCGACCTCGTAGCCGATCGACGCCGCCGTCGCCGGATTGGTGCCATGGGCCGATTCCGGGACCAGGATGCGCTTTCTGGCGTCACCCTTCGCGAGATGGGCGGCGCGGATGGCGAGCATGCCGCACAGCTCGCCATGGGCACCGGCTGCGGGCGACATGGCGACGGCCGGCATGCCGGTCAGCGTCTTGAGCCAATGCGCCAGCGTGTCGATGATCTCGAGAGCGCCCTGCACGGTCGAGACCGGCTGCATGGGGTGAAGG
>CAZUAL010000485.1:0-2239 GCA_964618305.1 uncultured Dongia sp. | reverse complement strand
GGCATTAAGCTCGAGACCGTCACCCTCGACATGCTCGGCAAGGCCAAGAAGGTCGTGATCGAGAAGGAAAACACCACGATCGTCGACGGCGCCGGCAAGAAGAAGGAAATCGAAGGCCGCTGCTCGCAGATCCGTGCGCAGATCGAAGAGACGACCTCCGAGTACGACAAGGAAAAGCTCGCCGAGCGTCTGGCGAAGCTCGCTGGCGGCGTCGCGGTCATCCGCGTCGGCGGTGCGACCGAAGTCGAAGTGAAGGAGCGCAAGGATCGCGTTGACGACGCCATGCACGCCACCCGTGCGGCGGTCGAGGAAGGCATCGTCGCCGGCGGCGGCGTGGCACTCCTCTACTCCGTGAAGGCGCTCGACAAGGTGAAGGTCGACAATGACGACCAGAAGGTCGGCGTCGACATCATCCGTCGCTCGCTGCAGGCCCCGGTCCGTCAGATCGCCGAGAATGCCGGTGTCGACGGTGCCGTGATCGCCGGCAAGCTCCTCGAAGGCAAAGGCAACAACTGGGGCTACAACGCCCAGACCGGCGAATTCACCGACCTGGTGAAGGACGGCGTCATCGACCCGGCGAAGGTCGTGCGCTGCGCCCTGCAGGATGCCGCTTCGGTGGCCTCGCTGCTCATCACCACGGAAGCCATGATCGCTGATCGTCCCGAGAAGAAGGCGGCCCCCGCCGGCGCTCCGGACATGGGCGGTATGGGTGGCATGGACTTCTAAGGAAGTCCGGGGGCGGCATGGACTTCTAAGTCCAAGCCAACCAGGCACAAAGCTAACGAAGACCCCGCGGCAGCGATGCCGCGGGGTTTTTGTTTGGGGAAAGTGGGCGGACCAGGATAGCGGGCGGGTTGTGGCTTGACGGGTTGTATACGTTATGTTCTATTCTTCTAATACGGTTATTTCTGGTTGGTCTTCTTCATGCCCATTCTTCCGCTTGTCGTCCTCGCGCTCGATGTCTTCATGGCCGTTCATGTTATTCGCAATGGCAAGAGTTGCTGGTGGATCAGCATCATCCTGTTCTTTCCGCTGATCGGCAGCCTCATCTATTTCTTCACCGAAGTGTTCCCGACGCTCAATCTCACTCCCCAGCCCAAGGTCGTGCGGATGCAGCGGGCGCGCTGGCAGCGGGCGCAGGCGGAACGGCGGCGCGAGCAGGAAGTGAACGGCCGCAATGTCGAGGATGTGGCCAACAGCGGCTCCATCAACGACAAGATCGCGCTCGCCGAGGAATGCATGCGCCGCGCCCTTTATGCCGATGCCGCGCGTCTTTATGAAAGCGCGCGCGAAGGCTATTTCGCCAATGCCGCCGATATCCTGCTCGGCCTTTCGCGCGCCCTGCTTGAAAACGGCGAGTTCGCGCGCTGCCGTCAGGTGCTGCGGGAACTAGCCGACGCGCATCCCAAATCCTACGCGCAGGAACGCATCATCATGACCGCGCGGGCGCTGGCCGGTGCCGGCGATTATCCGACTGCGATTGCCGAGCTAGAGGCACTGCTCGAACGCAAGGACAGTCTCGAAGCCCGCCGCCTGGAGGCGCGCTATTACTATGCCGAATTCCTGTGGAAGCAGGGCTTCAAGGACCGCTCCGAAGCGCAGCTCAGCGAGATCATCAAGCACGGCAAGCTCTTCGCCATGACCGAGGATGAAGAGCAATGGGTCATCCGCGCCGGCGAGGTGCGGGCGGCGCTGCGCTGAAGCTCCCTCTCGACAGATGGTGAGAGCGGGATCAGCATGAACGCATGCAAGCCTGCCTCATCCTGACCGCCCAGAAGATCGTCCTTGCCGCCGGTTCCTTTTCGCTGCTGTGGAGCGGGGCAGGCGATGCGCGCTGGGAGGAGGTGTGGAATGTCGGCCTCGCCGGTTTCCAGCTGGCCGAGATCCGCGCGTCCGGCGAAGGTGTGACACCGCCCGAGGGAGCGGCCCGCGACGGCGATATCTGGCGCTACCAGCCGGCCTTGGCGATGATCGAAGATCAGATCCTGATCGAGCGCCAGCCGCTCAAAGGTGGCTCATGGCAGGTGTGCGCTGGCGGTACCTGCCGCCCACTGCCGGATGATCCGGAGAAGCCCGGCGGCACGGCGCTGCTGAAGCCGTGCCCATGACCTAGATCGGTCACTGCTCAGCTACTTTATTCCGGTGCCGGTTCGCCCCGGTGCACGTCATGTGTCACCACCGCGCGGCCGCCGCTGGGCCTTGCCAGCCATTCCGGGTGCTTCAGCGTTTCGCGGATATC
>CAZUAL010000484.1:0-2257 GCA_964618305.1 uncultured Dongia sp. | reverse complement strand
GTCGGGCAGGCGTCGAGGCAGCGCCGGCATTCCCCGCAATGATCCGTCTCCGCCGCGTCGGGTGCGAGGTCAAGCGCCAGATAGATTTCGCCGAGGAACAGCCACGAGCCGAAGGTGCGCGACACCAGATTGGTGTGCTTCCCTTGCCAGCCGATGCCGCCTTGCGCGGCCAGCGGCTTCTCCATCACCGGTGCTGTGTCGACGAAGACCTTGATCTCACACGCCCAGGTCGTGGCGATCCAGCGCCCCACTTCCTTCAGCCGCTTCTTGACGATGTCGTGATAGTCGCGGTGCCGCGCATAGACCGAGACGGCACCGCGAGTCTTCTGCCCAGTCACGGCCAGCGGATCGGCATCCGGCCCGTAATTCATGCCGAGCACAAGGATACTCCGCGCGTCCGGCCACAGCACCTGCGGATCGCCCCGGCGGTCCGCCTTCTCCACCATCCAGCCCATGTCGCCGTGGCGGCCGGCGGCGAGGAATTCTGCAAGGCGTTGCCGCGCCTCAGGCGCAAGACTGGCCGGCGCAAAACCCACGGCATCGAAACCGGCAGCCAGCGCCTGCGCGCGGATCGCGGATTTGATCGCAGACGAATCGTGGACAGCCATATTAGGTCTTGCCTACCAACCAATTGTCATTCCCGCGAAAGCGGGAATCCATTTGTGCGGCGCATCCAGCCAACGACATTCATTGGACAAGTGAATCATAGAGATCGCTCCAATGTGGGTTGTCCCGCTCAATCAGGTCGATCTTCCAGTTTCGTTGCCATTTCTTGAGCCGCTTCTCTCTTTCGATTGCTGAATTGATATCATCGTGCGCCTCGAAGTAAACGAGGCTCTTGACGCCATATCGCCGCGTAAATCCGGGCAGCGCGTTACTGCGATGCTCCCAGGCGCGCCGTACAAGGTCCGTCGTTACGCCAACGTAAAGCGTGCCGTAGGGTGCGCTGGCCATGATGTAAACCCAAGCATAGGGCATCTACACGACTCTCACTCAGTCTGGCGATCCATGGATGGCCCGCTTTCGCGGACCATGACAAAGGGGTAGGTAGCCTGTCATTCCCGCGCAAGCGGGAATCCATTTGTCCGGCGCGCAATTCCGCATGAAAGGTCTTAACGAGATGAAATGCGCCCTCACCCGCGGCCGCGATAGGTCGGCACGTTCTGGTCGGGCAGGAATAGATCCTTCGGCCGCTTGCCGTGTTCATAGAAGACATCGATCGGAATACCGCCGCGCGGACACCAATAGCCGCCGATCCTCAGCCATTTCGGCTTGGCGACGGCGATGAACTTCTTGGCGATGTCGATCGTGGTGCCTTCGTGAAAGCCGCCGTGATTGCGGAAGGCGGTGAGATAGAGCTTCAGCGATTTCGATTCGACGAGCCACTTGTCCGGCACATAGTCGATCACAAGATGCGCGAAGTCTGGCTGGCCCGTCACCGGGCAGAGGCAGGTGAATTCCGGCGCCGTGTAGCGCGCGACATAGGTCGTGCCCGGATGCGGGTTGGGCACGCGTTCCAGCACAGCGACTTCGGGCGAGGCTGCCGTCTCGACCTTGGCGCCGAGCTGGGTGAGGTCGGCATAGGCTGCTTTCTTTGCCATCGTTCCCTCCGTTCAAACGGGGATATCGCCCAACGCCTGCTGGCGATGGAAGTGCGCGACCGGCGCTACAAGCTGGATCGCAGCGCCCGCGGTGCGTACCTCTTCCGTGAATTCGTCGCCCAGGCCAGTGATGTTTCAATCGTTGAATCAACAGACGAAGGGAAGTTCCGCGTCTCTTCACTTGGACTGCCGAATGAACAATCGATTGGATGGTATCTTCCTGGAGACCGGGTCATGAAGCACGGCCTGCGTATAACCGGGGGCGTTGCCACGCCCGTCGCCCGCGATGATGAGGCCCTCGTTGATTCAGAAGGATTTCCCTCCGGCGTGGACCGGGGGATCAACTACCAGTGAAGTGATTGCAGTCATCAACACAGATTGAAAGGAAAACTCAAATGAAGTCGCTTACGCGTCTCCTCGCGGGACTCGCGGTGATGTGCCTGCTTGCCAGCCCCTTCACCGAACTTCGTGCCGAGAATGTTTGTTGCCAGGTCTATTACGGGAAGTGCAATCCCTCCTCCCAGAACACATCCTGTACTCATTGCACAACGTATTCCTGTACGGGAACGGCGACGATCTATACGATCTTTGCCAATTGCTCATGCAGCTACGCCGTCGGTACCTCAACCTGCACAAGGGGAAGCACATCCTACAGC
>CAZUAL010000483.1:1987-2258 GCA_964618305.1 uncultured Dongia sp. | reverse complement strand
GAATTCCAGGAAGATGCGCTGCTGGTGGGCGTAATAGCCCGGATGGCAGGTCGCCAATTCCTTCGACCAGTCGAGCGCCAGGCCCATGCGCTTCAACTCGGCGCGCATGGTCGCGATATTGTCGTAGGTCCAGCGCGCCGGATGGATCTTCATGTCGCGGGCGGCATTCTCGGCCGGCAGGCCGAACGCGTCCCAGCCCATCGGGTGCAGGACGTTGAAGCCCTTGGCGCGCTTGTAGCGGGCGACCACGTCGCCCATCGTGTAGTTGCGC
>CAZUAL010000483.1:0-1977 GCA_964618305.1 uncultured Dongia sp. | reverse complement strand
GCCCATATGGATGCGCCCGGAGGGATAGGGGAACATCTCCAGGACGTAATATTTGGGCTTGCTGAGGTCGGTGGAGGCGGCAAAGCAGTTGCGGGCCGTCCAGGCCTGCTGCCATTTGCCTTCCGCTTCGTGGAAATTATATCGCGACATGATCGGGTTCTTTTTCCGTCCAAATTCAATCGTCATGCCCGGGCTTGACCCGGGCATCCACTCTTTTGCTGGTGAAAGTGGATCCGCGGGTCAAGCCCGCGGATGACGGGTGAAGCTGGGCAGGTGGCGCCCTGCCGGGCGCCTTGCACCTGATTGGCCCGCCTATTCCTGCATGCCGGACTGGCGCAGCTGCCGGGCGCGGGTGAGGATGGCGTTCTCGAGATCGGTGGCGGTGTTGAGTGCTACCGGCGCATCGATCCAGGTGCCGCCCTGGTTCTGCTGCCGGAAGACCGAGGCGCGGATGCCGTCGGCGCGGAGCGCGCGGCCCAGGATGTAAACATTGACCTTGAACCGCTCGTCCGGGGTCGCCGGCGGCGTGTACCAGTCGGTGATGATGACGCCGCCGAAGGGATCGGCCGAAACCAGCGGCATGAAGGAAATGGTATCGAGGCTGGCGCGCCACAGCAGCGAGTTGACACCGACGCCGCCACCGCCCTCGCCATTGTCTTTGGCCTCGGGCCCGAAAATGCCGCCTTCGCCGAAGACGGAGGCGCCTTCGCCATATTGCGGGCCGGACTGGCCCTTCTGCCGGGTGGTCGGGTATTTCGACTCACCGCCAAGGTCGGGGTTGCAGCCGCTCAGCGCCAGGGCCACGCCACCGGCAGCAAGGGCAAGGCCCAGCCGCCTGATGCAGCCCGAGGCTACGCTTGCGGTCAAGGATTTGCCGCCCACCTGCTCATTCACGCGGGATTGGCTCTGGTCACGATGTGGGAGTTTCATATTGACGGCCCGACGCTTCTACCCCTAAAGCCACCCACCGGTCGACGGGGTCTGCCATGGATTCCCAAAGGTATCCTGGCGACCGCGCTTATCGGCGCGAAAGCGGCTCAAGACTGGTATGCGATATGGTGGGGCTCGTCAACCAAATCGCGGATATTCTGATAAGGGTTAATGCCGGTTCGAGCTTGGCCATCGGCGGTATCACCGGAAGCAGCGCTGATGGGAGCAATGGCATCATCACCGGCGTGAAAGGGCGTTATGGGTAAGATTCTGTGGCTCGCCAGCTATCCGAAGTCGGGCAACACCTGGCTTCGTGCCTTCATTCACAATCTGATGAGCAACGCCAAGGCACCGGTCGACATCAACGAGATGAGCACGCTGACAACCGGGGATTCCCTGGTTCAATGGTATCGCCATCTCGACCCGCGTCCGCCCTTGGCCTGGAGCCGCGAAGATGTCGCCAAGATGCGCCGGGGCGCGCAGCTGGCCATGGTGGCCTCGAAGCCGGAAACCGTCATCGTCAAGACCCACAACGCCCTCCTCGCCCCGCACGGGATTCCAATCATCCAGATGGACCTCACCGCGGGCGCTATATATGTGGCGCGGAACCCGCTCGACCTGGTTCTGTCGCTCGCCGACCATTACGGGGTCGATACCGACAAGGCGATCGAGGTCATGAACGACCCCAACAATGGGGGCATGGCGGACGGCAATATCGTCTTCGAGATCCATTCCACCTGGTCCGTGCATGTGAAATCCTGGACCGGACGGCCGCATCCGGGCCTGCTCGTCGTCCGCTATGAGGATATGCTGGCCAAGCCCCTGCACAGTTTCGGGGCGGTGACCCGGTTCATGGGCCTGAAGCCCACGCGCGAGCGGCTGGAGCGCGCCATCGACCTTTCCTCCTTCAAGAACCTCCGGGCCCAGGAGGAAGCCAAGGGATTCCGTGAGAAGTCTGAAAAAGGGACTTCTTTCTTCCGTGTCGGCCGGTCCGGCCAGTGGAAAGAGAAGCTCAGTCAGGCGCAAATTGACCGATTGATCGAAAAT
>CAZUAL010000482.1:0-2261 GCA_964618305.1 uncultured Dongia sp. | reverse complement strand
GCGACAGCATCGCCTTCATCGCCCGCGCGATTGGCCTCCGGCGCGACGAGTTCGCGCAGATCTATCTGCTGGTGCGCAAGCTCAGGACCAAGGCGGGCGGCATCGGTGCCGCCGATCTCGGCCAGGCGCTCGATTTCTTCGACCGTACCGAACCGGCTCAGGCCAGTTCGATCATCGCCCGCTGGCGGCGGGAATCCGCGCGCGAGGCGTTGACCGAAAGCGAGGATATCGCCCTGCCCCCGATGCATGCCGATCAACCGGCGCCTGCGGACCAACCGCCGCCTGTTCCCGCCACCGAAGGCGAGGATGCGGCAGATGCATCGCCGGAGGCCACAAACCCGGCTGAGGCTGAAGATGAATCCGTTCCCAAGGCCGAGCCGCAGATCGAGGAAGAAGCCAAAGCAATATCCGCGACGGAGACGGCGATTGAAGCTGCACCGGCAGATGAAACGGAGCCGGTAGCAGAAGGTGAGGCGGCAACCCAAGACGCACTGCCGCACATGCCGGAGCCTGAGGAAGAGTCGGCGTCCGATTCTGAACCCGAGTCACGCCTTGAAAAAGCGACCGGCGCCCCGCCGGTCGCGCCTGAGCCGGCACCAGAGCCCGAGCCCGGCGCTGACCCTCACTAATCATACGGCTGTTTACTTATTGCCCTGATGTCGAGCGAGAGCCGGCGCTCCGGTTAACTTCGCCGACCCAACCCGTCGATGCGCAGGCACAGCCTCGCGGATCGACAGAATTTTGCGGGAAAAACGAGAACAAAAGGCAGCCGCGCCCGGTCGGTGAAAATGCCGGAAACCCGCGATAAATCAGCTATTTCTATTGAACCATAACAATTGTTGAAGAAAGATGACCGCAGCTGAGGCTTGGCGCTGCACCAGAAACGGTCGCAAGACCCACGGGCGGCACCGCGATCGACCTCACGCTTACAAATGACAGAGGAGGTACTCTAATGAACCAAGTAATGAAGCGGTTCGTGCTGCCCGCCATGACCGTCGCCGCCTTGATGACGAGCACGGCGCTGGCGCAGGCCGAAATGGTGTTCCATCGCGGCAACGGCGCCGAACCTGAAACGATTGATCCGCACAAGTCGACCGGCGTCACGGAAGTCAACATCGAAGCCGATATCTTCGAAGGCCTGACCACCTACGCGCCCGACGGCAAGATCATTCCCGGCGCGGCCGAGAGCTGGGACATCAGCGACGACGGCAAGATTTATACCTTCCATTTGCGCAAGGATGCCAAGTGGTCGAACGGCGACCCGGTGACGGCGAGCGACTTCGTCTTCGGCTTCCAGAATGCGATCGATCCGAATACGGCGGCCGACTATGCGCCGATCCTGGATGTGATCGTGAATGCCGAGAAGATCCGCAAGGGCGACGAGAAGGATTTCTCGAAACTCGGCGCCGAGGCGGTTGACGATCATACCCTGAAAGTCACGCTCAATGGCCCGACCCCCTACTTCCTGGGCCTGCTGCGCCACCCGATTTCCTACCCCGTCCACAAGGCGACCGTCGAAAAGTTCGGCCCCGACTGGACCAAGCCCGGCAACATCGTCAGCAACGGCGCCTACATGCTGACGGAATGGACGCCACAGGCTTCGCTCACCTACGTCAAGAATCCCAACTATTGGGACGCGACGAACGTCAAGGTCGATAAGGTCGTCATGTATCCGACCGAGGACTTGGCTGAAGAGCTGAAGCGCTTCAAGGCCGGTGAACTTGATGCCACCTACGACGTGCCGTCGGAACAAATTCCGGACCTTGAAAAGAACCATCCGGACGAGTTCAAGAACACCCCCTATCTCGGCACCTATTATTATGTGGTCAATCTGACCAAGGAGCCGCTCGGCACACAAGCCGATCTCCGCAAGGCGCTATCGATGGCCATCAACCGCGAGATCCTGGTCTCCAAGATCACGCAGGGCGGCGAAGCCCCGGCCTACTCGTGGGTTCCGCAGATGACGGACTACACCCAGGCTTTCGTCAGCTTCAAGGACATGGACCAGAAGCAGCGCTTAGCCGAAGCCAAGAAGCTTCTTGAGAAGCACGGCTACACCAAGTCCAACCCGCTGAAGATCGAACTGCTCTACAACACCAGCGAAAATCACAAGAAGATCGCGGTGGCGGTGCAGAACATGTGGAAGCAGGTCGGTGTTGACGCCACCCTGCGCAACGAGGAATGGAAGGTCTATCTGGAAACCCGCGACAAGAAACAGTTCGAAGTCGCGCGTGCCGCCTGGATCGCCGACTATGACGATC
>CAZUAL010000481.1:0-2264 GCA_964618305.1 uncultured Dongia sp. | reverse complement strand
CGGCAAGACGACGCTCCTCAACATGATCGGCGGCTTTGCGGAACCGAGCGCGGGGCAGGTCCTAATCGATGGGGAGGATGTGACTCATCTGCCGCCGGCGAAGCGACCCACGGCGACGGTCTTCCAGGATTATGCCTTGTTCCCGCATATGAGCCTCGCCAACAATGTCGCGTTCGGCCTCCGCATGCGGCAAGTGCCGAAGGCGGAGCGGCTGGCCAAGGCCGCTGAAATGTTGAAGCTGGTCGGGCTGGATGGCTTCGGCAATCGCGGCGTCCACCAGCTTTCCGGCGGCCAGCGCCAGCGTGTTGCGTTGGCGCGCGCCATGGCGGTCGAGCCCAAGGTGCTGCTGCTCGATGAACCGCTGGGAGCGCTCGATCTCGCCTTGCGCCGCCAGATGCAGGAAGAACTGGTGCGCCTGCAGCGGCGCTCTGGTGCCACTTTCGTGCACGTGACCCACGATCAGGAAGAAGCGATGTCGATCGCCGACCGGATTGTCGTGGTCAACAAGGGGCGGATCGAAGACATGGGGCCGCCGGATCGCGTGTATCTGAAGCCGGCCAGCCTCTTTGCCGCGAAGTTCATGGGGGAGAGCAACATCCTGCCTGGAAAGGTGAGTGCCGCTGAAGGGAGTGAGGTGCGCGTGGAGACGGCGCTTGGAGCGATTTCCGCGCGCGGTACTGCCCCGATCGGGGCGGATGTGCATTTGGCCCTCCGGCCTGAGCAGCTTCATCTCGGGCACCAGCCGGGCGGGATCGATCTGGGGCATGGTCGTGTCGAGGAATTGTCTTTCCAGGGCACCCATTGCCGCTGCCATTGCCGGATCAATGGCATCGACCTCATCCTGCGCGCCCCGGTTTCGGCGGGCTTGACCGCGGGCCGGGATGTGAGCCTTTATGCCGCCGGCACGGATGTCGTGCTGCTGCAGCGGTAGGAATCATGCTTTCCGGGATCAACGAGTTCGGGCGCCTGAAGCGCGTCGCCATGCGCCGGCCGGCGGATGCTTTCGTGAGCGATGCCAAAATCAACGCGGAATGGAAGGATCTCAACTACCATACGCGTCCGGACCTCGCGAAAGCGGCTGCGGAGCATCAGCGTTTTGCCGACATCATCATGGGCGTCGGCGCCGATATCCTCTATCTGCCGCCGGCCAGGGAACTGACGATGGACGCGCTCTATGTGCGCGACGCGGCGGCAGTGTGCCCCAAGGGCGTCATCCTCGCCAATATGGGCAAGAAGCAGCGGGCAGGCGAACCGGCCATCCACGGCACTTTCTTTGCCGAAACGCAGATTCCGGTGATCGGCGCGATCCAGGGCGAGGGCAAGCTCGAGGGCGGCGACCTCATCTGGCTCGACGAAAAGACCGTCGCCATCGGCCGCACCTATCGCACCAACGACGAGGGCATCCGCCAGTTCAAGGCGCTGGTCGGGCCGGAGGTTCATGTCGAGGTGGCGATCATGCCGCACTACAAGGGGCCGAGCGACGTATTTCACCTGATGTCGGTGATCTCGCCCTTGGACAAGGATCTGCAACTGGTCTATTCGCCGCTGATGCCGATCCCGTTCCGCGAATGGCTGCTGGCCCGTGGCCAGCAACTGGTCGAGGTGCCGGACAGCGAGTTTGCCTCGATGGGTTGCAATGTGCTGGCCATCGCCCCGCGCGAGGTGGTGATGGTGAAGGGGAACCCCGAGACCAAGGCGCGTATGGAGGCGGCCGGCTGCAAGGTCCATGTGATCGAAGCCGACGCCATTTCGGTGCCCGGGGAGGGCGGTCCTACCTGCCTGACCCGGCCTTTGGAGCGGTTCTAGGCCAACCCCCGGTCGGGAATGAGAAATCCGGACCGGATGAGTGAGAAAATGACGCCGTCGCGACATTGACGGCGGCGCGAAATCGACAAAAATCAGTCGCCGGCAGGCAGATAGGGTTTCTTAATCGGCCCTAGTCTCTGCCGGTGCGCGCGCGGCCGCTGGAATGAAAGCGGTCAAGCGCGGGTTCAACGTCTTGATCCATAGGGGAATCTGCATGTCGAAAAAGGTCGGCAGCGATATCGAAATCGCCCGCGAAGCCAAAATGAAGCCGATCCGCGAGGTCGCGGCGAAACTCGGGATCAAGGAAGAGCATCTGATGCCCTTCGGCCATACCAAGGCCAAGATCTCGATGGATTACGTGAAGTCGCTGAAGGGCAACAAGGACGGCAAGCTGATCTTGGTGACGGCGATCAACCCGACGCCGGCCGGTGAAGGCAAGACGACGACGACCGTCGGTC
>CAZUAL010000480.1:0-2271 GCA_964618305.1 uncultured Dongia sp. | reverse complement strand
ACGTTGGGGGGAGGGAGTCCGACTGAGTGCGCCCCCAGGTTAGAGACAAGCCGGCTCTAATCCCCCCCCCCCAACGTGGGGGAGGGTTAGGGAGGGGGGCTACGCCCGCATCCGCGCCGATTTCGGGTCATACATCGGGGCAAGGCTAGCCTCCGCCTTGACGCGGGTAAGCGCCACACCGATCTCGAACTTGCCCTCGGCGATGAAGGCCGCATCGACACCGTCCTTGTTGTGGACATAGCCCATGCCGATGGCACCGCCCAGATGGTGGCCGTAATTGGCGGACGTGACGAGACCGACAAGCGCGCCGTTCCGATAGATCGGCTCGTTGTGATAGAGCAGCTTCTCCGGAACGGTCAGCTTGAACTGCACCATGCGGCGGCCAAGCTTGCCTTCTTTCTGCTTCAAGACCGCATCGCGGCCGATGAAGGGCACCTTCTTGTCGAAGGCGCAGGTGAAGCCGAGACCCGCTTCGAGGATCGTGTCCTTGATCCCGATATCGTGGCCCCAATGGCGGAAGGCCTTTTCGATGCGGCAGGCATCCATCGCATGCATGCCGGCCGGCCGCACGCCGAGATCGGCACCGGCTTCGAGCACCTTATGCAGGACACCGCGCGCGAATTCCGCCGGGATATAGAGCTCCCAGCCCAGCTCGCCGACATAGGAGATGCGGGTCGCGCGGACCTTGGCATTGCCCACCTCGATATGCTTCGTCGTGCCAAAGGGGAAGCCGGCATTGCTGAGGTCGGCGCTGGTGATGCGGGACAGCAATTCGCGGCTCTTCGGCCCCATGATTCCGAGCGTCGCGTAGGCCGTCGTCATGTCGACCAGTTCCACATCCTCGCCCGGCTGCACATGATCCTTCATATAGTGCCAGTCGCGCGTCGCGGTCGCCGCCGCCGTCACCACCATGAACTTGGTGTCGGTGATGCGGAAGACGGTCAGATCCGCCTCGATCCCGCCCTTGGCGTTGAGCCATTGCGTGTAGACAGCCTTGCCGGGTTGGGCGATGTCGGCGGTGGAGATCCGCTGCAGCAGCGTCTCGGCGTGCTTGCCCACGACCAGGAACTTGGCGAAGGTCGAGAGGTCGTAGAGTGCCACACCCTCGCGCGTCGCCTTCACATCGGCAGCGGCATAGGGGAACCAGTTCTGGCGGCCATAGGAGTATTCGTATTCAGGCTTCACACCCTTGGGCGCGTACCAGTTCGGCCGTTCCCAGCCCGCGACTTCGCCGAAGCAGGCGCCCAGCGCCTTCCAATCCTCATAGAACGCCGTCTGGCGCACATTGCGCGAGCTTTCGAACTGGCGGTACGGCCAGTGCATCGCATAGAGGAGACCCAGCGCTTCCGAGACGCGGGGGACGAGGAAGCTCTTGCGGCTCATATGCGGCATCAGGCGGCGGATATCGACTTCCCAGAGATCGTAGGGCGGCTCGCCATCAACGATCCAATGGGCCAATGCCATGCCGGCACCGCCGCCCGACTGAATGCCGATCGAGTTGAAGCCCGCGGCGACGAAGAAGTTCTTCAGTTCCGGCGCGGGGCCCAGGATATAGCGCTGGTCGGCGGTGAAGCTTTCCGGCCCGTTGAAGAATTTGCGGATGCCGACCTTCTGCAGGCTTGGGACACGGTGCATGGCACCTTCCAGGATCGGCGCGAAATGGTCGAAATCTTCCGGCAGCTCGTCGAAGCAGAAATCCTCGCGGATACCGTTCATGCCCCAGGGTTTTGCTTTCGGCTCGAACGCACCGAGCAGCAGCTTGCCCGCATCTTCCTTGTAATAGGCGCATTGATCCATGTCGCGCATGACGGGCAAGTCCGGCGTCATGCCTTCCATCGGCTCGGTCACGATGTAGAAATGTTCGCAGGCATGGAGCGGGATGTTGACGCCGAGCTTCTCGCCGATCTCGCGCGACCACATGCCGGCGGCGCAGACGACATATTCGGCCTTGATCGTGCCTTCAGATGTGCGGACACCCACGGCGCGGCCATTCTCGACCAGCACTTCCTCGACCTTCGTGTCCTCGAAGATCCTCGCACCCTTCATCCGGGCACCCTTGGCCAGCGCCATGGTGGTGTCGGCCGGGTTGCACTTGCCGTCCTTGGGATAAAAGATGCCGCCGATCACGTCGTCGGTGTTGAGGAGCGGCCATTTTTCCTGCACGCCGGCGCGGTCAAGCTCGATGCACTCGACCTCGAAGCTCTGCAGCATGTCGGCACCGCGGCGGAATTCCTCCCAGCGCGCTTCCGAGGTTGCGACCGACAGCGAACC
>CAZUAL010000479.1:0-2294 GCA_964618305.1 uncultured Dongia sp. | reverse complement strand
ATGATGAACCAGACGTTGAAGGCCATGATCAGCGCCAGCCACATGCCGATGCCGATCGTCTGGAAGCCCGGCTGGAAGGTCAGCGCTTCGACGATATAGCGATTGTGCGCCGCTGTGATGAGACCGAAGGCAATGGTGCCGGCGGCCGCCCAGCGGAAGAAGAAGAGGGCCGTCGGCGCGATGACCTTGCCGATCGCCGGCTTCTGCTCATCGGGGATCTTCGGCATGGACGGGATCTGCACGAAGTTGAAGTAGTAGAGCAGGCCGATCCACAGGATGCCGAACCAGACATGGATGAAGCGGAACAGGAACGCGAAATAGGGACCCGCGTCGAAGCTGCTGAAATTGAGGATTGCAAACGCGACGATGGCCAGCACAACGCCGGCAGCCAGCGTGCGGTGTAGGTTTTCCAGGATTTTGCTCATTGCTGTACCCCTCCAAAGCAAAAGCGGTGTGGCTATTGGCCGCATTCTATAGGATGGAATCGGCGGGAAAGAAACTGATTCCCCAAAATCCATTGCAAAATTATGGGATTACTGTGGAACCTCGATCGACGGAATCGGACTCATTGCGCGTTCTGGAGGAATTGCGCGCCGCGGATCGCGACCGCTTTCTCTGCGCGCTGGCCGCGCCGGCTGCCGTGCGCGCCGATCTGGCGGCGCTCTACGCCTTCAGCGCCGAACTCGCCGGGATCGCCGACAAGGTCAAGGAGCCGATGCTGGGCGCCATCCGCCTGCAATGGTGGCGCGAGGCGCTTGCCGACATCGGGGCCGGCAAGGGCCACCGTCACCATCTTGTGGCGGCACTCGGCGATCTCTCGGCGCGGCGCGGTGTTGCGATCGACGCGATCAGCGCGCTCATCGATGCGCGCGAGGCTGATGCTGAAAACAAGCAGCCGGAAAGCCTTGCCGCGCTCGAGCAATATGCGCAGGCGACCGCCGGCGCTCTTGCCGAGCTGGCCCTTGCAATATGTGTCGCCGACGCGCCGGCGGATTGGCGGCAGGCGGCGCGCAAGGCTGGAACGGCCTATGCCCTGACCGGCATCGTGCGCGCGACGCCCTATCTGGCCCGGCATGGCCGTGTCCTGCTGCCGGGCATCGACCGGGACCGCGTGCTTTCGCTCAAGGGCGGGGCAGAAGTCGCGCATGTCGCCGAGCATGTCGCCGACCTGGCCCGGCAGAACCTTGCCGCGGCGCGACAGGTCACTCTGGCGCGAAAGGCCGTTCCCGCTCTTTTTCCGGCACGCCTTGCCACCGCGCAGCTTGAGCAGTTGCGCCGCCATGGCTACGATCCCTTCGCGGCAGGGAGTACCGCACCTTCTGGCCTCCAGATATGGCGCCTTCTTGCGGCGCGCTGGTTGGGCCGCATCTGAGATTTCATAAGAAGAAAGAACCCATGAGCACGCCAGCCATCATCACCGTCGCCATCACCGGCAGCCAGCCGAGCAAGGCGCAGAACCCGGCCGTTCCGACCCAGCCCGCCGAGCAGATCGAAAGCACGCACGCGGCCTTCGAAGCCGGGGCGAGCCTCGTCCACATCCATGTGCGCGACGATCAGGACAAATCCTCGTCGGACATCGAGAAGTTCCGCCAGGTGCAGGAAGGGATCGCCAAGCATTGCCCCGGCATGATCATCCAGTTTTCAACCGGCGGGCGCGGGCGTGAGGCATCCGAGCGCGGCGCCGCCCTGAAGCTCAAGCCCGATATGGGTTCGCTTGCGACCGGCTCAGTCAATTTCGCGACCATCATCTACGAGAATCCGCCGCAGCTCATCGACGAGCTGGCTGCCGACATGATCAAGTACGACATCAAGCCGGAATGCGAGCTCTTCGACCTCGCCATGCTCTACAACGCCAAGGTCCTGGTCGATCGCGGGCTCCTGAAATCGCCGCCACACGTGCAGTTCGTGCTCGGCATTCCGGGCGCCCTGCCGGCGCGGGAAAAGATCGTCGACTTCATGCTGGAAGAGCTCACCGAACTGATGCCGACAGCGACCTGGACGGCGGCCGCCATCGGCCGTCAGCAGCTCGACGCCAATCATTGGGCTCTGAAGCGCGGCGGCCATGTGCGCACCGGGCTCGAGGACAATATCTATTTCGAGAAAGGCCGCTTGGCGTCCAGCAATGCGGAACTGGTGAAGCGGGTCGCCGATCTCTGCGGCAAATACGACCGGCACCCGGCGAGTGCCGCGGAGGCGCGGCGCCTGCTCGGCTTGCGCGCGGCTTAGGC
This sequence comes from uncultured Dongia sp., assembly GCA_964618305.1. Taxonomy (GTDB): domain Bacteria; phylum Pseudomonadota; class Alphaproteobacteria; order Dongiales; family Dongiaceae; genus Dongia. The sequence goes on along the minus strand of CAZUAL010000479.1, from coordinate 66 downwards.
GGCTGGCCACGCTTCCGCCGCATCTGGGCGGCCGAAGGCTCGACCACCCGCTCTAGATCGACCAGT
>CAZUAL010000478.1:0-2307 GCA_964618305.1 uncultured Dongia sp. | reverse complement strand
AAGCGATCCTGATCGTCCTTGACGATGGTGGCCACCGTCTTCAGCGACAGCGCTCCATCTGCATCCTTGACCACGTCCTGCAGGTAGAAATTCTGGACCGGGATGTGGTTATTGCCGTATTTGAACGGGCCGCGCAGCGATTTGAAATTGGCCTTTTCCATTTCGGCCTTCATCTCGTCCTTCTTGGCGGTATCGCCGCCAACCTTGACCACGGCGCTGTTGATGAGCTGGGCGGCATCATAGGCCTGGGCACCGTAGTAGGTGGGACGAAGCCCGGTATACTTCTTGCGATAGTCGGCGACGAAGCGCTTGTTTTCCTCGTTCGGCAGGTCGTTGACCCATTGCTGCGCCCCGGGAATGCCGAGGGCGTTTTCCTTCTGCAGCGGAAGCGACAGCTCATCGATGGTAAAGGCCGTGTAGAGCGGCATCTGCTGCTTGAGACCGGCCTGCGCATACTGGTTGAGGAATTGCACGCCGGCCGCGCCCGGATAGAACACGAAGATCGATTCCGCGCCCGAAGCCTTCGCCTTGGTGAGTTCGGCGGAAAAATCGAGCTGGCTCGGCCAGACCGTATATTCCTCGCCCTTGATCTCGCCCTTGAAGGTGCTCTTGACGCCCGCCAGCATGTCCTTGCCCGCCGCGTAGTTCGGGCCGATCAGGAACACCGACTTGACGCCCTTCTGGTTCATGTAGAGGCCCATGGCCTGCGGCGTCTGATCGTTCTGCCAGGAGGTAGAGAACACGTAAGGCGAACAGAGCTCGCCGGCCAGTTGCGACGGACCGGCATTGGCGGAAATCAGGAAGGTTTTCGAATCGACGGCCGTCTTGAGCGAGGCGAGCAACACGTTCGACCAGATGTACCCGGCGATGAAATCGACCTTGTCGGACTGGATCAGCTTCTCGGTCTTCTGCTTGCCGACGTCGGGCTTCTGGCCGTCGTCCTCGTAGATCACCTCGACCGGCTTTCCACCCATCTTGCGGCCGAGATGGTCGAGCGCGAGCTCGAAGGAATTGCGCATGTCGTTGCCGATGGCGGCGGTAGGACCGCTGAAGGTGGAGACAAAGCCGATCTTGATGGTGTCGCCTGCGGCGGCGGGCCGAGCCAGCGTCAGCGCGGCAATGCTCGCCAGCCAGAATGCCTTCTTCATATCGATCTCCCCTCCTCGTTATCGTTGCAATCCTGCCCGCTCCGGCACCGATGCCGGGCGCAAGCTCTATAAAGAGAACAGTTTTTCTGCGCAAAAGCTCTGGCCCGCAGCAAGCACGAACCGGGAAGACCCCCTAGAACCTTTGGCTTACTCGTCGCCAAAATGCATCATAATTCACGCCCCCTGGAAAAATCAAGAATTATAGTGCCGGTTTTCTAGGCTGCGATGTCGCAGCCGGGCCGGTCGCCTCCCGCATTCTACAGAGAGGAACGGCCATTTCTCCGCATTTTTCCGGAGAGACAATTTCATGCCCGTTTAACCCGTTGCAGCGCACCTTCGCAGCCGGTGGAGGGGCTCTCATGCTGATCAGCGACAAGGTTGCGCGCACCAAATGGTGTCCGTTCGTCCGCATCGACAACAGCAACCGCAAGCACAACACGATGACCGACGGGTTTGCGAATTCCGAGAAGATGTATCACTGCATCGCCGCCGATTGTATGGGCTGGCGACAGTTTCATCTGTCGCACATGAAGGGCGGCAACGAGGGCGTCGAGGCGCACGGTTACTGCGGCTATGCCGGCAAGGTCGAACTCGAGTAATCGAGGCGCCGGACCGGAGCGTTGTCGACGCGCGGCGCGTCTCAAGCGCTTTCTCATGCGGCCATCGGGCGCGCCCCGCGGCACCGCGCTGCATCAAGCCGGCAGAATATCCGTGATCGCGTCCCGGCCTTTTTGCACAGCCCGTGCCAGACGCTCTTTCAAAGACCGCGCCGGCCGCAAGCCGCTCGACGCCAGCACATGCGTCAGGTTTCCGACATTGGTCCGGCTGGCCTGCACTTCGGCATCGAGCGCGGCTTCCACTGCCGTCATCTGATCGCGCAGGCGCATGGCCCATTCGGAATCGCCGAGATCGATTTGCGCCTTGAGCGCATTCTCGATCGCATAGATCTCCTTCAGAATGCCCTTGGCGACGACGACACGATTGCTTCTCAAGGCGACGGAAAGCAGCAGCCGCTTCTCGTCGATCTGGTCGAGCACCATCGAGACCGCGAGAGCATAGGGCGTCGCTGCAATCGCCGCGGGCGCCTTGCTCTCTACCGCCTTGGTCGCCAGATGCAGCAACTGCCCTACTACAACCTTTTCTTCCAGACCAGCCACCC
>CAZUAL010000477.1:0-2317 GCA_964618305.1 uncultured Dongia sp. | reverse complement strand
GCTTCAAACCGTGAGCAACAAGTCGAAACTCGATTCCTCGGCGCCGCATATCTACGACGCCACGCATTTCGACGATCTCGCCGATTGGGGCGAGCAGCCGGATTGTCTGGAAGGCCCATCGAAATCATCCGGCCGGCTGCTCTTCAAGCGGCCGAATCCGAGTGTCGGCGGCAATTCGCCGGAAACCGGGCTGTGGGTCGTCACACCCGGCAAATGGCCACTCTCGATCCCGCGCGACGAGTTCTGCCATTTCATCAGCGGGCGCGCCACTTACGTCAAGGATGATGGCGAGGTGATCGACGTCCGCCCCGGCACCTGTGTCCATTTCCCCGCCGGCTGGACCGGCATCTGCACGGTCCACGAGACCTTGCGCAACGTCTATATGCTGCGATAGGAGCACCCGATCTTGACCACACCCGTCATCTACAATCCGAAATCCGTGACCGACGTGAAGGATTGGGGCCCCATTCCGACCATGATCGAGGGCCAGTCCATGACCTCGGGCGTGCTGCTGCACAAGGGCCCCAATGGCGAGAATGAGACCGGCATCTGGATCTGCACGCCGGGTTTCTGGAACTGCCACGTCACGCGCGACGAGTTCTGCCATTTCATGCTGGGCCGTTGCACCTACACCCATGAAAGCGGCGAGGTGATCGAGATCTACCCCGATACGATCGCCTTCTTCCCAAAAGACTGGAAAGGCACCTGCCGCGTCCACGAGACCGTGCGCAAGGTCTATATGATTCGATAGCTTGGGTTTGATGGATGCCATCCCCGCGAAAGCGGGGATCCATTCATCCAGTGCGCCGAACCATGGATGCCCGCGTTCGCGGGCATGACAATTGAGAGTGACTCATGCCCACCTTCGATCCCAATCTCGGCCAGATCTTCCTTGGTGGCGATCATGTCGCTGCCCCCGGCGCTTCTTTGGCCGAGGTGAAGAACCCCGCCGACCTCTCGGTCGTAGGCAAGGTCGCGCAATGCGGGCCGGCAGCACTCGATGCAGCGCTTGCCATGGCTCAGGCCGCACAGAAGGATTGGGCCAAGCTTGATGGCAAGAGCCGCGCCGGCGCGCTCCACCGACTGGCGGACGCGATGGAGCAGGCGACCGCCGGTCCGGCTGCCGAGCTGATGACGCGCGAGATGGGCAAGCCCTTCACTGAATCCGTGGGTGAGCTTCTCAATGTGGCGCCGATCTTCCGCTATTATGCCGAACTGGCGCGCGACGATGGCGGCTTCGTGGCGGCGCCAACGGCGCCGGGATCGCTCCAATATGCGCGCTGGTACCCATATGGGATCACGGCGCATATCGTTCCCTACAATTTCCCGATCATCCTGATGGCCTTCACTGTGGCGGCGTCACTCGCCGCCGGCAATGCGATCATCATCAAGCCGGCACCGGCGACCTCGCTCTCGACCCTTGCCTTCATGGAGCATTTCAAGGCGCTGCCGGCGGGTCTGGTCGCGTGCCTTACCGGCGGCGTCGATACCGCGAAGGCGCTCATCGACGATGCACGGGTGGGTGCCGTCGCCTTCACCGGCTCGGTCGAAGCGGGGCGCGAGGTGGCCGCTGCCTGCGGGCGCCTGCTGAAGCCCTGCGTCATCGAAGCCGGCGGCTCCGACCCGATGATCGTCATGGACAGCGCCGATCCGGAGATTGCCGCCGCCGCTGCTGTCACCGGCGCCTTTCATCTGTCCGGCCAGATATGTACCTCGACCGAGCGCATCTTCGTACATGAGAAGGTCCACGATGGATTCGTCGAGGCCATGGTAAAGCGGACCAAGGCGCTGCGCATCGGCCCGGGCCTCGGCAATGTCGAGCTTGGCCCGCTGGTCTCGGAAGCCGCCCGCGCCAAGGTCATGCGCCTGGTCGACCAGGCGGTGGCGCAAGGGGCGAAGATCGCCTGCGGCGGCCGCATCCCGCCCGCTTTCAATACCGGCTGGTTCTACGAACCGACGATCCTCACCGGCGTGACACCCGCGATGGATCTGATGCAGGCCGAGATGTTCGGGCCCGTGGCCCCGATCATCCGCGTGCGTGATTTCGATGAGGCGATCAGCCTTGCCAACAAGTCGCGCTTCGGCCTCGGCGCCGCGATCTTCACAGACCGGCTCGACGAGGCCATTGCAGCGACGGACCGCCTGGAAGCCGGCATGGTCTGGGTCAACAATGTGCTGGGCGACAATGATGCGCTGCCCTTCGGCGGCTGGAAGCTCTCCGGATTGGGCCGCTCGCTCTCCCGCCTCGGCCTCAACGCCTTCCGCCAGTCGAAGATGGTGATGCTCGACCCCAAGGCGGAACTGCAATCCTGGTGGT
>CAZUAL010000476.1:0-2324 GCA_964618305.1 uncultured Dongia sp. | reverse complement strand
TTCCAGGGCGTCTCGTTCAAGCTCGCCGACATGGCGACCGAGATCGAAGCCGCCAACCTCCTCACCCTGCAGGCCGCCTGGAAGACGGTCGAGGGCACCGCGCAGGACCAGGATTACGCCATCGCCAAGCTCTATGCGACCGAGATGCTCTCCCGCGTCACCGACCAGGCGGTGCAGATCTTCGGCGGCATGGGCCTGATGGAGGAAACCGGGATCGAACGCTTCTGGCGAGATGCGCGCGTCGAGCGCATCTGGGACGGCACCTCGGAAATCCAGCGCCATATCATCTCGCGCGCCCTGCTCCGCCCGTTTGAGGGTTGAAGGGCCGCCGCGCCGAGCCAGCTTGACACCATGGCGCAGACGATCGTGTGAGCGTCGAAAATCCGGGGCGAAAAGGGACGCTTAAGAGCCCCATTTTAGCCCCTCGCCGGCGCCCTAATTGCCCCTGAAATCGGCCTTCCGCTTCTCGGCGAACGCCTTGACACCTTCCTTGGCGTCGGCCGATTCATCCGCCGCCTCATAGGTCGGCATGGTGCCGGATCGGATCAGCTTGAAGCTGTCCTCGACCGACTTATCCTCCATGAAACGGATGCATTCCTTCAGAGCCTGCACCGTCAGCGGCGCACCGCTGGCGATGAGGTCGGCCCATTCGCGCGCCTGCGCCAGCAGCCTTTCTTTCGGCACCACCTTGTTCACCAAGCCGTAATGCGCCGCCTCCTGCGCCGACATGCGGCGCCCGAGCAGCAGGATCTCCATCGCGATATTGTGCGGCAGGCGCTTCGGCAACCGCTGCACGCCGCCGGAATCCGGCACGATGCCGAGCGGGAGTTCCGGCAGCGAGAATTCCACGTGATCCGCAGCGACGATCAGATCGCAGGCCAAGGCCAATTCCCAACCACCGCCGATGCACAGGCCATTGACCGCCGCGATCACCGGCTTGTTTAGATCCCAAAGTTCGGTGAGACCGGCGAAGGAGCCGGGGCCGTAATCGTGCTTCCACCATTTGCCGACAAGATTGTTGGCCGCGGCGGCTTTCAGATCCCAGCCGGCGGAAAAGATCTTCTCCCCCGCCGCGGTGACGATGCCGACCCGCAGGTCCGGATCATCGCGCAGCAGGCAGAAGGCGTGGCCGAGCTTGCGCGATGCTTCAATGTCGATCGCATTCACTTTCGGCCGGTCGAGCGTCACCTCGAGCACATGGCCGCGCTTTTCGACTTTTACCGCATCGCTCATGACGAACCTCCCCTCATATGATTTTGGGAAGCGTGCAACGCCACCCGCTTGGCGGGGATGATGGATTGCGACACGCGCCTATCAGTCTGCGACTTTCACGACCAGCTTGCCGAAGTTCTTCCCCTTGAGAAGGCCGATGAAAGCAGCGGGAGCGTTCTCGAGCCCCACCACCACATCCTCCTTGTACGTGATCTTTCCCGCCTTCAGCCAGGCGGCGACATCACGGCGGAATTCAGCGGCCTGGGCAGCGAAATCGCTGACGATGAAGCCGCGCAAGGTAAGGCGCTTGGAGAGGACGGCCCGCATGGTCATCGGCAGCCGGTCGGGGCCGGGCTGTGGTCCTTCCTCGTTGTAATGCGCGATGAGGCCGCAGACTGGAACCCGGGCGAAATCGTTGAGCAGCGGAAAGACGGCCGACCAGACATGGCCGCCAACATTCTCGAAATAGATATCGATGCCGTCGGGACAAGCGGCAGCGAGTTGCGCGGCGAAATCGGGGGCTTTGTGATCGAGCACGACATCGAAGCCCAATTCGTCACGGATATAGGCAACCTTGTCGGCACCGCCGGCGATGCCGACCACGCGGCACCCTTTGAGCTTGCCGATCTGGCCGACCAGCGAACCGACCGGCCCACTCGCCGCCGCGACAACCAAAGTCTCGCCAGCCTTGGGCTGACCGATGTTGAGGAGCCCCGTATAGGCGGTCATGCCCGGCATGCCGAGCACGCCGACGGCGGTCGAGATCGGAGCCGCCTGCGGATCGACCTTTTGCAGAGTGTCGCCGGTCGAGATCGCATGGGTCTGCCATCCCGTGCGCCCCTGGACGATGTCGCCGACCGCGAAACCGGGATGGCGGGATGCGACGACCCGGCTGACCGCGCCGCCTTCCATCACGCCGCCGATCTCGACCGGCTTGGCGTAGGATTTCCCGGCGCTCATCCGGCCGCGCATGTAGGGATCGAGCGAGAGGTAGAGTGTCTGTAGCAAGACAGAACCCGCCGCCGGCTCTGGCACGGGGGTCTCAACCAGGCGGAAATTGTCCGGCGTGGGTTCGCCACTCGGACGGGAGGCAAGCACGATCTGCTTGTTGC
>CAZUAL010000475.1:0-2335 GCA_964618305.1 uncultured Dongia sp. | reverse complement strand
CGCTCGTCGGCGGTGATGAATACGTCGGCTTGCATGATGAGTGCGCTGCCGATGTGGATCGCATCCATGCCGCGCAGGGCACTGGCCTCGAGGGCAGCAATCGTCCGAGCAATAACCAGGGGCGTCAAATCGCAAATCGCCGCATCCTCGATATCCGCGAGCAGAAGGGTCTTCAATTGCCTGTATTGGGTATTGTCGATCCGCGACTCACGCCGCAAGCGGCAGAATGCCGAAATGATTTCGGGCAACGCAATTCCGGCCAACGCGATTTCAGTGGCTCGATCACACCATGCCAGGATCTCTTCCGTTCCGGCTTCCTGGATATAGCGCTTGACGAAAGCGGAACTGTCGAAGAATACGCGCATCTGCGTCCTGTCTTGCTATCGGCCCGATGCACGTTCTTCGAGGATGGCGCGGCTCGCCGAAACACCATCGAGGAGCAAGGGCTGCGCCTTGCGACGCTTCCACGAAGGCAGATCGGCAATGACCGGCACGATGTCGGCTATTGCCTTACCGTTACGAAGGACACGAACTGACTCGCCCGACTCGACAAGGTCGAAATAGGTCTTGGCGTGGTTGCGGACCTCCGTAAATGTAGCCTGCTTCATCATAGCCCCTGAATGTACAGAATGATGTAACTATTCATGAGCATACACTTCCGATAGGGCCATCGCAACCATTACCAGACCATCACCGGTGGTCATGCTTGGTCTGATGAATTACAGAACGTACAAGACGCTCATAGACTGGCTTGTACTTCGCCACACTGTTAAGCCAATTGCGCTCGGTTTCGACGAAGCGGCGACCGGCGGCGCGGTAGCCCGTCCAGCGCTCGCGCTGGGCGAGCAGTTCGTCGGCCACTTCGGCCAGCGCGGTGGCACTGCCTGCCTGGAAGAGTCGGCCCGTTTCCCCATCGTGGATCAGTTCCTTGTGGCCGCCAACATCCGAGGCGATGAAGATGCGCCCCTGCGCCATCGCTTCGAGCGGCTTGAGCGGGGTAACGAGTTCGGTCAGGCGCATCGAATGGCGCGGGTAGGCCAGCAAATCGATGAGATCGTAGTAGCGGCTCACCTCGCCATGCGGCACGCGGCCAGCAAGCACGACTTTGTCGGCGATGCCCAGACGCTGTGCCTGCGCCTTAAGGTTTGCTTCCTGCGGGCCACCGCCGACGAGCAGGATGCGTAGCTCCGGCCGCTGGGCCAGCATGGCGGGAAAGGCATCGAGCAGCAAGTCGAGGCCTTCATAGGCATAGAACGAACCGATGAAGCCGATGACGGTGGCACCGTCGAGACCCAGCCGGCGCTTCAACTCGGCATCCGGCTCACCGGAAAGCTGGAAGCCCTCGATATCGACGGCATTGGGGATCACCGTCACCTTGTCCGGCGTGATGCCACGACTGACTATGTCGCTCCGCAACCCTTCGCAGATGGTGAACGCGTGATCGACGCGCCGCAGCGCCCAGGTTTCCAGCGCCCGCGTCAGCCGATAACGCAAGCTGCCTTCGCGCGTGGTGCCGTGGTCCACCGCGGCATCTTCCCAGAAGGCGCGGATTTCGTAGACAACGGGAATGCCTAGTCTCTTGCCGACGCGCAGCGCCGGGATCGCATTGAGTACCGGTGAATGTGCGTGAAGGATGTCCGGACGCAGGTTGCGGGCGAGTTGTTCGAGGCATGTTTCGGTCGCCTTGATCTGGCGAAGTTCGTTGAGGATCAGCGGCCCGGTCGGCGGCACATCAGTTCGGTAGAAGCGCAGGCCATCGACATCCTCGAACTCGGCGGCAACCGCGCCCTGCTTGGGCGACGTGAGGTGAAAAGTTTCCCAGCCGAGCGCGCGCTGCTCGCGCAGAATGGCGGCCGTGCGGAAGGTATAGCCGCTGTGCAGCGGCAGGGAATGGTCGAGGATGTGCAGGATGCGCATGCTCTGTTTGCTTCAATCCGCCCCGAACAAATCGCGGCTGTAAACTCGTTCCCGCACTTTGCTGATTTCGTCGGTGATACGATTGGCGATAATGACATCCGATTCCCGCCTGAACTCGGCAAGATCGTTGACGACCCTGGAATTGAAGAATTCCGCATCCTTGAGGACGGGTTCATGGACGATCACCTCGATGCCCTTGGCCTTGATGCGTTTCATGATGCCCTGGATGGACGAGGCGCGGTAGTTGTCCGAACCGGTTTTCATGATCAGGCGATAGACACCAACCACCCTGGGTTTCCTGCGGATGACGCTGTCGGCAACGAAGTCCTTGCGCGTGGTGTTCGAGTCGACGATGGCGTGGATCAGATTCTGCGGCACGTCACGATAGTTGGCGAGAAGCTGCTTGGTATCCTTGGGC
>CAZUAL010000474.1:0-2340 GCA_964618305.1 uncultured Dongia sp. | reverse complement strand
GGAGCGCCTGATGGCGCGCGACTGGCCGGCAGCCGACGTGGCGCCGCTCATCCGCCTCATCGACGATCCCGAGCATCCGATGGGCGAGGGCGAGACCTATCGCCTCAGTGAAGCGCAGGCCAAGGCCATCCTCGATCTGCGCCTGCAGCGCCTGACCGGCCTCGAGCGCGACAAGATCGCCGAGGAACTCAACGGCCTATCCAAGGAAATTACCGATCACCTGGAGACGCTGGAAAGCCGGCCGAAGCGCCTTACCATCCTCAAGAACGAACTCATCGAGGTGAAGAGCCAGTTCGGCTCGCCGCGCAAGACGACGATCGAGGATTCGGAATTCGAGCACGACATCGAAGACCTGATCCAGCGCGAGGACATGGTCGTCACCGTGACACATGGCGGCTATATCAAGCGCGTGCCGCTTTCTGCCTACCGGGCGCAGCGGCGCGGCGGCAAGGGCCGTTCCGGCATGTCGACGCGCGACGAGGATTTCGTCAGCCAGGTCTTCGTAACCGACACGCATACGCCGGTTCTGTTCTTCTCGACCAAGGGCATGGTCTACAAGATGAAGGTCTATCGCCTGCCGCTCGGCAATCCGCAGGCGCGCGGCAAGGCACTGGTCAACATGCTGCCCTTGTCCGATGGCGAGACCATTTCGACCCTGATGCCGTTGCCCGAGGACGAAGCGACCTGGCGCAACAGCCATGTGATGTTCGCCACCGCCAGCGGCTATGTCCGCCGCAACGAACTCAGCGACTTCGTCGACGTGAAGGCCAACGGCAAGATCGCGATGAAGCTGGAGGAAGGCGATAAGCTGATCGGCGTCGCCGTCTGCACCGACGAGAACGACATTCTCCTGGCCGCCAGGAGCGGCAAGGCGATCCGCTTCCCGGTGACCGACGTGCGCGTCTTTGCCGGCCGCGATTCCGTCGGCGTCCGCGGCATCAAGCTGGAAGGGGGCGACAATGTCGTCTCCATGTCGGTCCTCAACCATATCGATGTCGAGACCGAGGAGCGCGACGCCTATCTCCGCATGGCCGCCCTGAAGCGGCGCGGTGCGGAGGATGGGGCGGGCGAGGCCGAGGAGGCGCCTGTCGAGGGGGCCGCCACCCTTTCGCCCGAGCGCTTTGCCGAACTTGAGGCCAAGGATGAACTGATCCTGACCATCACGGCGAAGGGTTACGGCAAGCGGACCTCGGCCTATGAATACCGGGTCACCGGCCGCGGCGGCCAGGGTATCGCCAATATCGAGACTTCGGCCCGCAACGGCGCCGTGGCGGCTTCCTTCCCGGTGACCGAGCGTGACCAGATCATGCTGGTGACCGATGGCGGGCAGCTGATCCGCTGCCCGGTCCACGATATCCGCGTCGCCCGCCGGCAGACCCAGGGCGTTACCGTGTTCAAGGTATCGGCCGACGAGCAGGTCGTGGCCGTGGCCCATATGCCCGAGATCGAGGGCGACGAGGAAGGCGAAGAGGCCGAGGGTATCGAGATGGAGCAGGGCGCCGAAGCGGCCTCGGGCGAGGTGCCTGAAGCCGGCGCCGATGGGGAGGGGGAGAATGGCTAATCGGATCGGTGTCTACCCGGGCACCTTCGACCCCGTCACCAACGGCCATATGGACATCATCAAGCGCGCCAGCCTGCTTGCCGACCGGCTGATCATCGCCGTCTCGACCAATGCGGGGAAGGGGCCGCTGCTCACCATCGGCGAACGCATGTCGCTGATGGAGGCCGAGCTCAAGGATCCCCGCAACGGTCTGGAGCCGGGCAAGGTCGAGCTCCGGGCCTTCGATAATCTGCTGATGCATTTCGTCGAGGAGATGGGCGCGCATTTCATTATCCGGGGCCTGCGCGCCGTTTCCGACTTCGAATATGAGTTTCAGATGGCCGGCATGAATGCCCGCCTGGACCCCAACGTGGAAACCGTCTTCCTCATGGCGTCGGAGCGGCAGCAGTTCATCTCCTCCCGCTTCATCAAGGAGATCGGCCGCCTAGGGGGACGGATCGACGAGTTCGTCTCGCCAAGGGTCAATGATTATCTCAAGAAGATTTTCAGCGACGGCCGCTAATAAACTGATCCTGAAAGATAAAAATTGTCTTTCCGAGACCACGGAAAGAGTGCCGATGAGGCTTGCTTTTTCACCTGGATAATGGGATTTGATCGCCGCCGCATTTTTGGTGAGGGCCGGTAGCTCAGCGGTAGAGCATCTGACTTTTAATCAGAGGGTCGCGGGTTCGAACCCCGCCCGGCTCACCATTCCCTCCCAATCCTCGTTCTCGCAGACAGAGTGACCAATCTCTACCCAGCAGCCGGTACGCGGCCGAGGGTGGCGAGAAGGTCTGTCT
>CAZUAL010000473.1:0-2358 GCA_964618305.1 uncultured Dongia sp. | reverse complement strand
TGGCTGCACCGCCTATGACGTGGTGCTGATCCTCAAGCGTGGCCGCCACGATGTGCGCGGCTGCCAGTTGAAGTTGACGGCCGAGCGTGCAGAAACCGACCCCAAAGTCTTCACCAAGATCATCCGCGAATTGACGGTGTCCGCGAAGATGGGCTCGCCCGACCCGGCGACCAATCCGCGCCTGCGCGCTGCCGTCATCGCCGCGCGTGAAGCGAACATGCCCAAGGACACGATGGAGCGCGCGATCAAGCGCGGCGCCGGGGGCGAGGACAATACCGCCTATGACGAAGTCCGGTACGAGGGCTACGGCCCGGGCGGGGTCGCCATCATCGTCGAGGCGCTGACCGACAACCGGAACCGTACCGCGACCGAAGTCCGCACGGCCTTCGCCAAGGCGGGCGGCAATCTCGGTGAAACCAATTCCGTGAGCTTCATGTTCGAGCGCAAAGGTGTCATCCGCTATCCGGCCAAGGCCGCGAGTGCCGATGCGATCTTCGAAGCGGCGCTGGAAGCGGGTGCCGACAATGTGGAATCGGACGCCGAGGGCCACGAGGTGACCTGCGCGCCGGAGGATTTCGCCTCTGTCCGCGATGCGCTCGAAGCGAAGTTCAAGGAAGCCAAGGAAGCGCGCCTGCAATGGCGCCCGGTGACGACGGCGCCGGTCGACGGCGAAACGGCGGAAAGCCTGTTCAAGCTGATCGACACGCTTGAGGACAATGACGACGTGCAGACCGTCAGCGCCAATTTCGAAGTGTCGGAAGAGACCCTGGCCAAGCTCACCGCCTGAACGGGCAATGAAGGAACTGCAAAGGGCATGCGAATTCTCGGACTGGATCCCGGTCTGCAGCATACTGGCTGGGGCGTCATCGACGCTGTCGGCTCGCGGCTCTCCTTTGTCGGCGCCGGTGTCGTTAATTCCGATGCCAAGCTCGATCTTGCTGAACGGCTGGTGCAGATCCACGACGGGCTCCGGGAAGTGATCGACCAGTTCCAGCCGGACGAGGCGGCGGTCGAGGAGACTTTCGTCAACAAGAACCCGAGTTCGACCTTGAAGCTGGGTCTTGCCCGCGGTGTTTCGCTCCTGGTCCCGGCCCTCTACAAGCTCCGCGTCGCCGAGTACCCCACTAACCTCGTCAAGAAGTCGGTCGTGGGTGCCGGGCATGCCGACAAGGAGCAGATCAAGATGATGGTCGGTGTTCTGCTGCCGGCCGCGCGGGACCAGAAGAGCGCCGATGCGGCCGACGCGCTCGCCGTTGCGATCTGCCATGCCCATCACATGGGAACGCTCGGCAAATGGGGTGCCCAGGATTTCCGCGAGGTTGCCCGTTGATAGGGAAGCTCACAGGCCTGGTCGACAGCATCGGCACCGATTCCGCGATCATCGATGTGAACGGTGTCGGCTATATCGTCCATGCCAGTGGCAAGACCCTGTCGCGCCTCGGAGCCAAGGGCACGGGGGTGAGCCTCCTCATCGACACGCATGTGCGCGAAGATGCGATCTCGCTCTTTGGATTTGCCGAAACGGTCGAGCGTGATTGGTTCAGGGCGCTTCTCAATATCCAGGGTGTCGGCGCCAAGGTCGCTTTGAGCATTCTGTCCGTCTTGGCACCGGATGAGCTTGCCCGCGCGATCGCCGCGCAGGACAAGGCGGCGGTGGCCCGCGCCAACGGTGTCGGCCCGAAACTCGCCCAGCGCGTGGTTTCCGAAATGAAGGACAAGGCAGGCGGCATCGGGCTCGGTGCAGCGGCACTTGCCGCAGGCGATGTTCCAGTTGCGGCCGCAGCCGACGGCGCCGATGGGCCGATGAACGACGCCGTTTCCGCGCTGGTCAATCTGGGCTATCGCCGGGCCGAGGCCTATGGCGCGGTCGCCAAGGTGATGCAGAAGCAGGGTGCTCATACAGGATTGAATGAACTCATCGTGAACGGCCTCAAGGAGCTGGCGCAATGAGCTCGGCAGAGAACCGCATGATCGCCGCCGAGCGCGCCGAAGAGGATGGCGGCGAGCAGAGCCTGCGGCCGCTCGCCCTTTCGGAATTCATCGGCCAGCAGAAGCTGCGCGAGAACCTGGCTGTCTTCATCGAGGCGGCGAAGGCGCGCGGCGAGGCGCTCGATCACGCGCTCTTCTATGGCCCACCGGGGCTCGGCAAGACGACCCTGTCGCAGATCGTGGCGCGCGAACTCGGGGTCGGCTTCCGCGCGACATCCGGCCCGGTCATCGCCAGGGCAGGGGACCTCGCAGCGCTCCTTACCAACTTGCAGCCGCGCGATGTGCTGTTCATCGACGAAATCCATCGCCTGTCGCCGGCGGTCGAGGAAGTGCTCTATCCCGCGATGGAGGATTTCCAGCTCGACCTCA
>CAZUAL010000472.1:264-2364 GCA_964618305.1 uncultured Dongia sp. | reverse complement strand
GTAGGCAGCGAGGGCCAGATGCACTACTCCGAACTTGTCGAGCATCTGCCGCAGATACCGCGCCGCGCCGAAGATGTTGGCCATTGGATCGAAGCGATTCGAAACGCCAAGGTCGCGGGCGGTCCCCGGCATCAGCTGACCCAGGCCGGCGGCGCCAGCCTTGCTGATCGCCAGAGGATTATACCGCGATTCCGTCCATACCAGGGCGTCGAGAAGACCACTCGGCAGCGAATATTGAGCCTCGGCAGCATAGACATGGGGAAGGTAGCTTGCCCGTCGAAAGCCTGAGGGCCCGCCAGCTTCGGGCTTTGCATAACGATAGGGAAGGTAGGTCCGGCCCGCTTCGAGAACCGGAGCCCCTGACGAAGCGGCTAGAGACTGGCGCCAAATCCCATGCTCCACCAGCTGGAAACCGTTCGACCCTTCGGCAATGCGGAAGCCCTCAGGCCGCATCTCAGGTGCAGCAGCAGCCTCAGCAGCCATTTCCTCCTGCGCCTGAGCCGGGACGACGAACGCCAATCCCGCCAGCGCCGCTGTGATCGTTGCCCATCTCAGTCTCATATCTCGATTCCTTCTATGGCCGAATCGAGTGAGAACATATAAAGAACACACCATGTAGGAAAACGCATTGGCAGCAGCGCAGAGCGGAGGCTGCGCGGGTGGAGGCATGTCATGATGGAGATGCCCCATGTCCCAGATTCAAGGTCGAGAAACGCTCGAAGCCCGCGCTCGTAAGATCGTCGAGGCGCTGAGCGGGACCTGGTCGCGCTCGCGCGGTATGTGTTGCTGCCCGGCCCACGCTGACCGCACCCCCTCGCTCAGCATCACGCTCGGCAAGCGCGCGATCCTGGTCCATTGCTTCGCCGGCTGCACCAACGAGGCAGTCATGCAGGGCATGGCCAAGCTTGGGGTGCGAATCTCGGACCTGTTCGACGGGACGGGCGGCCCGGTTGCATCCGCGCCGCGTCACGAAATCGCTGACCGCAACGCGCTGAGACTGTGGCGCGAGGCCTCGCTACTCGTAGGCAGCCCGGCCGAGCGCTACCTTGCCGCGCGAGGCATTACGATCTCATTTTCCGACCTGCGCTTTCATCCGCGCATGCCGCTGGGGCCGAAGGGCGCGGTGCGGTTCCTACCGGCCTTGGTGGCAGCGGTACGCAACGACGCCGGTATCCTGGCGCTGAACCGGACGTTCCTCGATCCCGACAGTGACCACCTCGCCTCGTTTGAGCAGCCCAAGCGCTCACTCGGAAGTCCGGGCTCGGGAGCCGTACGTCTGGCATATCCGCGCGATGGCAGGCTCGGACTCGCCGAGGGCAACGAGTCCGCGCTTTCGGCGATGCAGATGTTCGACATTTCCTGCTGGGCGACGCTGGGCAACGAGCGGTTCGGCCTGGTCACGATCCCGGAATCGGTGCGCGAGCTGCATCTCTTCGTTGACAACGACGCCGGTGGACTCCTCGCCGAGGAGCGCGCGCGTGAAGCCTATGCCTGCAAGGGGCGCCGGATCGTCACCCGGCGGCCCGAGCGACCCGGCGACGACTGGAACGACGTGCTGATGCGCCGGATTCGCGCGGCGGCTTGAGCCAAGCAGAGAGGAGAGGGGGCTTGGGGCCTTTTGAGGCCCCCAGACGGACTTGGGCCTCGTCAGGAGGTTTCCAATGTCCCATGCTTCTCCCGCTCTCGCCTTTACCATCCCCGCCGAACCGCAGGTTCTGGCCGCGGCAAGGTCGTTGGCTGCCCGGATCGGTGCCGATCAGGCTATCTCCCACGCCGTGTTGAACGCCACAATGCGCGAGCATTTCGGCGGCAGCGATGCCGAAGGCCGCTGGTCGGTGCGAGATGCCCATGCCGCGCTCGAATTGGCCCAGGTGCTATTCTTTGCTGACGAGTCCGAGCTCGTCACCGCTGTGTCGCCTGAATTGGCCGATCGGACCTTTTCTCGCTTGGAAGCGCTGGTGCCGAGCCAGACCACTCGCAGCGACGAGCAGATCGAATGGCAACAGTTCGCAACGCCGCCCCGCATCGCCTGGCTCGCGGCCCGGGCCTGCGGGATTTCTGCTGGAGAATTGGCGCTCGAACCCTCGGCCGGGACTGGGA
>CAZUAL010000472.1:0-254 GCA_964618305.1 uncultured Dongia sp. | reverse complement strand
GCATTTGGGCGGCTAAGGCAGGCGCGCGCCTCGCGCTCAACGAGATCTCACCGCTCCGTCGTGAATGCCTTGGAGCACTGTTCCCCGAAGCCACGGTGACGGGATACGATGGCGAGCTGATCGACGAGCTGCTCTCGCCCAATATCGCGCCGAGCGTGGTGTTGATGAACCCTCCCTATTCGCACGGCATCGAGCGCGGCCACGACGGACGCACCGGTGCGCGGCACCTACGCTCGGCCTGGAAGCGGCTGCTC
>CAZUAL010000471.1:0-2369 GCA_964618305.1 uncultured Dongia sp. | reverse complement strand
CGCCGAGTTCCTTCTGGATGGCCTTGACCTGCTCGTTGAGGTAGTACTCGCGCTGACTCTTTTCCATCTGGCGCTTGACGCGCCCGCGGATGCGCTTTTCGACCTGAAGGATGTCGAGTTCCGCTTCCAGTTGCGACAGGAGTTTCTCGAGACGCTCGCCGACGTCGAACAGTTCGAGGATATCCTGCTTGAGTTCCAGCTTCATCGGCAGGTGCGCGGCGATGGTATCGGCCAGCCGGCCAGCCTCCTCGATCCCCGCCAGCGACGTCAGAATCTCCGGGGGAATCTTCTTGTTGAGCTTCACGTATTGGTCGAACTGTGCCAGGATGGCGCGGCGCATGGCCTCGACCTCGTGATCGGCGCCGTCGTCGCCGGCGACCGGTGAAATATCGGCGACGAACAGGGCTTTTTGGTCCTCGACGCGATTGATCTTGGCGCGCTGGGTTCCCTCGACCAGCACTTTCACCGTGCCGTCCGGGAGCTTGAGCATCTGCAGGATATTGGCGATACAGCCGATCGGATACAGATCCTCCGCCTCGGGCTCATCCTTCGCGGCCGACTTCTGCGCCACCAGGAGAATTCCCTTGCCGCCTTCCATCGCCGTTTCCAGCGCCTTGATGGATTTCGGGCGTCCGACGAACAAGGGAATGACCATGTGCGGGAACACCACCACGTCGCGCAGGGGCAACAGCGGGAGTTCCAGAAGTTCTGCGGGATAGTTGTTTTCGCCTTGCATGCGCTTGTCCTCTCAGTAGGGATCCGCCAATTTTCGTTGGACGATATGGGGGCGACGGCGACCCGATTCAAGGCTCCCGTCGCAGCAGCGGTTTTTCCGGGCGCTCAGTTCGACCCGGAAACTTTGGGTTGATCGGCGTAAATCAGCAGCGGCCGGCCGCCGTTCTCGATCATGCCTTCATCGACGACCGCCTTTGCCACGTTTTCCAGCGTCGGCAAATCATACATGGTATCGAGCAGCGCACCTTCCAGGATAGAACGCAGACCGCGCGCGCCTGTCTTGCGCTTGAGGGCCTTGCGCGCGATCGCCTGGAGCGCTGCCGGTCTCAGCTCCAATTCGACCCCTTCCATGGCGAAGAGTTTCTGGTATTGCTTGGTCAAGGCGTTCTTCGGCTCGACCAGGATTTGCACCAAGGCGTCCTCGCTCAATTCCTCAAGCGTCGCCACGACCGGCAGCCGGCCGATCAGTTCCGGGATCAAACCGTACTTGATGAGATCCTCCGGCTCGACGTCCCGCAACACTTCGCCAACGGCTTTCTTGTCATCCTTGGTCTTCACCTCGGCGCCAAAGCCGATGCCGCCTTTTTCCGACCTGTTGCGGATCACTCTTTCGAGACCGTCGAACGCGCCACCGCAGATAAAGAGAATATTCGTGGTGTCGATCTGCACGAAATCCTGATTGGGGTGCTTGCGACCGCCTTGGGGCGGCACACTGGCAATCGTTCCCTCGATCAGCTTCAGCAAGGCCTGCTGGACGCCCTCGCCGGAAACATCGCGCGTGATGGACGGGTTGTCCGACTTGCGCGAAATCTTGTCGATTTCGTCGATATACACAATGCCCTGCTGCGCCTTTTCCACCTCATAGTCGCACTTTTGCAGCAGCTTCTGGATGATGTTCTCGACATCCTCGCCCACGTACCCCGCTTCCGTCAGCGTCGTGGCATCGGCCATGACAAAAGGGACGTTGAGCAAGCGCGCCAGGGTCTGGGCCAGCAAAGTCTTGCCCGAGCCGGTGGGACCGATCAGCAGGATGTTGCTCTTTGCCAGTTCGACGTCATCCGAGCCTTTCTGCCGGTGACGCAGTCGCTTGTAATGGTTATAAACGGCGACCGCCAGGATCTTCTTGGCCTGTTCCTGGCCGATGACGTACTGGTCAAGGATGCCCCGGATCTCGGGCGGGGTCGGCAAGTCCCGTGAAGGTTTGTTGTCGCTCTCCGACGCCGATTCATCGCGGATGATGTCGTTGCACAGGTCGATGCACTCGTCGCAGATGAATACCGACGGCCCGGCAATCAGCTTCTTGACCTCGTGCTGGCTCTTGCCGCAGAAGGAGCAGTAAAGAAGCTTCTCTCCCGATTTCTTTTCCGCCATCGCCGTTCCCTTGCTTTCGCGAAGCCGGGTCAGCCTGTCAGGCTTCGCCGCGCTTGTTCAATACCTTGTCGACCAGTCCGTATTCCGCCGCCGCGTCCGCCGAGAGGAAATTGTCGCGGTCCGTGTCGCGCTCGATGCGCTCGATCGGCTGGCCGGTATGCCTGGACAACATCTCGTTCAGACGCTGCTTCAGGAACAAAATTTCCTTGGCGTGGATCTCGATGTCGGACGCCTGCCCCTGGAAGCCGCCGGAGGGTTGGTGG
>CAZUAL010000470.1:945-2373 GCA_964618305.1 uncultured Dongia sp. | reverse complement strand
GAAGCCGCCGGAATGCCGACCTGCTCCAGGAGTTCGACCGTGCGGTCGCGGCGCTGCCGGCGCGAACCGCCTTCATGGACGCCGAGTGTTTCCATGATCTGGTAGCCGACCGTGAAGCACGGGTTGAGGCTGGTCATCGGTTCCTGGAAGATCATCGCCACATCCTTGCCGACGATCTTGCGGCGCTGGGCGGGCTTGAGGCTCAAGAGGTCGATGCCGTCGAAGACCAGGCGGTCGGCTGTCACCTTGCCGGGCCAGGGGATGAGCCCCATCACCGCCAGCATGGTGACACTCTTGCCAGAGCCTGATTCACCGACGACGCCGAGGAGTTCGCCCTTGTCGAGGTCGAGATCGATGCCGTCGACCGCGCGGAACGGGCCGGAATGGGTCTGGAAGGTGACCGAGAGATTGCGGATTTCAAGCAGCGCCATTGCCTTGGGCCCTTATCGCTTCAGCTTCGGGTCGAGCGCGTCGCGCAACCCATCGCCCATGAGGTTGAAGGCAAGCACCGTGATGAGGATGGCAAGGCCGGGGAAGGTCACGACCCAGGGGGCCGCTTGCAGGAACTTCAGGGAATCGGCCAGCATTGTGCCCCATTCCGGCGTCGGGGCCCGCGCGCCCAGCCCCAAAAAGCCCAGCGCCGCCGCATCAAGAATGGCGGTGGAGAAGGACAGGGTCGCCTGCACGATCAAGGGCGCCATGCAGTTCGGTAGCACCGTGTTGAGCATGAGCCGGCCGGTCGAGGCGCCGGCAACACGCGAGGCTGTTACGTAATCCTTGGAAAGCTCGGTCAGAACCGCTGCGCGGGTCAGGCGCGCATAATGCGGCACATAGGTGATGGCGACGGCGATCATGGCGTTGACGAGGCTAGGGCCGAGGATCGCCACGATCACGATGGAGAGCAGCAGGCTCGGCATCGCCAGGATGATATCCATGAAGCGCATGATGCCGATATCGACGACGCCCTTGAAGAAGCCCGACCAGAGGCCGAAGGCAATGCCGAGCGCCAGCGACAGGGTGACGACGATGCTGCCGATGAAGAGCGAGAGGCGCGCGCCATGAATGATGCGGGAAAGCATGTCGCGGCCGACATCATCGGTGCCAAGTGGGAATTGCCAAGAGCCGCCTTCGGCCCAGGCCGGCGGCTGCAGGAAATTGTCGCGGAACTGCTCGATTGGGCTGTGTGGGGCGACGACATCAGCGAAGATTGCACAGAGAACGAGAAGAATGATGACCGCAAGGCCGGCCATGGCGCCCTTGTTGGCGCGCATGGCGAGCCAGACTTCGCGGCGCGGCGAGATGACTTTCGGGCTGGAAACCGGTGCAGTCGTCGGATTTGCGGGAGCGGCTGTCATGTTGGTTCCCTTCAGCGCTTGTGCCGGATGCGGGGATTGAAATGGCGTCTGGTCAGGCGCAACCGGTTGATGA
>CAZUAL010000470.1:0-935 GCA_964618305.1 uncultured Dongia sp. | reverse complement strand
TGCCGGATGCGGGGATTGAGCAGCCCGTAGAGCAGGTCCACGCCGAGATTGATCGCCATGACCAGCGAGGCAATGAGCAGCACGCCGCCCTGCAGTGCCGGATAGTCGCGGCGGTTGATGCTTTCCACCAGCCACTTGCCGATTCCGGGCCAGGAGAAGGTGGTTTCCGTGAGAATGGCGCCGGCCATCAGCGTGCCGACCTGGAGGCCGATGACGGTGACGACCGGAATAAGAGCATTGCGCAGCGCATGGACGCCGACGACGCGCCAGGTGGAAAGGCCCTTGGCGCGGGCGGTGCGGATGTAATCCTCACCCAGGACCTCGAGCATCGCCGAGCGCGTCATGCGCGCGATGACGGCCAGGGGGATGGTGCCGAGCACGATGGTGGGCAGGATGAGGTGTGAGAGAGCGGAGGTGAGCGCCCCTTCCTCGTCCGACATGATCGCGTCATAGATCATGAAGCCGGTCGTGTCCTCAAAGAAATAGTCGCTGCCGATGCGGCCCGAAACGGGCGTGAGATCGAGCCCCACGGAGAAGGTGAGGATGAGCAGCAGGCCCCACCAGAAGATCGGCATCGAATAGCCGGTCAATGACGCGCCCATGATGAGGTGATCGAAGATGGAGCCGCGCTTCACGGCGGCAAAAATTCCGGCCGGCAAGCCGATGATGAGCGCCAGCATGATGGCGAAGAAGGAAAGCTCCAGCGTCGCCGGGAACAGGGTCAGGAATTCATCGAGCACGGGGCGGTGCGTGATGATGGAAATGCCGAGGTCGCCTTTGAGGACCCCACCGACATAGTCGAAGAACTGCACGTAAAGCGGCCGGTCGAGCCCCATCTCGTGCAGCAGTTGCGCGTGCCGTTCGGGCGCGATGCCGCGTTCGCCGACGCGAACCTCGACCGGGTCACCCGGCACCAGGTGAATCAGGATGAAAGC
>CAZUAL010000469.1:0-2393 GCA_964618305.1 uncultured Dongia sp. | reverse complement strand
GGGGAAGGTTGCGCTGTCGCCTGCACAGCTGTCGATGCTCTTGGAAGGGATCGACTGGCGCGCGCCGCAGCGGTCATGGCAGCCTCTGGCTGCTGGATAGTCCGTTCACCCTGCAATCAATGATTCCCACAACGAATACAGTGGGATAAACTTCTTGAATGCTGGATCAAACCCTGACCTTGCCGGAAGACCCCGAGGAGCTTCGCAGCTTCACCGCGCGGCTTCTGGCCGAAGTGAAGGCGCAGGCGATCCTGATCGAGAAGCTGCGCCATCAGCTTGCCGGGCACCGGGCGCACCGGTTCGGGGCATCGTCCGAGACGGCCGAGCAGCTTCAGCTGGCACTTGAGACCAGCGAGATTGCGGCGGCGGCCATGACCGCGCGGATGAAGCTGCCGGCCATCGAGGAGAAGGACAAACCCAAGCGCCGTCCGATCCCGGATCATATCCCGCGGATGGAAGTGGAACTGACCCCCAGTGCCGATGCCTGTGCCGATTGCGGCGGGCGTTTGCGCCGGATCGGTGAGGATGTGACGGAAGAACTGGAATACGTTCCTGGGCGCTTCATCGTGAACCGCATCGTTCGCCCGCGTCTGACCTGTTCGTGCTGCGAGCGGTTCGTCCAGGCGCCGCTGCCCTCGCGCCCCATCGAACGCGGCCGCCCCGGTCCGGGCTTGCTGGCCCATGTGCTGGTCAGCAAGTATGCCGATCATCTGCCACTTTACCGCCAGAGCCAGATATTTGACCGCGAAGGCATTGATCTTGATCGTTCCACGCTGGCTGACTGGGTCGGCAAATCCACTGCCCTGCTGGAACCTCTGGCCGATGCCATCGGCCGCCATGTCCTGTCAGCCGAGGCGATCTTCGCGGATGACACGCCGATCAGCATGCTGGCGCCCGGCACCGGCAAGACCCAGACCGCAAGGCTCTGGACCTATGCGCGTGACGAACGCCCTTGGGGCGGCGAAGCGCCACCGGCAGCCTGGTATCGCTTCTCGGGCGACCGCAAGGGCCAGCATCCCAAAGGCCATCTCGCGCGGTTCCGCGGCTGGATGCACGCTGATGGCTATGCTGGGTTCGAAGACCTCTATCGCTCCGGCGCCATCCGCGAGGTCGCCTGCATGGCACATGTCCGGCGGAAGTTCGTCGACATCCACCGGTCACAAGGCTCCCCGATTGCCGAAGAGGCTATCGGCAGGATCGCCCAGCTCTATGCCGTCGAGAAGCAGGCCCGCGGCTCCCCGCCAGATCGCCGTGCCGAACTGCGACAAGTGCACGCCGCCCCCGTCTTCAACGATCTGGAACGATGGCTGGCCATGCAACTCACCACGATCTCGGGCAAATCCCCGCTGGCCGGAGCAATCCGATACGCCCTGACCCGCATGGAACGCCTGCGCCCCTACCTGGACCACGGCATCCTTGAGTTGGATAACAACGCCGCCGAACGCGGCATGCGCGCCATCGCCCTCGGACGAAAGAACTACCTGTTCGTCGGCTCCGAGGCAGGCGGCAAGGCAGCTGCCATCGCATACACGCTGATCGAAACGGCCAAGATCAACACCGTCGAGCCCCACGCCTGGCTCGCCGACACCCTCGCCCGCATCCCGGACTACAAGATCACAAAGGTCGACGACCTGCTCCCATGGCGCTGGAACGGATAGCGGTCAGGCCGGACGCTTACAGCCAAGGAGATGGTTGGACCGAAGATCCTGCGTTGCACCGCAGAGCATCTTCATGCGCGTTCCGACGGCGGCGGCGACTCGGCAGACAACATCGTCGCGGCTTGTTGGTTCTGCAACAACCTGCGCCATCGCCGGAAGCGTCCGCTTTCACCGGAAGCACATCGCCATCGCGTTCAAGAGCGCATGGCAGCGGGAAAATGGCTGGCAGCGTTATCCGGCAATGGATCGCTGCACACGTAGGCAACCTTCCCGCCAATCACGAAGTTGCGCCGCCCCATTCGGGACGGCGATGCTTGTTTGCGGTGAGTGTGGGATCAGGCGGCGGGAAGCCGGTACACCCGCCCGCGCCCTTCGACCTTCTCGGATGTCACCTCGAGCCCGAGCTTCTTCTTCAGGGGGCCGGCCATGGCCCCTCTGACCGTGTGCGCAGCCCATTCGAGCACGGTGGCGATCTCTTCGATGGTGGCGCCGCCCGGCGCGCGCAACATCTCGATCAGGGCTTCCTGCTTGGTGCCTTTCCGGCGCTGGATCGGTGCGGTGACGGTTTCGTCTGGCATCGTGGTCGTTTCGGCCTCCGTGATCCCAAGCGTGCTCTGTGCCAGCGGCGTCGCGCGCAGGGTGATGGGGCCGCGCGCCTCGTCGTGCCGCCAGACGGTGTTGAGGTCGGTGGCCGGGACTTCTTCGATCAGCCCGAGCTTCAGGAGGCTCTTGCAG
>CAZUAL010000468.1:0-2395 GCA_964618305.1 uncultured Dongia sp. | reverse complement strand
CGACTTCCGGTGGATTCTCGCGTTTGAAGCTGGCCGGCGTGTTGGGATCCCACATGCCAGTGTCGCACACCAGCGCAAAGTCCGCCTTGAACTCTTCCTTGTTGGCTTCGAGGAACGGCACGAAATTCTTCGACCCGACTTCTTCTTCGCCCTCGATCAGGATGGTCACATCGACCGGAAGCGATCCCGTGACCTTTTTCCAGGCGCGGCAGGCTTCGATGAAGGTCATCAACTGCCCCTTGTCGTCCTCTGCGCCGCGCGCGACGATGATCTTGCGCCCGTCGGCGTGATCGGTGACGACGGGCTCGAACGGGGGACGGTGCCAGAGGTTGAGCGGGTCGACCGGCTGCACATCGTAGTGCCCATAGAACAACACATGCGGCCGGCCGGCATGGCCGTTCGCCTTGGCGACGATGGCGGGATGCCCAGCCGTCGGCCGCACCTCGGCCTCGAAGCCGATCGTCTCGATGTCTTTGGCCAGATGATTGGCGGCCTTCTTGCAGTCTTCCGCAAAGGCGGGATCGGCCGAGATCGACTTGATGCGCAGCAGGTCGAACAGCCGAGCCAGACTGTTGTCGAAATCGGCATCGATATGGTCGAGCACCGGCTGCAGCTTCGCATTGGCCATGGCGGCTTCCTACTCCCGGACGTTGATAGCCTCAGGTTGTAGCTTGCCGGCCGCCGGAGGCAAGGCGTCCAGTGGATGAAGAAGGTGCCAGACGAGGCCCGCGGCGAGCACCGCAGTCGCGGCAAGGTTGTTGCCCCATGCCTGCAGATCGGTCGGAAACAGGGGCAAAGCGAGCAGCAGCAGGATGCCAGCCACGGCCAGCAGCACCCAAGTGCCCGTGCGCACGCTGGCGCGCGGGTCGTAGGCGGCGCGGTGGATCAGGACGGTCATCGGGAAGAACAGCCAAAGGAAATAATACTGCCGCGCCAGCGGCGAGGCCACCGTCATTAGGCAGAACAGGATTCCCAGTTCTTCGGCGTCCGACCGTTCCGTCCGCCGCGCAGCACCGGGCATGACCGCGATGTAGCCGAACCCGATGGCCAGCGAGATTGCGACCACGATCAGGTTGGCGGTCCGGAAACCGACATCGACCACATTCATGGTGCGGGCAGGCTTCTTCGGATCGTCCTGGTTGTAGTTGACCGGCCGGGTCAGCCGGTGCGTCACCGCGATGATGGACTGGTTGACCCAAGACCAGTTCTGCTCGTCGCGCTGGCCGAACCCCTTCTCCGAGCTCGAGCCCACCATGCCGCGATACCAGGTCTTCAGCTCCGCAATATTGTGTTCGAAACCGCGGATTGGCGCGGGGAGCACGATCAGGAACAACGCCAGGAACGCAAGCGTGCCAGCCGTCGCCTTCCACTGCCGGCGCCAGACCAGATAGGGCAGCACCGCCACGGGAAACACCTTGATCGCGGTCGCCAGCGCGAACATGCAACCTGCCATCGCGGGCCGCGCCTCGCGCAACAGCCAGAAACCGTAGAGCATCATCGCCAGCAACAACAGATTGGGCTGGCCGAGATCGTACATATCGAAGATGAAGGTGATGGTGACGAAGCTCGGCAACGCGAACAGCCAGGGACCGGGTGGGCGGCCTGCGCCCGTCATCGCGTTGGAAAACTGCGCCGTCATCCACCACGCCACGGCATTGAGCAGACAGAGGCAGACATAAAGCGGGATCTTGCCGAGCCAGGCCGGGACGGCGAGCAGCACCGCCGGCAATGGCGGATAGATGAATTCGAACTGCGCGCCGGCATCGCTCGGATACAAATTCAGCCCGTGCAGCACCTGCTGGCCGGCCCAGTACCAGAGCGGATAGTCCTTGGTCTTGCCGCTACCGAAAATCTCCGGGACCAGGACATCGGCGCTCAGCACGATCACGCAGAGGAAGAACAGCCAATCGAGCGGCGCCCGCCATGACGGATATCTCAGGACGCGCGCTGTTTCTTGGGTCACAGGGAAATCGCAGACCTATCGCCGCAGCAGACTGCCGAGCGCACCGCGCACCAGCGAACGTCCGATCGAACCGCCGAGCGATCCGGCCACCGACTTTCCGACATCGGCGGCAATGCCCCCGATCACCTTGTTGGTAACCGAGCGCGTCACCTGGCGCGCGACGATCTGGCCGGTGGTGAGCTTTCCGCGCTTGACGTTGGTGCCGAAGATCGTGCCGACGATCGAGCCGATCTGTCCCAGAATTCCGCCGCCGCTGCCGGCCGCAGCCCCTCCGGCTTCGTCGCCGGAAGCCGCCGTACCGGCGATGCGTTTCTGAATCATCTCGAATGCCGACTCGGCATCGACCGCGGTATCATACTTGCCCTTCACCGGGCTCGCATTGATGATTGCCTTGCGCTCCTCGGGCGTAACCGGCCCGATCCGTCCCGTGGG
>CAZUAL010000467.1:0-2404 GCA_964618305.1 uncultured Dongia sp. | reverse complement strand
AGCGGGAACGGCGGCGAACTTGGCGGACACCGACGGGTCCAACGACCTGGCGGCGATCCACTCGTCGAGATCACCGACCGCGTACCGGAGCATCACCCGCGCATCCGGGTCACGATGCAACCGCGGGTTCCACGGGCGCGGCCCGGTCCCGGCCTGCACCTCGGCGCGGAACGTTTTGACGCCCATCCCGCAGTAGGTGGCGGCGTCCTCGGCGCACAGGGTCTGCGGCTCGACATGACGGCGACGAACACGAGGCATGGTCAGTGCCCCCCGGCGTTGGCGCGCTGGTGCTCGACAGCGACCCACACGATCGCGGTCGCACCGGATGGGGTCGGGCGGCGGTCAGGGATCAGCGCCAGCGTCTGCGGGTCGATGACGAGCCGGGGTGCGACGAGCCCGGCTCGTTCGAGTTCGAGCCGTCGCTTGCCCGTGCTGGTCTGTTGACGGCCGACGATCTCGGCTGTCTCGAAGTCGGTCAGGCCGTGCTCGCCGGCGGCGCGGAGTGCTTGGAGGCAACGGTCGCGGAGGGTTTCGGCGGTCTCCAACGCGAGCACGGCGGCGTCGCGGCTGGTGTCAGGGTCGGTCGGCCGGTACAGGGGGCCGGCGGTCATGTCGAGAGCAAGCTGACCGTTCATCAGGCGACTGCCTCGGCGTCGACCAGCACTTCAGCGCCCATCACGGCGATAGCGCCGACGGGGACTCGCAGCGCCCGGGCAATCTTCACGATCTGCTCGGCGGTTCCGGGCCGCCGACCGGCTTCGATGTGGGCGTAGTTGGCCCGCTCCATGCCGACCGCCGCGGCGACTCCCGATTGGCTTGCGCCCGACAGCTCGCGGATGACCCGCAGCGCCAGGTAGTTGACCTTCATCGGCTTCAGGGGCTTCATGGTGTCAGATCGTACAGGATCGTACGAGATCTTGCAAGCACGACCTGACACGTCCGCTGGCGGCGGCCATCGGGTGCAGAGCACCGCTGTCCCGGCCGGTTGAGGTGTTGACGGTGGAGTGCGGCCAGACGTAGCTGCTAGCCGAGCAGTTTGGCGCGGGCTCGGCGTTGGGCGCTGCGGTCGAGTACCTGGCCGTACACGTCGAGGGTGGTCGACACCTTGGAGTGCCCGAGCTGCTCGGCGACCTCGTGGGGGGCGACACCCTTGGCGAACAGGCGGCTGGCGGCCCAGTGGCGGAGGTCGTGGAAGTGCATGTCGTGGACGGGTGAGCCGGGCCGGGTGGTGATGGCCCGCCAGGTGCGGGTGACCCAGCCGGGGTCGTAGGGGGTGCGGGCGGTCGGGTCGATCTCGATGTTGGCGAGGATCGGCCGGGCCGGGTTGCGGAGCGGGATGCGCCGGCCGAGGCGTCGGGCGTTGGCGACTTGCCGGCGTCGGTGTACGGCGAGGGCGCGCATGGTCCGGTCGGACAGGGCGATGTACCGATCTGATTCGTCGGTCTTGGTGCCGCGGACGTGGAGTTCCCGGCCGGTGATGTCGCCCCAGGTGGCGCGGGTGACTTCGGCGCGTCGGAGCCCGAGCGCGGCGAGTGTCGCCCCGATGGCCAGGTCGGGGTGGGCGGCGCTGATCGCCGCGCTGATCGCCGTGTCGGGGGGCAGGTTGAATTTGCGGCGGGGGACGCGGGGCCGGCGGATCCCGAACGTGGGCGGCTTGACGATCAGGTCGTCGGCGACGGCCTGGCGGAAGATGATGCGGAGCACGACGTGGACGTGGTCGAGGGTGGTGGGGGTGACGCCGCGGTGTAGGAGTCGGGCGTACCAGGCGCGCAGGTCGTCGGCGTGGATGGCGTTGAGCTGCCAGCCGCCGAACTGGGCGACGGCCTTGGCGGACTGGATGCGGTAGCCCTCGATGGTGTGTGGGGAGAGGCGGGTGGCGCACTCGGCGAGCCAGCGGTCGACGTACGCGGCGAGGGTGCCGGCGCGGGCTTGCTGGTCGGCCTCGATGGCGCGGAGGGCGACGCGTTCGGCTTCGGCGCGGATCTCGGCGGCTCGCCGGTCGGTGGCGGTGAAGACGCGGGTGCGGCGGATTTGGCGGCCGGTGTGGTCGCGCCCGATGTAGATGCTGGTGCGCCAGCGGTCGCCGCCGAGGTGTTGGAGCGCGGGCATTGGGCCTCCATGATGGGTTGACACCCGTGGTAGGGTGGTCACATTGGAGGTTACACGACGGGTCTGATGAGCGTGTGAAACCCCGTAACGCCGGGTTAGCTCAGTTGGCAGAGCACTTGACTTGTAAGAAAGTGGTCGGTGTGGCGATGGGCGGCGCAGGGGTGACACATAGGGGTTTACCAGGGGTTTCGTAGAGACCCGATCCGGTAGATCCTGCTCAGAGGGTCCGAAGTGGTTACACGGTCAGTGCACACGGAGGATCAGATGAGGCGGCTAGTGGTGGTGTTGTCGATGG
>CAZUAL010000466.1:0-2409 GCA_964618305.1 uncultured Dongia sp. | reverse complement strand
GCAGCATCCCGCGGCCCACGGTGTGTTGCGCATGGTCATGGAAATGGACGGCGAAATCGTGCGCCGCGTCGATCCGCATGTCGGCCTGCTGCACCGTGGCACCGAGAAGCTGATCGAATACAAGACCTATACCCAGGCCATTCCCTATTTCGACCGCCTCGATTACGTGAGCCCGATGTGCCAGGAGCATGCCTTCGTGCTCGGCGTCGAAAAGCTGCTCGGCGTCGAGGTGCCGATCCGCGCCCAGTACATCCGCGTCATGTTCGACGAGGTGACGCGCATCCTCAATCACCTGCTGAACATTCCGGCCTATGCCATGGACGTCGGCGCGGTGACGCCGTTCCTGTGGGTGTTCGAGCAGCGCGAATTGCTGATGGAGTTCTACGAGCGTGTTTCCGGCGCGCGGCTCCATGCGGCCTATTATCGACCGGGTGGCGTGCACCAGGATCTGCCGGCGGGCCTGCTCGAAGACCTGTGGGCGTGGAGCGAGAAGTTCCCCAAGATCGTCGACGATATGGAAGGTCTCCTCACCGAGAACCGCATCTTCAAGCAGCGCCTTGTCGATGTCTGCCCGGTGACCGCTGAAGACGCCATCGCCTGGGGCTTTACCGGACCGGTACTGCGCGCCTCCGGCGTGCCGTGGGATCTCAGGAAGTCGCAGCCTTATCTCGTCTACGACAAGATGGATTTCGACATTCCGGTCGGCAAGCACGGCGATTGCTACGACCGTTATCTCGTGCGCGTTGCCGAAATGCGCGAGAGCCTCAAGATCGTGCGTCAGTGCATCAAGGAGATGCCGGGTGGTCCCGCCACCTCGACCGATCACAAGGTGACCCCGCCCAAGCGCGGCGAGATGAAGCATTCGATGGAAGCGCTGATCCATCACTTCAAGCTTTATACCGAGGGCTATCACGTGCCGGCCGGCGAGACGTATACGGCCGTCGAAGCGCCCAAGGGCGAGTTCGGCGTCTATCTTGTCTCCGACGGCACCAACAAGCCGCATCGCTGCAAGATCCGCGCGCCCGGCTTCCCGCACCTCGCGGCCATGGACTTCCTTTGCAAGGGCTACATGCTGGCGGATTCGGTCGCGATCCTCGGCTCCCTTGATATCGTGTTCGGTGAGATCGACAGATGAGTGCTAACGCAAACACCGATGTGGTCCAGCCGGAGAGCTTCGCCTTCACAGCGGAGAATCTGGAGAAGGCCAAGAAGATCATCGCCAAGTATCCGGAAGGCCGTCAGTCGTCCGCGGTGATGCCGCTTCTCGATCTCGCGCAGCGCCAGCACGGCTGGGTTCCGCGCGTGGCGATGGATGTCATCGCCGGCATGCTCGACATGGCGCCGATCCGCGTCTACGAGGTCGCGACCTTCTACACGATGTATAATTTGCAGCCGGTCGGGAAGTACTTCATCCAGGTCTGCCGCACGACGCCTTGCTGGCTGCGCGGCTCCGACAAACTCACCGACTATCTGCAGAAGCGCCTTGGCGTCGGTATGAAGGAAGTGACCAAGGACGGCCTTTTCTCGATGACCGAAGTCGAATGCCTCGGCGCCTGCTGCAATGCGCCGATGGTGCAGATCAACGACGATTTCTATGAAGACCTGACGCCGGAAACCCTGGGCAAGGTGCTCGACGAGCTGGCCGCCGGCCGCAAGCCGCAGACCGGTCCGCAGAATGGCCGCCGCGCCTCGATGGCCGAAGGCGGGCCGACGACCCTGCAGGAGATTCCGCTCTCCTATGACATGTCGCGCGATCTGGCGGGAGGTAAGTGATGCTCCAGGACAAGGATCGCATCTTCAAGAATATTTACTGCCAGGACGATTGGCGCCTTGCGGGCGCGCGCCGCCGCGGCATCTGGGACAATACCAAGGCCCTCCTGGAAATGGGCCCGGACAAGATCATTGACGAGATCAAGGCGTCGGATTTGCGCGGCCGTGGTGGTGCTGGTTTCCCGACCGGCATGAAATGGTCGTTCATGCCCAAGCAGTCGGACGGCCGCCCGTCCTACCTCGTGGTCAATGCCGACGAATCCGAACCCGGCACCTGCAAGGATCGCGAAATCCTGCGCTTCGATCCGCATATGCTGATCGAAGGTTGCCTCATCGCTGGCTTCGCCATGCGCTGCAAGGCGGCCTATATCTACATCCGTGGCGAGTTCTATCAGGAAGCCGTCCACGTCCAGGCGGCGATCGACGAAGCCTATGACGCAGGTCTCATCGGCAAGAATGCCAGCGGCTCGGGATACGATTTCGACGTCTATCTGCATCGCGGTGCCGGCGCCTATATCTGCGGCGAGGAATCCGCGCTCATCGAAAGCATCGAGGGCAAGAAGGGCCAGCCGCGCCTGAAGCCGCCGTTCCCGGCAGCTTGCGGCCTTTATGGCTGCCCGACCACGGTGAACAATGTCG
>CAZUAL010000465.1:961-2431 GCA_964618305.1 uncultured Dongia sp. | reverse complement strand
ATCGAGCTCTTCCACGGCTACACCTACTCGGCCCATCCGGTCGCCTGCGCCGCGGGTCTTGCCGTCCTCGACATTTACAAGAACGAGGGTCTCTTTGACCGGGTGAAGGAACTGACCCCGTATTGGGAGAACGCGATCCACAGCCTCAAGGGCACCAAGCACGTCATCGATCTGCGCAACATCGGCCTCATCGGTGCGATCGAGCTGGAATCGCGGCCGGGCAAGCCCGGTGCGCGCGCCTTCGACGCCTTCCTCAAGGCCTACGAGAAGGGCATGCTGATCCGTGTGACCGGCGACATCATCGCCATGTCGCCGCCCTTCATCGTCGAGAAGAGCCATATCGACCAGGCGGTCTCGATCATGGCCAACGTCCTCAAAGCCATCGACTAACCACGTATCTGACGCACCGGCAGGCCACGAAAAACGGCCAGCCGGTGCGTTTATTATTGGAGAAGAACCATGCTTATCGGCGTTCCTAAGGAAATCAAAAACCACGAGTACCGCGTCGGCCTCGTTCCCTCGAGCGTGCGCGAGCTCATCCACCACGGCCACAAGGTCCTCGTCGAGACCGGCGCCGGCGAAGGCATCGGCATGGACGACCGCGCCTACAAGGCGGCGGGCGCCACGATTGCGAAGTCGGCCGAAGATGTGTTCGCCAAGGCCGAGATGATTGTGAAGGTGAAGGAACCCCAGCCCAAGGAGACCAAGATGCTCCGCAAGGGCCAGATCCTTTACACCTACTTGCACCTGGCGCCGGACCCCGTGCAGACCGAAGGTCTGATCAAGTCGGGCTGCACCGCGATCGCCTATGAGACCATCACCAGCCCCCGCGGCGGCCTGCCTCTGCTGGCGCCGATGTCGGAAGTCGCCGGCCGCATGTCGGTTCAGGTCGGTGCGCATTATCTCGAAAAGGCCCAGGGCGGCGCCGGCATTCTGCTGGGCGGCGTTCCGGGTGTTGCCCCGGCGAAGGTCGTCGTCATCGGCGGCGGCGTCTCCGGCACCAATGCCGTCCGCATGGCCATGGGCATGGAAGCGAACGTCACCGTGATCGACCGCTCTGTTGACCGCCTGCGCCAGCTCGACGAGATGTTCGGCAGCAAGGTCTATACCTGCTACTCGACACTCGACGCGATCGAAGAGCATGTGATCAATGCCGACCTCGTCATCGGCGCCGTGCTGGTGCCGGGGGCCGCTGCCCCGAAGCTTGTCACCCGCAAGATGATCAAGCAGATGCGCCCGGGTTCGGTCCTCGTCGACATCGCCATCGACCAGGGCGGCTGCTTCGAAACCTCGAAGGCCACCACCCATGCCGATCCGGTCTATGTGGTCGACGGCATCATCCACTATTGCGTCGCCAACATGCCGGGCGGCCTCAGCCGCACCTCGACCTTCGCGCTCAACAACGCCACCCTGCCCTTCGCGCTGGCTCTCGCCGACCAGGGTGCCAAGAAGGCGCTGGCCGACGATCCG
>CAZUAL010000465.1:0-951 GCA_964618305.1 uncultured Dongia sp. | reverse complement strand
CGATCCGCACCTGATGAACGGCCTCAACGTTCATGAAGGCAAGATCACCTACAAGGCGGTCGCCGAGGATCTGAAGAAGAAGTATGTGCCGGCCGCGGAAGCGCTCGGCCTCTAAGCGACAAAAGTCGCAAGGATGGAGAACGGCGGGACGGCAACGTCCCGCCGTTTTTCTTTGCGTCCTAAGGCAGCGTTACGCCGCCATCCTCGCTGAGCGGAAAGAACGGGTTCCACGCGAGTTCCCAGACATGGCCGTCGGGGTCGGCGAAGTAGCCGGAATAGCCGCCCCAGAAGACATCCTGCGGTTTCTTGAGCAGCTTGGCGCCGGCAGCGAGGGCTTGCGTCATGGCGTCATCGACGGCGGCCTTCGACTCAAAATTCTGAGCCAGCGTGACGCCGCCGTAGCCCCGCACCGGTTCTTCAAGGTGCGCATCTTCGGCAAGTGCGTCCCGGCCGAAGAGCCCCAGGCACGTGCCGCCCGCCAATTGAATGAATACGACAGAATCATTGCTGGCGCCGGAGACTTTCCAGCCCAGCCCCGTCTCATAAAACCGTCTCGCACCCGCGAGATCATCGACTCCGAGGGTGATGAGGCTCACGCGCGGCTTCATTGACATCGCTTTCTTCCTTCACATCCGATCAGTTAACGAACGGCCGCGCGTTGCAAAGGGCGCATGGCCGCCCGGCTTGGACAAAATGCCCTGCTTGGGCTAGTTTCGGCCTCGCATTGCCGGCTCATCTTGCTGGCGCACTAGGTCATATCCGACCATCACATTTACCAAATATGGTTCTTTATCATGAAGTATTTAGACGATTGGATCACAGAACGGAAAGTGGACGAGGTTGAATGTCTCGTCCCCGATATGAACGGCATCCCGCGCGGCAAGATCCTCCCCGCGACCAAGTTCATGAAGGGTGTGCGCGACGACGGTCTGCGCCTGCCCAGCTCCGTCT
>CAZUAL010000464.1:0-2432 GCA_964618305.1 uncultured Dongia sp. | reverse complement strand
TGAGGGTCTCTTCATCGCCTGATTGGCTGAGCGCATGCTCCTCGAGGAGGTGAGAAGGGTCGGCGCCCGTTTCCACCATGAGTTGCAAGAGCTTTTGCGCGTTCGTGCTGTTCACGGTCCCTTCGCGCAGGATTTGCAGGAATTCGGCCATGTTCTCGGCGTCGAGGCGGGCATCCTGGAGGGAGAGGCCGCGGTCGCTGAGGATCGGGGCCAGCTTGTTCAGGAGCCAGTTGCTGAGGAGCTTGGCCATGGCTTGCTTATCGCGCTCCATCAGTTCGCCGGCCGAAGCGTCGCTCGTGTCACGGGCTTCCATCCAGCCGCCGAGTTCGCCCAAGACCTGTTCCGCGAAGGCAGTCCAGCCGCGTTCAATGAGGAGGGAGGCGTCTTCATGCGTAAACCCGTACTCTTCCACGAGCCGGGCGCGGGTTTCGGCGGGGAGTTCGGGGAGGCGGGCGCGTTCTTGTTCGCGGATGGCGGCGAGTTCGACGGTCGGGAGGTCTGGTTCGGGGAAATAGCGGTAGTCCGCGCTCGTCTCTTTGGTGCGCTGCGAGACGGTCTCCTCGCGCACGTCATCCCAGCCGCGCGTTTCGGGAATCGCTTTGCCGCCTTCGTTGTACAGGGCGCTTTGGCGTTGGATCTCGAATTGGAGGGCCCGTTCCACCGAGCGGAACGAGTTCATGTTCTTGATCTCGACCTTCGGGTTGAATTCGGGCTGGAGCGCATGCCCTTCGTCGTCGATGGGGAGGAGGGAGATGTTGGCATCGCAGCGCATGTAGCCCTTTTCCATGTCCGCGTCGGAGGCCTGGATGGCACGGAGGAGGGCCTGCAGCTCTTGGAGGAAGGCCTTTGCCTCTTGCGGCGAGCGGAGGTCTGGATCGGTGACGATCTCCAAAAGGGGCGCGCCGGCGCGGTTCAGGTCGACGAGGGTGGCGCCGGATTGAGGGTCATGGATGTTTTTGGCGGCGTCTTCCTCAAGGTGCGCGCGCGTGATGCCGACCGTGCGGATCCCATCTTTGGCGAGGGCGGAGGGGATCGAGAGGGCCCCGCCTTCGACGATGGGCTCGTCGAACTGGGTGATCTGGTAGCCCTTGGGGAGGTCGGGATAGAAATAGTTCTTGCGGTCGAACGAGGCGCGGTCGCGGACGGTGCCGTTGAGGGCGAGGCCGACGCGGACACCGAGGCGGATGGCCTGCTCGTTCACGACCGGCAAGGCGCCGGGTTGGCCGCTGCAGGTGGGGCAGATGGCGCTGTTGGCAGGCGCGGTCTCAGGAACGGACGGGCAACGGCAAAACATCTTCGTGGCCGTCTTGAGGCGCACGTGGATCTCCAGGCCGATGATCGGGATGTAGCGGTTCATGCACCAATCCTAGCAAGCGGCCTGGGAAACGGCTAGGGAAAAATGACCGAGAAACACGAAACCAGCCGGACGGAAGGTGCGGCTGGTTTTTGGTCGCGTGCACCTTTTTTAAGCGGTTTTTTCTTCCTTGGCCGGAGCGTAGGTATCGCGTAGGGAGGTGTAGAGGACGCCTTGGGCGATCGCGAGGAACGGGGCGGTGAAGCTCGTCAGCAGGCTGTCGCGGAGTTGGCTGAGGCTGAAGCCGCGCAAGGTATCGACCGTGATGTTGCCATCAATGAGGAGGCTGCGGGAGAGGCGGGCCACCTCGCCCGTCATCGCGCCGCCAAAAAGCAGGTCGAGAATGAGGGAGAGGATCATGAGGATCAAGAACGAGAGCGCGAGGAAGCTGACGCCGGCGACGAGCATCCGTCCCACGACCGGCCACCAACGGCCACGGATCAGGGCATGCGAGCCGTAGAGCGCTTCCAGGCCACGCTTGTTTTCGGCGACGAGGACATAGGGTGCCAGGCTAAGCGAGACGGCGAGCCAGATTCCGGGCAAGACAAACGCGACTCCGCCCGCGAGAACCGCCAGGACGCAAAGAAGGTTTACGACGAAAAGCGGAAAGAAGAGGTTCCAACCGATGTGGGGGTGTGTCGCGAGATAGCCCTCTTCCTTCGGGTCATGGGCGAGCGTCAGCTTGATGAGCCGAACCGTCACCCAGGTCGAGATAACGAGGCTTAGCGCGCCAATGAGGACCTGGGTGAATAACCAAACCCGTCCTAATGCAAGGTCCACGTGCGAGGAGGTAAGCGCAAACAGGAGCACGACCTGCATCAGCTTCGGCAAAAGGAGCCAGAGCGAGACTTCCAGGAAGCGGCCGAGGTGTTGCGTGTACCGCTGCCAGGACAGCCCGATGAACCGGCGGACGGGAAGGAGGGGGAGCATACCGGCCCATGATACCAAAGACGCGTGCATAAAAAAACGACCTCCGTTAGGAGGAAGTCGCTTGGGCGTGTGTGGGTAGGGTCGGTAGTTGGTGAACCGCTTCGTAGAGGCGGATCGAGAAGAAGACCGCGGTCGGCGTGAACACGAA
>CAZUAL010000463.1:0-2456 GCA_964618305.1 uncultured Dongia sp. | reverse complement strand
GATTCTGTGTGGCACCCTCGCCCTTCCCCGTGAGCCAGAAAGCGCCACCGATGCCGGCGGCAATCAGCAGCAACAGGGTGAGCCACGGCCAGCGGCGGCGGGGCCGCGGTCGGCGCGCTTGCTGGCCAAAAGGCCGGGACGGCGCCGTGCCCGGACTGGTGACGGGCTCGGCACGAAGGGGGCGGGAATCTTCAGCAATGCTCATGCGTCACCGGTTCGGGGAATCTGGGCGTCTGAATATGTCGGGCGGCGCCCAACCCATTGATCGCCGGACAGATTTGCGGAAGAACCCGTTCCATCAACCCAGGGTCCCCAATCTGGCTAGCTGTCGCCACATGCGAGCAATGCGAAAGGTTTCACGCCGGTTGGCGGTAAACCCTGCGCGGAATTTTTTGGTTTTTTGGGGCTGCTAGAGGGCGGATGCGACCGCTTCCGTCCAGCCGGTTTCCGCCATCCGCCGGGCGACGCGGGCGATGTCGGGCGAAAGGAACCGGTCCTGGTCATAGGGCGGGACCTCGGCGCGCAGGGCCGCATGCGCGGCACCGGTGCCACGGCCCTTGCGCAAGCCGGGATAGAATTCGAGGGCCTGGGCAGCCAGAAGGTACTCGATCGCCAGGATATGGCGTGTGTTGGCGGCGATCTCGAGGCACTTGAGAGCCGATGGCGTGCCGAGACTGAGATGGTCCTCCTGCTGCGCGGAGGTGATGTAATTGTCCGTCACCATCGGCTGGGCAAGGAGCTTGTTCTCGGCCGCCAGCGACGCGGCCGCGTATTGCGCGATCATCATGCCGGAATTGACCCCACCCGCCTTGACCAGGAAGGCCGGCAGCGTGCTCACCGCCGGATTGATCAGCCGGTCGAGCCGCCGTTCGGCGACGGAGCCCAATTCCGCGATGGCAATGCCGAGGAGATCCATCGCCATCCCCAGCGACTGGCCGTGCGGATGCGCGTTGGAGATGACGCGATAGGCGTCCGGCGTGCCGATCACCAGCGGATTGTCCGTGGCCGAGCCAAGTTCGATTTCCACCTGGCGGCGGACATGGTCGATCTGGTCGCGCGTGGCGCCGTGGATCTGTGGAATGGAGCGGATGGAAAGCGCGTCCTGGGTGCGGAAGCCCTGGTGACTGGCGACGATCTCGCTCTCGGCGAGCAGCGCGCGCAACCGCCGCCCCACATGGAGGAGGCCGGGATGCGGCTTCAATTCCAGAAGGGTTTCGTCATAGGCGGCGATCTGCCCCTTCAATGCTTCGAAGCTCATGGCGCCGGTGACGTCCGCCCAATCGGCCATCGCCTCGGCCTCGGCCACGGCAAGGCAGGCAAGACCGGTGAGGCAACGCGTGCCGTTGACGAGGCAGAGCCCATCCTTGGCACCGAGCGACAGCGGCGCGCGGCCGATCTTCGCCAGCGCCTCGGCCGCACTCAGTCTCTCTCCCGCCATGAGGACGTCGCCGATGCCGATCAGCGACAGGCCGATATGCGCGCCGTGCGTGATATAGCCGACCGACCCCTTGGCCGGCACGAGCGGCGTGATGCGGTGATTGAGCAAGGCGACCAATTGGTCGACGATTGCCGGGCTCACGCCCGACTTGCCATGGCACAGGTCATTGACCAGCGACGCCATGATCGCGCGCGTCGCCTGTTCCGACAAAGGGACGCCGATGCCGCAGGCATGGCTCAGCAAGGTGTTGCGCGACAATTCCGTCTGCTGCGCGCCGCTCAGCACGATTTCACTGAGCGCGCCGAGGCCGGTCGAAATGCCATAGGCGCGCTCGCCCCGGGCAATGATGCGCTCGACGATGGCCCGGCCGTTGGCAAGGGCCGCGATGGCGTCGGCGCCGATAAATAGGTCCGCCTCGCCCCGCGCCACGGCGACCAGATCGCCAAGCCGGAGCGGCTCCGCCCCGCGTTCAATCCTGCGCATACCGGCCTCCTATCTCTACCTGACTGTACCTGTATATACAGGCTGCCGCAGACCGGCAAGAAGCCGGCGGATGCGCATTTGGCAAGCGGGCATGCGGCCCTCGCATTTTCCGCCGCCAAGAACAGCCGGGCTGGGGTCCTTCCGCTGCCGGGGCCCTTCCGCTCCTGGGGCGCTTTCTGGCAAAAGGGGTTCCACGCGAAAAGACGGGGCCGAACATGCTGGTGCGTAAAGAAGACATTGCCGCCTATGCCGCCGATGGCGCCATCGTGCTGCGTGGCGCCTTCACGGATTGGGTCGAGCCCTTGCGCGCCGGGATCGAGCGCAACATGGCGGAACCCGGACCCTATGGGGCCGAGAATGTCCGCCCCGGCGATGGCGGCGGGCGCTTCTTCGACGATTATTGCAACTGGCAGCGCATCCCCGAATTCCGTGCCTTCGTCGAATCCTCGCCGGCGGCGGAGATCGCCGGACGCCTCATGGGAAGCCGCTCGTCGCAGATCTTCCACGACCATGTGCTGGTCAAAGAGCCGGGCAC
>CAZUAL010000462.1:0-2459 GCA_964618305.1 uncultured Dongia sp. | reverse complement strand
GTCCGGTGTCAACGCGGGCCCACCGGCTGCGACAAGATCCGTCGTCGGGTAAAGCGCGCCGTCCGGGTGATGGCGGAGATTGACGCCGATCCCGAGCACCAGCCAGTCGACCTCGCCGCCGCTGATACCGCCCGATTCAAGGAGGATGCCGGAAATCTTCCGGTCATCGACCAGCACATCATTGGGCCATTTGTGCTGAACGGGCACATTCAGCAGAGCCCTGAGCATGCGGCCCAGAGCAATCGCCACGACAAAGCCCAGCGTCGCCGCCTCGGCAGGTCCCTTATGAGGGCGCAGCAAGACAGACATGTAGAGATTGCCGGCTTCTGACACCCATTGCCGGCCGCGGCGGCCTTTTCCTGCCGTCTGCACGTCGGCGCGGAGAACAATGCCCTCCTCGGCCCCGGCAACGGCGCGGGCTTTCAGCGCTTCGTTGGTGCTGTCGATCTCCGCAACCCGTTCGACGCGGAAGATCAGGCTCATTCCGAAAAGAGGACGCTCGCCGCGTCGGCTGTCATGTCAAAGAACGGCGCACCAGCGAGGAAGCCAAAGGTGATGACGAAGACCGTCGCCGCGAGAACGAGGCGCAGAGTCGGCGTCACACGATCGAAGCTTTCGGTCGGCTGGTCGAAGAACATGACCTTGATGATGCGGATGTAATAGAAGGCGGACACGACCGAGGCGAGCACGCCGATCACCGCCACCACGTTGAGGCCGGCCTGGATCGCCGCCATGAAAACGAAGAGCTTGCCGAAAAAGCCGGCGAAGGGCGGAATGCCGGCCATCGAGAACATGAAGATGGCGAGCGCATAGGCCAAGCCCGGCTGCGAGCGCGACAGGCCGGCGAGATCGCTGATTTCCTCAACCGCCTGACCCTTGCGGCGCATGGCAAGGATCACGGCAAACGAGCCGATCGTCATGACGATATAGATCGCCATGTAGGTCAGCAGGCCGGAAACACCTTCCTGCGTCCCGGTAGCGAGGCCAACCAGGGCGTAACCCACATTGCCGATGGAAGAATAGGCCATCAGACGCTTGATGTTCTTCTGATAGATCGCAGCAACGGCGCCGAGGATCATCGACGCCACGGAGACGAAAACGATGATCTGCTGCCATTGCCCCGTCATCTCGCCGAAGGGCCCGACGAGGACGCGGGTGAAGAGCGCGATCGCGGCAACCTTGGGGGCTGCCGCAAAGAAAGCCGTGATCGGCGTCGGAGCGCCTTCATAAACGTCCGGCGTCCACATGTGGAATGGAACCGCCGACACCTTGAAGGCCAACCCCGCGCAGAGGAACACGATACCGACGATGAGGCCGACCGAAGCTTCACCAGAGAGCGAACCGGCCAGAACCGAGAAGTTGGTCGAACCGGTAAAGCCGTAGATCAGCGACGAGCCGTAAAGGAGCATGCCGGATGAGAGCGCGCCGAGAACGAAATATTTGAGGCCAGCTTCGGTCGACTTCACATTGTCGCGCCGGATGGCCGCCACCACGTAGAGCGCCAGGGATTGCAGTTCCAGACCGACATAGAGCGAGATGAGGTCGTTGGCCGAGATCATCAGCGCCATGCCGAGCGATGCCAGCAGCATGAGGAGCGGCAATTCAAAGCGCGCCATGCCTTCGCGATCGGCATAGTCGAGCGACATGATGATGGCGAGCGCCGCCGCGCCGAAGGAAAGCACCTTGGCAAACCGGCCGAAACCGTCGGCAACGAAGAGGCCCTGGAAGGCCAAGCCGCTATCGGCGCTGGAGACCGTCATCGCGATGGCGACCACCAGGGCCGCGACGCTGGCCCAGGCGATGAGGCGCATGCGGCTATCGCCGAGCGAGACGCCGATCACCAGGAGCACGAGGCTGGCGGCGGCAAGGAAGATTTCCGGCTGGGCCAGACCGAGATTGAGGTCGGTGAACGTCATGACGGGACTGCCCTCGCCTTTTACTGCGTTGCTGCAGCAGGAGCCGCGACCGCCGCTGCCATGCGTGGTGCGTAATCCTGGATGAAATCGGTGACCGTCGGGCCGAAGATCGACGTGAAGCTCACCGGATAGATGCCCATCCAAAAGACCAGGACGATGAGCGGCGCGAAGACGAGTTTCTCGCGCAGCGACAAATCGAGCATGGTCTTCAGATCTTCCTTCACAAGCTCGCCGAAGATAATGCGGCGATAGAGCCACAGCATATAAGCGGCGCCCAGAATGACGCCGGTCGCGATGAGCAGAGCCACCCAGGTGCTGCTCTGGAACACACCGACCATGACCAGGAATTCGCCGATGAAGCCGCTGGTGCCGGGGAGACCGACCGAGGCCATCGTGAAGATCATGAAAACGACGGCGTATTTCGGCATCCGGTGAACAAGGCCGCCATAGCGGGCAATCTCGCGCGTGTGCAGGCGGTCGTAGACCACGCCGACGCAAAGGAAGAGTGCGCCCGAAACGATGCCATGGGAAAGCATCTGGAAC
>CAZUAL010000461.1:0-2477 GCA_964618305.1 uncultured Dongia sp. | reverse complement strand
ACACCATGTTGTCGCGCAGGTAGTCGAAGCCGAATTCGTTGTTGGTGCCGTAGGTAATGTCGGCGGCGTAGGCGGCCTGCTTCTGGTCGTGCGGCATCTGCGAAAGATTGACGCCGACGCTCAGGCCAAGGAAGCGGTGCAGCCGGCCCATCCATTCGGCGTCGCGGCTGGCGAGATAATCGTTGACGGTGATGATGTGCACGCCCTTGCCGGTCAGGGCATTCAGGTAGGAAGGCAGCGTCGCCACCAGCGTCTTGCCCTCGCCTGTGCGCATTTCGGCGATCTTGTTGTTGTGCAGCACCATGCCGCCGATCATCTGCACGTCGAAATGACGCATGCCAAGGACGCGCTTGCCGGCTTCGCGGACCACCGCGAACGCCTCGGGCAGGAGATTGTCGAGCATTTCACCCTTGGCCAGGCGCGTCCTGAACTCGTCGGTCTTGCCGCGCAACTGCTCGTCGCTCAATGCTTCCAGCGCCGGCTCGAAGGTGTTGATCTTGCTGACCGCCTGGGAATACTGCTTGATCAGCCGATCGTTGCGGCTGCCGAAAATCTTCTTGAGAAGGCCGGAAATCATGGGGTGGCCGCCCTATGCGGGTAAAACAATAATTTTACCATGCGGAGTCCGGCCGGCCCCGCAGGGAGGATTACCGCGAAACGGAATGCCGATGTCCCTGGCTCGCCGTATTTTCCTGCGCCAGTTCCAGGAAACGATTGGGATCGTGCGCTGCGCCCTTGACGCGCACCTCGAAATGCAGATGCGGGCCGGTCGATCGTCCCGTTGACCCGACTTCCGCCACCACCTGGCCACGCTTGATCAAGGCACCCGGCTGCACCAGTATCTTCGAACAATGCGCATAGCGCGTCACCAAGTCATCCCCATGGTCAATATCGAGCACATTACCGTAACCGGGATGTTTTTCGACATTCACCACGATCCCGGCGGCAGCGGCGCGGATCGGCGTTCCCACCTCCGCGGTGAAATCGACGCCTTCATGCATTGCCTTTTCGCCGGTGAAGGGATCCAGCCGGACGCCGAAACTCGAGGCATTCCATGCCACATCGACCGGCAGCGACGTCGGCAGCCGGCTCTTGCGGATGCGCTCTTCAAGCAGGTGCGTTTCCAGCAGCGACAAGGCGTCGTTTTTCGCTTCCAATTGACGGGACAGCGCATCGAGGGCATCACGGAGGTTGTCCGGAGAAAGCGGCTGCGGGTCGATCAATGGTCCGCCACGGCCATCGCGACCATTCTCCAGAAGCCGAAGTTCCTGGGGCTTGATCCCCGCAACCGCCGCCAGGCGCTCGCCCATGGAATCGAGCCTCAATAGCTGCGCCTGCATTTCACCCAGGCGCACGGCCATGGCATTGAGGTTCTCGCGAACGAATTGCCGGCTCTCTCTCGCCTGTTCCGCAGTCATCGCCTGCACCAACTTTTCGAGGAAAGGCAACCGAATCTCGGCCGCGTGACGCACCGTCACATAGGAAAACAGCGACGAAAGCGCCAGAACGAAAAAGATCAACGCCACCAACACTGTGACGACGTGACGCCAGGTCAGCACGATGGTCTTGGCCGTTGCCAGCCTGTCGGAGACGAGAATAATATGCACGTCCCTGCTCCTTTCCGAGCTCGCCGCCGAGGTTCCCCATCATGCCCCGCCTAGCCCGCAGCCTCGAAGACTGCCTGCTGGCCGACACTGGTCTGGCTCGGCTTTCTGCTCATGCGCGGCGCCTCTTGAGGCTCCAGCGAGTTTTTCTGTCCGCGACGCCGCTTGCGCTGCAGTCGCGAATTGCCAATCTCAGGTCGGGGAGAATCGTCATCCACGCGCGCAACAGCGCCGTGGCGGCGAAACTCAGGCAAATCGAACCCCGTTTGACGGATGTTTTTCGTTCAGAGGCGG
Source organism: uncultured Dongia sp. (assembly GCA_964618305.1). Lineage (GTDB taxonomy): Bacteria > Pseudomonadota > Alphaproteobacteria > Dongiales > Dongiaceae > Dongia. Next base: position 579 of record CAZUAL010000461.1, on the reverse strand, counting down.
CGGAGGTTACCGGAATCGATATCCGGGTGCAACCGAATCGCCCAATAGAGGCGCTTCCAGCACATCATCGCCAAGCCGGGATTGGGAAAAATCAGAAGCGTGCGCTCACATCGCTTGCGGCAAGCCTGCCGGCGGACTCACCCCTCGGCACTGCCTTGAGAAAACTGGTGGATCAGGCCTAAACGACGATGACGCGTTCGAGGAACATGAGCGCCAACACGACCAGGACGAAAATCAAGGCGTACTTGGCAATGCGCGCCGACAGGTGCAAATAGCGTTTGTCACCGGAAAATAAGTAGGCGACGATACCCGCTCCTATCGCGATGACCGTCAGCACGCCGACGATCCTCAGCATCAACACTAGGCAACCTGCGGATAAAGGTTGAGAATTCGGGCAGGCGCCAGTTCAGGGCGCTCGAACGTGACCCACTCCCAGGCGCTGGCATCGTCCAGCAATGCGCGGAGCAACTGGTTGTTCAGCGCATGACCTGATTTGTAGGCCGAAAAGGCGCCGAGCAGCGGATGGCCGGCGAGATAAAGGTCGCCTATCGCGTCGAGCACCTTGTGGCGGACGAACTC
>CAZUAL010000460.1:0-2519 GCA_964618305.1 uncultured Dongia sp. | reverse complement strand
GTCGATGGCATGCGCGACAATGTCATCGCGACCGGCGGCGGTCCCGGCATCATGGAAGCGGCCAATCGAGGCGCCCACGAGGCGGGGGCCCCGTCGATCGGTTTCAACATCACGCTCCCCGGCGAGCAGGAGCCCAACGCCTATTCGACACCGGATCTCACGTTCCGGTTCCACTATTTCGCCATGCGCAAGATGCACCTGGCGATGCGGGCGCGGGCGCTGGCCGTCTTCCCCGGCGGCTTCGGCACGATGGATGAGCTGTTCGAGATTCTGACGCTGCAGCAGACGCAGAAGGCCTCGCCGACACCCGTCGTGCTGGTGGGCGAGGATTACTGGAATTCCGTCATCAATTTCAATGCGATGATCGACAGCGGCCTCATTGAGGCGGCCGATCTCAAGATCTTCGATATCGTCAATTCGGGCGCCGAGGCTTGGTCGGCGCTGCAGGCGCGCGGTCTCAAGCCCGCAAGCGCCAAGCGCGGGCCGGCATCGCCAAAGGCCTAGAGCTTAGTGGCGGCGCTTGAAGGGCTGCTGCGGACGGGCCGGACCTGCACCGCTGGTGCCAGGGCTGTCCTTAAAGCGGAAGGTGATGCGGCCCTTGGTCAGGTCGTAGGGGGTCATCTCGACGGTGACGCGGTCCCCCTCCAGGATGCGGATGCGGTTCTTGCGCATCTTGCCGGAGGTGTAGGCGAGGGTCTGATGGCCGTTGTCGAGCTGCACGACGTAGCGCAGGTCCGGCAACATTTCCAGGACGGTCCCGTCAAAGGTGATGACGTCTTCTTTCGACATGTATCTCTTTCGAATTGGATCCCGCGGCGGGCCGGGACTTGGCGCCGGACACTCGGGTCCAGGCGTCGGATTCGTCCCCGCTCGTCACTGATGGCGGATCAAATAAAGCAGGTTATGGGGGCATTCAAGCTCAAAGCAGGCAGATCAGCCCTGCCTGCTTGTTGCGTTTTCTGCAATTGATTGATCTGAAAGGAAAAAGTCTGAATCACAGGTCCGCGAAGGTGTCGATGACCGCCCGGTCGTAACCGCGGCTGGCAAGAAGAAGCTGCTGCGAATAGGGGTGTGTAAGCGTGCCGCCGGAAAGATGCCGGCTTTCCGCCACTTCGACGACCTTGCCCTGGCGCATGACCGCGAAGCGGTTACACATATGCGCCACGACACCGAGATCGTGGCTGACCAGCAGGTAGGTGACGCCGAATTCGGCCCGGATGTCGTCGAGCAGGTTGAGGACCTCCGCCTGGATCGAGACGTCGAGCGCCGAGGTCGGCTCGTCGAGCAGGATGATCTTGGGCCGCAGGATCAGCGCCCGGGCGATGGCGATGCGCTGGCGCTGGCCACCCGACAATTGATGCGGATAGCGGAAGCGGAAGCTGGGGCCGAGCTGCACCTGGTCGAGCACCGCCCGCACTTTCGCTTCGCGGTCCTCGATCCCATGGACGACCAGCGGTTCGGTCAGGATGCGGTCGATCGTGTGTTTGGGGTGCAGCGAGCCGAACGGGTCCTGGAACACCATCTGGACCTGGGCATAGAAGCTCTTGTCGCGCTTCTGGCCCTGATCCTTGCCGTCGATGCGGATTCTGCCGCCGGCACTGTCGACGAGGCCCGCCACGGCGCGCAGGATCGTCGACTTGCCCGAGCCGGATTCCCCCACCAGGCCGAAAGTTTCGCCGGCTTCGACCTTGAGACTCACACCGTCAACGGCGAGGACGCGGTTGTCGACGTCGCCGAAGACGACGGAGAGGTTTTCGATCTCGATCATCGGGTGCCTCCCGCCGGCGCAGCGGCCCAGGCGGGGTCACGTGTCAGCGTCGCAAGGCGCTTTGCCGGGCGGTCGACTTCGGGGGCACAAGCCAAGAGCCCGCGCGTATAGGGGTGCTGCGCGTTCATAAGTTCCTTGGCCGGCACTTCCTCGACCACGCGCCCGCCATACATGATGAGGACCCGGTCGGCGAAGGTGCGCACCAGGTTGAGGTCATGGCTGATGAAGATGAGACCCATGTCCCGCGTCTTCACCAGATCGTCGAGGATAGCCAGAACCTGCAGGCGCACGGTGACGTCAAGAGCCGATGTCGGCTCGTCGGCGATGAGGAGCTCGGGCTCGGCCATCAGCATCATGGCGATCATGGCGCGCTGGCCCATGCCGCCGGAAAGCTCGTGCGGCCAGGCATTGAAGACGCGCTTGGGATCGCGGATCTTCACCGCTTCCAGCATCTCCATCGCGCGGGTGGCGGCACCATCGGCGCCGAGCAGGCGTTTCCCGGCCTCGATCAGCTGATCGCCGATCGTCATCACCGGGTTAAGCGAATACTTGGGGTCCTGCATCACCATGGCGATGCGCTTGCCCCGGATCTCGCGCCACTGGGCGGGATCGAGGCCAAGCAGGCTGGTGCCGTGGAACGCCATTTTGTCGGCGGTGATGCGGCCTTGGGTCAGGCCCAGAATGGCGCGGCCGGTCTGGGTCTTGCCGGAACCGGATTCGCCGACGATGGCAAGCTTCTCGCGGCCCATGG
>CAZUAL010000459.1:0-2544 GCA_964618305.1 uncultured Dongia sp. | reverse complement strand
CCTCCGCCGAGCGCATGATCGGCCCCGACGCCACCGTCACGCTCGACTTCGCGCTGATGCGGCTCGCCGGACTGATCGAGAAGCTGCTGGTCTACCCTGCCAACATGCAGAAGAACCTCGACCGTCTCGGCGGCCTCGTGCATTCGCAGCGCGTCTTGATCGCGCTGACGCAGAAGGGCGCCAGCCGCGAGGACGCCTACAAATTCGTACAGCGCAACGCGATGCCGGTGTGGCGCGGCGAAGGCGACTTCCTGACGTTGCTGAAGAAAGATCCCGATGTGAAGAAATATCTCAGCGACAGCGAGATCGCCGAGCAGTTCGACCTCGGCTACCACCTCAAGCATGTGGACACGATCTTCCGGCGCGTGTTCGGGGCTGCGTAAAGTGCGCCTCGATGCGCGCGAAGGCCGTCAAGACAACTGATTGATAACCCCGGACCGGCTAACATCCCGTCGTGTCATCGCCGCCCACGATACTTGTGTTCGATTCCGGCCTCGGCGGCCTTACGGTACTGCGCGAGATCGTCGCCGCGCGGCCGGATGCGCATTACGTCTATGTCGCCGACGATGCGTTCTTTCCTTACGGCCATCACAGCGAGGAAGCGATTATCGCCCGCGTCGTGCCGCTGGTCGGCGAACTCATCGACGAGCACGCGCCTGACCTGGTGACGATCGCCTGCAACACGGCTTCCACGCTCGTGATGACGCAATTGCGCGCCGCCTACGGCGTCCCCTTCGTCGGCACGGTGCCGGCGATCAAGCCGGCCTGCGCCAGTTCGAAGACGAAGCGCGTGTCGGTGCTCGGCACCAAGGGCACGGTGAAACGCGAATATACCCACGGCCTGATCCGGGATTTCGCGCAAGGCTGCGAGGTGACGCTGGTAGGCTCGCCCGAGCTTGCGACGCTGGCGGAAGCCGCGCTCAGCGGCGAGACCGTCAGCGATGCGGATATCGCAGCCGAGATCGCTCCCTGTTTCGTAGGTTCAGCTTCCGATGCCTCCGCGCGCACCGACACCGTCGTTCTGGCCTGCACGCACTATCCGTTGCTGCTGGAGCGGCTGGCGCAGCTCGGCCCCTGGCCGGTCGACTGGATCGATCCGGCACCCGCGATCGCTCGGCGCGTGGTCGATCTGATCGGCAAACCCGGCGAGGTCTACGACCATGCTGGGGCCGAGATGATTTTCACATCGAAGCGGCCGCACACGCTGAGCCAGGCGTTGATGCCGTTCTTCGGCGGGCGCGTTCCGGACTGACGTCCTTGGCGGGGATATCGGGCCGCAGAGGATCCTTTGCCGCGGCACGAGGCGCTGCTAAGGATTGCGACCTCAGGGAGAGAAAGCGCATGAACAGGAAACTGGTTCTCGGAATCGCCGCGGCCACCTTTGCCGCCGCAAGCGTGGCTATCGCCCAGCAGAGCGGCATCAAGCGCACGCCGCTGCAGAAGTTGGACTTCCCGGCCGGCTACAATACCGTCACCGCGATTGCCGAGATTCCCGCCGGCGGCGCCGCAGGCCGTCATACCCACCCCGGCGCCGAGACCGGCTATGTGCTGGAAGGCGAGCTGGAACTCCTGATCGACGGCCAGCCGCCGAAGAAGCTGAAAGCAGGCGACTCCTACCAGGTCCCGGAAGGCGCGGTTCACGACGCCAAGGCCGGCGGGGACAAGGCCATGAAGGTGCTCGGCGTCTATGTCGTCAAGGCGGGCGAACCGCTGGCCAAGCCGGCGCCCTGAGGCCCCCAAAGGCGGGCGGTTCATGCTAGATCAATGGCGGCGAGCGGTGTAAGCCGGCCCGCCTGCTTTGTGTTTGTCCAGCGGCGGGAAGCTGAGTCAGGATGCGGGGAACGACCCGAAATATCTCCATACCGCGCCGCCTCGTCGCCGATCTCATGCGCGCCTCCGTTGGCGTGCCCTTCGTGTCGCTGACCCGCTCCGTCAACCTCCGCCCTCTGCTGGAGGCCCGTGCGCAAGCCGCCAATCCCCCGGGCTGGGCCGCCATCTTCGTCAAGGCCTTTGCGCTGGTCGCCCGCGAACGGCCGATCCTGCGCACGCTCTACGTCAAATGGCCCCTGCCCGGCTTCTACGAGCTGCCGCGCTCGGTCGCCATGGTGGCCATCGCACGCACCGCAGGGGGCGAGGAATGCGTGCTGCCGCAACGGGTCACCGCCCCCGATGAAATCACCCTCGGTGAGGTCGAAGCCCTGATCCGGCAGGCCAAGGAGGCCCCGATCGATGCCGTGCCGGCGTTCCGCAAGATGCTGCGGGCGACCCGGCTGCCGCTGCCGCTGCGGCGCCTGCTGTGGGCCGTCGGGCTCAATCTGGGCCGCCAGCGGGCCAACTATTTCGGCAGCTTCGGCGTCACCTCCGTGGCCGCCTATGGCCCCGGGGAACTGCATGCCCTGAGCCCGGGCCCGTTCGTGCTGAGCTACGGGGTGGTGAAGGCCGACCAGAGCCTGGATGTGGTGCTCCGCTGGTAACTCCGTGGGAACGAAGCGGCCCCGATTGCTCAAGCCCTGACCAGTCTGGAACATGTGCTTAACCCCTTAT
>CAZUAL010000458.1:0-2565 GCA_964618305.1 uncultured Dongia sp. | reverse complement strand
CGCCGCCCTCGACATTGCGCTGACCAAGCGCGGGCGCCATGCGGGCGAGGAAATCCCGATGTGCGGCGTTCCCGTCCATGCGCATGACGCCTACATGTCGAAGCTGGTGCGCCAGGGCTTCAAGGTCGCCGTCTGCGAGCAGATGGAGGACCCCGCGGAGGCGAAGAAGCGCGGCTCGAAAGCGGTGGTGAGGCGCGCGGTGACGCGCATCGTGACCCCTGGAACGCTCACCGAGGATGCGCTCCTTGACGCCCGGCGCCACAATTTCCTGGCGGCGGTGACGGAAGCAGGGGGCGAGCTGGGCTTGGCCTGGGTCGATATTTCGACCGGCAGCTTCTTCGTGCAGAAGCTTGCCGAGCGGGATCTCGCCGCCGCGATGGCGCGGCTTGATCCCACGGAAATTCTCATCGCCGACCGGCTGCTGGCGCGGCCCGAGCTTTTCGAGTTCTTCGCCGACTACAAGAAGCGCCTGTCGCCGCTCCCCTCCGCGCGCTTCGACAGCGACAATGCGCGTAAGCGGCTCACCGGCTTTCTCGGCACGGCGACGCTCGATGCCTTCGGCGCCTTCACCCGCGCGGAAGTGGCGGCGGCGGGCGCCGTGCTCGATTATGTGGAGCTGACGCAACAGGGCAAGATCCCGCGCCTCTCGGCGCCGCGCCAGGTGGTCGATGGCGCCTTGATGGAGATCGACGCGGCGACGCGGCGCAACCTCGAACTCATCCGCAGCTTGAGTGGCGAGCGGCAGGGATCGCTGCTTGCCACCATCGACCGGAGCCTGACCGGTGCCGGCGGCCGGCTGCTCGGCGATTGGCTCTCGGCACCCCTGACCGAGGTGGGTGCGATCCATGCGCGGCTCGACTTGGTCCAATATCTGGCAAGCGAGGATGCCCTTCGTGACCGGCTGCGCGAGGCGCTGCGCCGGGTGCCCGATCTCGAACGCGCGTTGTCGCGTCTCACTGCAGGACGCGGTGGCCCGCGCGATCTGGCATCCATTCGCGATGGCTTGAAGGCCACGGCGGATTTCCGCGCGCTCATCGAGGGGCAGCAGGCAGCGGTGCCGGCGATGCTGGCCGGTGCCGCGCGCGATCTCGGCCATCATGTGGAACTGGTTGACCGGCTGGCGCGATCGCTCGCCGAGGATCTGCCGCTCTTGACGCGTGACGGCGGCTTCATTGCCAAGGGCTATCATGCGGAACTCGACGAGTACCGGTCGTTGCGGGAAGATTCGCGCACGCTGATCATGGAGCTGGAGGCGCGGCTCAAAAACGAGACCGGCATTCCGGCCTTGAAAATCAGGCACAACAACGTCATCGGCTATTACATCGAGATAACGCCCGTCCATGCCGAGAAGCTGAAAGGCGACGCGCGTTACATCCACCGGCAGAGCATGGCCAACGCCATGCGCTTTTCGACCGGCGAGCTCGCCGAGCTTGAAAGCAAGATCGTTCACGCGGGCGACCGCGCCGTCGCGTTGGAGCAGCGCCTGTTCGACGATCTCGTCTCCGAGACGGTGGCCCGCGCCGAGCCGATCGCCAAGGCGGCTTCGGCGCTGGCGCTCATCGATGTCGGCGCAGCCCTTGCGGAACTTGCGCGCGAGGGCGATTGGGTGCGGCCCGATATCGACGAAGGCGCCGAATTCGTCATCAGCGGCGGGCGCCATCCGGTGGTCGAGGCGGCGTTGGTGCGAAATCAAGGTGGCAGTTTCGTCGCCAATGATTGCGACCTCTCGCCGGAGAAGCGGCTGTGGTTGGTGACCGGTCCCAACATGGCCGGTAAATCGACGTTTCTGCGGCAGAACGCGCTCATCGCCATTCTGGCGCAGATGGGAAGTTTCGTGCCCGCGAAAGCCGCTACGATCGGCATCGTCGATCGGCTCTTCAGCCGGGTGGGTGCGGCGGACGATCTGGCGCGCGGGCGCTCGACCTTCATGGTCGAGATGGTGGAGACGGCGGCGATCCTCAACCGCGCCACGGCGCGCTCGCTCGTCATCCTCGATGAAATCGGGCGCGGGACCGCGACCTTCGACGGCCTCTCCATCGCCTGGGCGTGCCTGGAGCATATCCACGAAGTGAATGGCTGCCGGGCCTTGTTCGCAACGCATTACCATGAGCTCACGCATCTCTCAGGAACCCTTGCCGCGCTGAAGCCGCACACGATGCGGGTGATGGAATGGCAGGGCGAGGTGAAGTTCCTGCACGAGATCGGCCCCGGTGCCGCCGACCGCGCCTACGGCATTCACGTCGCGAAGCTCGCGGGGCTCCCGGCCGCCGCCCTCCACCGCGCCGAGGAAGTGCTCAGCATCCTGGAAAAGGGCGAGCAGGCGGGAGCGCTCTCGCGCCTCGCCGACGATCTGCCGCTTTTCTCCGTGCAGGCGCCGGCAGCGCCCGCCCTCAAGGGGAGTGCTGTCGAGGAACGCCTGAAAGCTGTCAATCCGGATGAACTGACACCCCGCGCGGCGCTCGAAGAGCTTTACCGGCTGCGGGGGCTTCTTTCCGAGTAGCCGTCACTGACGGCCCCCCACCCAACCCTCCCCCCTAAAGGTGGGAGGGCTTAGCAGAGAGATGG
>CAZUAL010000457.1:0-2579 GCA_964618305.1 uncultured Dongia sp. | reverse complement strand
GCGTTGAGCTGATCGGCAAGGCCCACCCAGCTCAGGAGCTCGCTGCAATGGCGACGGATGTCGGCCTCGCGCTCGCCGGCGACGCGCAGCGGCAGCGCGACATTGTCCAGCGCCGATAGATGCTCGATGAGGCGGAAATCCTGGAAGACGACGCCGATGCGGCGCCGGATCGACGGAAAGTCGGCCCGCGACAGGGTGGCGACGTCGCGGCCGAACAGATTGACCAGCCCGGAGCTTGGCCTGAGGCCCAGATACATGAGCTTCAGCAGCGACGACTTGCCGGCGCCCGAGCGCCCGACCAGGAAATGGAACGAGCCGGGCGCCAGGGTGAAACTGATGTCCCTGAGGATCTGCGGCCCGGTTCCGTACTGCACCGAGACCTGATCGAATAAAACCACGTGCCTATATCCCAGCCGACCCCAAGTTCGCGAAGCCCGGCAGGGGCGCCCGCGCGCCACGCGCCGGTCGCAGCGCGGGAAGGGGTTAACATGGCATAGGGCCTTCATCCTCGTAAAGCTGATGGCGCCGCCGCGACTCGGGACAAAGGTGTGAGTATTGATGCCTTTGGCAGTGCACCAATCACGCGGCATCGGCGGGCGGTGCCAGTCCCGCACTTGTCCCACCGGTATCACGGATCTATAAGGGTTGGGGATATCGATCGAGCGGACGAATCAGTGATTGTTTCCTGCCCGGCCTGTGCCACACGGTTTTCCTTGGACGCAGCCTTGCTCGGCGATTCCGGGCGCAATGTGCGTTGCGCCAAGTGCGGGCACAAATGGAAGCAGCTGCCGCCCAAGCTCGAAAATCCGGAAGGCACGCCGGCCGAGATAGCCGAAGCGGCCGCTCCACCGCCTGAACCGGCGGCAGCACCCGAGCCCGCGGCTGCGCCCGAGTCGGGCATCGAAATTCCCGCCGCCCCGCCGCGCCCGCGCTCGCCACAGCGTCCGACCGGCCCGATCACGGTCCCGCCCAGGCTGCGGCCGATGCTGCCCAAGCGCCGCTTCACGGTGCGGCCGATCTATGTTCTGCTGGCGGGCGTGCTGGTCGGCCTCTCGCTCGTCTTCGTCTTCCGCGCCCAGATATCCCGCGCCATTCCGGCGTTCGACATGGTCTACAGCCTGATGGGCCTCTCCACCAGCAGCCCGACCGAGGATCTGAAACCGGCCAATGTCGTCGTCAACCGCCGCAACGAGGGCGACAAGACCGTCTATGCGATCGAGGCGGAGATCTTCAACGAATCCGAATTTCCGGTCACCCTCCCGCCACTGGCGGCGATTTTCTACGATGCCGAGGGGGAAGAAGTCGGCGAGTGGCATATTTTCCGCCTCGCCCAGGAGAGCATCGAGCCGGGCGAGACCATCCGTTTCCGCACCTTCGTCGATTCCGTGCCGAAGGGGGGCAAGCGGGTCATGGTCAAGGTCATCGCACAATAGCGTGAAAGCGTGAAGCGGCGCTGCGACTCGGGCGCCAGGGCCGGCCATGCCGCCCCGCTTCCGGGCGCCTTCCTTAACTTGCTGAAATAAAGACATAATTCTGCCACGATCCAAGCCTCAGATAAGGCTCGGCGGTGACGCCTGGAGCCATACCAAATGTTAACTGTTTGGGCCTACCCTTACCTTGAGATTGCAATTTTGCCTCGCACGCACCAGCTTTTGGGGCGGAGGCGTCAGTTTTGGATGGCATTGATCGATCATGAACGCGCGCGCCGCTTTGCGAATGAGAAGGACTGAAGACACAGTGTCCGCAATCCTCCTGGCCGAAGACGACGAGTCCGTCCGTGCCTTCGTCACCCGCGCCCTTACCCATCGTGGCCATGAAGTCACCGCCGTCGGCGACGGCGAGGCAGCGATCGCCGCGTTGAAGGCGCAGACCTACGACCTGATGCTGACCGACATCGTCATGCCCGGCGTCGACGGGCTGGCCCTGGCCGAGACCGCCGCGCGCATCAATCCGCGCATGACGGTCCTCATGATGACCGGCTTTGCCGACGCCAGAGAGCGCGCCGACGGTGCCCGCACCCAGCAGAGCCCGGTGAGCGACATCATCACCAAGCCGTTCAGCCTGCAGCAGATCTGCAACGCCGTCGACGCAGCCCTCACTGGCCAGCGCAACTGAGCGGAATTCAGGCGGCGCAAAATCAAGCATGCTGGTGCGCTTGATTGATAGTTGAGCGACGGCAGTAAGCCGATATTGAAGACTCTTACGGGCGCGCGTTGGTCTGCTCCGGCCCGATTGACCACCGAAATCAAAACTGCTTCAGCAGGCGGTCGAGATAGTCGCGCTCGGGCTTCGGGCGGGTGGGGTCGTTGCGGCGCTGGCGCAGTTCGTCGAAGATCTCCCGCACCTTCTGCTGATCTTCCTTGCCTAAATCGACCTTGCTGTTGTCGACCGTGTTGCCACCGGGACCGTCATCTTCGCTGGGGCGGCCCAGCGGATCCATCTTGGCGCGCGTGCCGCGGCCCGGCATCTGGCCGGCCTGGCGCTGCATCATCTCCTGCGCCGCCTGCAATCCCTGCTGCAGCTGGCTCAGCGCGTTGTTCTGATTCTCGGCGGCGTTGCCGAAATCCTGCTGCTTCAGG
>CAZUAL010000456.1:0-2582 GCA_964618305.1 uncultured Dongia sp. | reverse complement strand
CCCGTGCACGGCGCATGGCCGAGATTCTGGCGGCGGCGGATCCGGAGGTTGAACGTCTGGTCGACAGTATCGTCCAGACGGATCCCAACAATCCCCCGACCATCGCCGAAGTGGCACGTTACCGGTCGGAGGCCAACGAGGCTGCCCACAAGGGCGCCGGCTACGCCTATCTCAGCTATCAGAAGCTGAAACTGCGCGGCGTCAGCGAGCACCTGTCGCAATTGGTTGCCACTTTGGCCAGCACGCCCGAATCCGAGGTATCCAAGGATATCATCAGCGCCGCCTTCGACCGTTGGCTGGCGAGCGACCCTGAACCGCCAACGCGAACCATCCGCTTCTTGCGCGCGTTCGACATCGCCTTCCGCCTCCGCCGTATCCGTTTCGTCATCCGGCGCTTGAACGAACTCTATCGCTCGGCTGGTGAAACCGGTGTCGATGTCGGCTCCGCCGCGATCGACGATCTGAAGGGCGCACTTTACGAAGCCATCGAGCGTGCTGCGCCGCGCTGGGATCCCACGAAATATGCGGGGCCGCCGGTCACAGCCGCCAAGTTCATTGTGGCAGCGGCAAAATCGGGTCGCGATCTCGATCCCACAGACCTGCAGGTTCTCGAAGAGGCGTTCGGTCTCATTCCGATCGACCAATCCCTGGACGAGATCATCTCCGTCATGGGCTTTGCCTTTCTTCCGCCAATCGCCCGCCGAGCCGTTGCCAAAGCCTATGTCGGCTTCGCGTTCTTCGACCTCATCACCTTTCCGATCCTGCAATGGACGGACATGGACGAGATCAACGAGGTCCTGGTCGACCGGATCAGCCCTGACGATGCACACGGCCTTGGCGACGGCGTCATCCTGCGCGGGACCGCGCTGATGAGCTTCGGCGCCTTCTTCAACCGCTCCTGGCGGGAACACGATTTCCTGTGGGGGCGCCTCAATGCCGCCGAGCGATGCCTTGACGTGATCGTATCGGCAATCGGCGCCCGGGCGGCGGGCAAGATCGACACACAGCGCCTGCGGGGCCGCCTCTTCCTCGCCATCCTGGATTCGGAAGAAGCGCATTTGCGCGCCGACCCGGAACTCATCCCGCGCCTTAGGCGCGAGATCATGGCCCGCTACGGGTTCGGCTGAAACTCAGGTCGGCCGGTCGGCGCTCCAAAGTGCCACCGTCAAGGAACCACCGGCCAGATGCTGCGGCGGCAGCGGCATGAGACCGGCCGCCTTGCACCAGGAGGTGACCTGCGCATCATCGAAGCCGAGCCAGCGATGCGCCTGCTCCTCGCGCAGCTGTTCCAGACTGTGGGTGACGAAATCGACGATCACCAGGCGCCCGCCCTGCTCGAGAACGCGCGCGGCTTCCGCGATCGCCGCATCCGGCCGGTCGGCGAAATGCAGCACCATATTCATCGTGATGGCGTCGAAGCTCGCATCCTCGAAAGGCAGCGCGAACATATCGGCCTGCCGGACCTGGCAATGCCTCAGTCCGGCCCTAAAGAGGTTTGAACGCGCGACGTTGAGCATTTCGCGTGACCGGTCGACACCGATCGCGGACTTTGCCCGGCCACCCACCAGCGACAGCACATGGCCCGCCCCCGTGCCGATATCGAGCAGCGCCTCGATCGGGCCTTCGGGCAAAGCGGATAGCAGCGCACCATCGACCGCCTTCTGGTCGGCATGGAGCGAGCGGATCTGTTCCCAGTCCCCGGCATGCTGACGGAAGAAATCGGCGACGCGGCTGGTCCAGCCTTCCGAGATCGCCTGCAGCCGCTTGAGATCCTGTGCGTGCTGCCGATCGTCGGAGGGAAGAAGGTCGACAATGAGGCGCGCGAGTTCACCGCCGACACCTTCTTCCGGCAGCCGGTACCAAGCCCAAGGGCCTTCCTGATTCCGAACCAGGACTCCGGCTTCCACCAGCAGCTTGAGGTGCCGCGAGATGCGCGGCTGCGATTGGCCGAGAATCTCGACCAAATCGCTCACCGTCAATTCAGCATGTGCGCAAAGCCCCAGGATGCGCAGTCGCGTCGCTTCCGCGGAGGCCCGCAGCCCTTTGAGAATTTCTTCCATCATCTCCCCGCCAGTTGGCGGGGATAATGATATTTTTATGCCCTTATCTTTAGCAAGGGCGAACTCTCAGAGTTCGAGGGTCTTGGCGATATCGGCAACGATCTGGCGAACATTCTTCCCCAGGATTGGATGGGCGACGCCCAGGGCGATATTGGCCTCGATGAACCCGACCTTGTCGCCGCAATCGTAGCGTTTGCCCTGGAACCGGTAGCCATGGAACGGCACCTCACCGATCATCCGCGCCATGGAATCGGTCAGCTGGATCTCGCCGCCAGCACCCGGCTCCTGCGCCTCGAGATGGCGGAAGATCTCCGGCTGCAGGATATAGCGTCCAATGACGGCAAGCCGAGACGGCGCCTTGTCCGGACTCGGCTTTTCGACCAGCCCCTTCACCTCGACCAGACCGTCCTTGTCGGTGCCGGGCTTCAGGATGCCATAGCGGCAGGTGTGCTCATGCGCCACTTCCAGGACGGCGATGATGTTCCCGCCCACCTTGCGATAGATGTCGGCCATCTGCTTCAG
>CAZUAL010000455.1:0-2597 GCA_964618305.1 uncultured Dongia sp. | reverse complement strand
GAATTCGAACTGCTCAAGAGCCGCACCGATTTGTGGCGCCGCTTCAAGCCGCAGGATGCGAATGCGCGCCAGATCGTTGCCGACCTGCACAAGGGCTGCATGGCGGTCGAGTGCAAAGGCGCCCGCTTCTGCGAGCGCGACAACCGCACCCTCGCCTGCCGTGCCTTTCCCTTCTATCCCTACTTCAACCGCGAAGGGGAACTCCTGGGTCTTGGCACCTATTGGATCTTCGCCGACCGCTGCTGGCTCATTTCCAACATGCAGGTTGTGGAGCGTGGTTTCGTCCGCGAATTCATCGCGGCCTATGAATATGTTTTCCAACGCGATACCGAGGAACTGGACGCGATGAAGCGCCACTCGGCCAGCCACCGCCGCATTGCGACGCGGACCAAGCAGCCGATTTTCCTCATCGGGCGCGAGGGCGGCTATCTGAAAATCATGCCGCGCACGCACGAAGTGCGGAAGGCGAGCGAAAAGGAGCTGGTCAAGACCGGCCCCTACAAGAACCCGCGCGCCTATGCCAAGGCCGTCAAGGAAGCCGGCGGCGAAATGCCCAAGCAATCGCCCTTCGTCGGCTGAACGCGATGAACCTGCTGCCGCATGACCTCAATAGCCTGCGCAGCTTCCCCAGCGCGGTGCGCGATCTCATGTCGGGAATTCCGGTCGCAGCGCTCGATTGGCGGCCGGCCAATTGGGAAGGCATCCCGAGTGAACGCCTGACCATCCGCCAGCAGGTCTGCCATCTGCGCGATATCGAGGCAGATGGCTATACGAAGCGTTTCACGCGTCTCCTGACCGAGAACGATCCGCTGCTTGAATCGATCGACGGCTACGCCCTTGTCGAAGAGCGACACTATGATACGACCGATCTCGGCAGCGCGCTTGATGCCTTCGAAGCGGCACGGGAACGGACGATGGCGCTGCTCGACAAGGCCGATGCGGCGGCGCTTGCGCGGCGCGGTACCTTCGAAGGATACGGACCGGTCACCGTGCGCGGGCTCATCCACTTCCTGTGCAGCCACGACCAGCAACATCTGGCCGGCATCCAGTGGCTGCTTGGCATGAAGGAAGCGGCCTGAGACATGATCCGGCACCGGGTCAGGCAATGTCAGCGCTCCCTGCCCTGGAAATCGTGACCGGATCGACCATGCTCCATCTCGACGCCGCCCGCATCCACCAGCTCGCCACCTATCCTGGTCTTGTTGCGTCTCTCAAGGAAATGAACCGGCAGGGTGTCGACCGGCTCGACCGGATGCTGCTCAGCCAACCGACGGGCCAAGCGGCGCAGAACGATTGGCTGCTGCTCCCGGCCTGGAGCTTCGGACGCCATTTCGGCATCAAGATGGTAAGCGTGTTCCCGGATAACCCGCGGCGCGACCTCCCCGCGGTCCAGGGCCTCTATGCACTCTTCGAAGGTGAGACGGGCGCTGCCGTGGCCACTCTCGACGGGGCGGCGCTGACGCTGGTCAAGACGGCCGCCAACTCGGCGATGGCCGCCGACCTCCTGAGCCGAAGAGACGCAGAAACACTGCTTGTCTGCGGCGGCGGCGCGCTCGCCCCGCACCTCATCGCCGCCCATTGTTCGGTTCGGCCGATCAAGCGTGTCCTGTGGTGGAATCGCCGTGCCGATGTGCTCGACCCCGCGCCTCTCCTGCAAGCCGGTCTTCCGGTTGAAGTCGCGCGCGATCTTCCCGCCGCAGTCGGTCAGGCCGACATCATCTCCACGGCCACCCGGGCGACGGCACCGATCATCAAGGGTGCCTGGCTGAAGCCGGGCGCACATCTGGATCTTGTCGGCGGCTACCTGCCGGAGATGCGCGAGGCGGATGACGATTGTTTCCGCCACTCGGCCCGCCACTATATCGACGCGCGCCTCACCACCATCGGCGTCGCCGGCGATGTCTGCGCGCCGCTCGCCGCCGGCTTGGTGCGGGAAGAGGATTTCATCGACATGTTCGAGCTCAACCGTGGCATGCGCCCCGGCCGGCTCGATCCGCAGGAGATCACCTGGTTCAAGTCGGGCGGCGGCGGGCATGAAGATCTCGCCGCCGCGACCTTCCTCTACGAAGCGCATCTCGGCAGCGCGGGCGCCTAGGCCCGCAGCCGCCGGCCATTCACGCTCAGGCACCTTCCTCTTCAAGGCTCAGCAGGCTCGCATTGCCGCCGGCCGCCGTCGTATCGATGGTGAGCGTCCGCTCCGTCGCATAGCGATGCAGATAGTGCGGGCCACCCGCTTTGGGGCCGGTGCCCGAAAGCCCTTCGCCGCCGAATGGCTGCACGCCGACCACGGCGCCGATCATGTTACGGTTCACATAGGCATTGCCCACACGGAGCCGCTCGGCGATGTACTTCACCTTGCCGTCGATCCGGCTGTGGATGCCCAAGGTCAGGCCGTAACCCGTGGCATTGACGGCGTCGAGCACCTCGTCGAGCCGGTCCGCCGCATAGTGAATCACATGCAGCACCGGACCGAAGACTTCACGCTGCAGGCGCGCCAAACCGTCGATGCGATAGGCGGCGGGGGCAAAGAAATGACCGCTCGCCGACGCACCGTTGAGCTTGGTGCGGTAGATGAGCTTGCCTTCGCGGTCCATGCG
>CAZUAL010000454.1:0-2598 GCA_964618305.1 uncultured Dongia sp. | reverse complement strand
GGCGGCGCGCATCATAGGGAGGGGGGAGGGGGTGGGCAAGGCCCGGAATCCGCCGGATTGGCGGGGTCGGAGGGGCGTGATATGAGGGCCCGCGCCCACGGCTGGGCAAAGGGTTAAGCGCTGGACTGGAAGGGAACATTCGACATGGCGACACCGGGAATTCGGCCCTTGGTAGCGGGCAATTGGAAGATGAACGGCAGCTTGGCCATGGCGGCGTCTCTTCTGGACGATCTCAACGCCCGGAGCCAGAAGTGTGCGCTCCCGGTCGACCTCCTGGTCTGTCCACCCTTTCCTTATCTGGCAGCGGCCGGCTCGCGGCTTGGCAGCACCATCGCCTTGGGGGCTCAGGATTGCCACGCGGCCGGGAGCGGGGCGCATACGGGCGACGTTGCCGCGCCGATGCTGGCGGACGTTGGCTGCCGGTTCGTGATCCTCGGCCATTCCGAGCGCCGGACGGACCATGGGGAAAGCTCGGCTCTTGTGTCGGCAAAGGCGAAGGCGGCCCTGGCGGCGGGGCTCACGGCCATCGTCTGCGTGGGCGAGACGGAAGCCCAGCGCAATGCCGGCGAGCAGAATAAAATCGTTGAAAATCAACTTATTGAATCAATTCCCTCAGAGGCAAGCGACGCCAATCTGGTCATCGCCTATGAACCGGTCTGGGCCATCGGCACAGGCAAGACGCCGACGGCCGGCGATGTCGAGGCGATGCACCGGCATATCCGGAACCTGCTGAAGCAGAAGGTTCCGGGGGGCGCCAAGGTTCGCATCCTTTATGGCGGCTCGGTGAAGCCCGGCAATGCGGCGGAACTGATGGCGGTGCCGGAGGTTAACGGCGCCCTCGTCGGCGGGGCCAGCCTCAAGGCCGATGATTTCTGGGGCATAGCCGAGGGTGCCGCCAAGAGTGCGGCCTAGGGCCCCTAAATTGGCGCTGGTCAAAGCCCCCGAAAACCGGTAGAACCCGCGCCGAATTTCGACATTTCAAGAACTTGCGAGTGCGTCCATGCTGGGAGCCCTGTTCCCCATCGTCCTGGCGATCCACGTCATCATCACGGTCTTCCTGATCGGCATCATCCTCACCCAAAAAAACGAAGGCGGGATGGGCGGTCTGGGCGGTGGCGCATCTGGCGGCATGGCAGGCTTCCTGTCCGGCCGGCAGCAATCGAATCTGCTGACCAAGGCGACTCGCTGGCTCGCCGTCGGCTTCTTCTGCACCAGCCTGTTCCTGGCCTATTCGGACAGCCACCGCGCGACGAATTCGACCCTGGTCGGCAACAGCCCGGCTGCGACCACGGAGCCGGCCGCTCCAGCGGGCGACTCGGGGGCCGCCAATACCGCGCCCGCCGAACCGGCACAGCCGGCTCAGCCGGCTCAGCCGGCGGCTCCCTCCGGCCAATAAACCGTGCTCCATCAGGCCTTTCCGACCGGCAAGCACAGAGCGCTTGCCGGACTACCCCGACTCGTTCCATAAGGACCTCCCATGACGCGATTCATTTTTATCACCGGCGGCGTGGTCTCCTCTCTTGGTAAGGGTCTTTCGTCAGCAGCGCTCGGCGCCTTGCTGCAGGCCCGCGGATTCAAGGTCCGCCTGCGCAAACTCGACCCCTATATCAACGTCGATCCGGGCACGATGAGCCCGTATCAGCATGGCGAAGTCTATGTGACCGATGACGGGGCCGAGACCGACCTCGACCTCGGCCATTACGAGCGCTTTACCGGCATCTCCAGCCGCCGCTCGGACAGCGTCACCACGGGGCGCATTTATTCCGACGTGATCGCCAAGGAACGGCGCGGCGACTATCTGGGGGCGACCATCCAGGTCATTCCGCACATCACCGACGCCATCAAGGAATGGATCAAGGCCGACATCCAGGACGAGGATTTCGTTCTGTGCGAAATCGGCGGCACAGTGGGCGATATCGAAAGCCTGCCGTTCCTCGAAGCCATCCGCCAGTTTGCCAATGAAGTCGGTCCCGAACGCTCGATGTTCGTGCACCTTACCCTGGTGCCGTGGATTCCGGCGGCGGGCGAACTGAAGACCAAGCCGACGCAGCATTCGGTGAAGGAACTGCAATCGGTCGGTATTCAGCCCGACATCCTGCTGTGCCGCTGCGACCGCGAAGTGCCGGCCGACAGCCGCCGCAAGATCGCGCAATTCTGCAATGTCCGCCCCTCGGCCGTCATCCAGGCGCTCGATGTCGACACGATCTATGCCGTGCCGCAGGCCTATCATGCCGAAGGCTATGACGACGAAGTGCTGCGCCATTTCGGCCTCACGGCGCCGGCCCCGGACCTCTCGCGCTGGGACGCGCTGGTCAGTCGTATCCGCCAGCCGGAAGGCGAGGTGACCATCGCCATCGTCGGCAAGTACACCTCGCTGCTGGACGCCTACAAATCACTGGCCGAAGCGCTGCGCCATGGCGGCATCAGCAACAATGCCAAGGTCAATCTCAACTGGATCGACAGCGAAGTCTTCGAACGCGAAGACGCTGTCCAGCATCTCGAAGGCGTCCACGGCATTCTGGTGCCGGGCGGCTTCGGCGAGCGCGGCTCGGAAGGAAAGATCCAGGCGGTGAAATTCGCCCGCGAGCGCAAGATTCC
>CAZUAL010000453.1:0-2611 GCA_964618305.1 uncultured Dongia sp. | reverse complement strand
CGCAGGGTATTTGCAGGACCGGCGGCCTGTGTTAGACACCGGCCACCAAGCGCCCTTTTTTCCGGCTCCAAGGGCGCCACCGTTGGGGGATCGTCTAACGGTAGGACAGCGGACTCTGACTCCGCCAGTCTAGGTTCGAATCCTAGTCCCCCAGCCAAAAACCCACCTCAGTTTTTTGGTCTTCGAGCCAAACGAGTCAGCCCGCCGTGCCACACAGGCGTGGGAGAGAATGGCAGCGTTTATCCCGGATACCAGACCTTGCGGGGATCGTCCGTGGCGCGGCGATAGGCATAGGCCGCATCGATCAGTTTGGCGGTATCGTAGACAGGGCGCCAGCCGAGTTCGTATTTCGCCCGCGTATTGTCGAGCCAATTGGAGTGATAGCCGCTTGGGATGTCGATAGACGGCAAGCCGCGCGTTGCCCGCAGGTGGGCGGCGACGGTGCCGTAATCGACCGGTTCGTCCATGGAGATGTTGTAGAGCCGCCCTCGTGTGATCGGATTGTCGAGCGCCAGGAGAATGGCGCGGGTCAGATCCTCGACATGGACGAAATTGCGCTTGAGCGGCCGGTCATGGGCGTCCCGCAGCAGTGGCACTGTGCCCTCGGCCCGACATTTGGCCGCAATTTCGGGCGACACCATGGTCTTCCAATCCGGACCGCCGAAGACGTCGTCGCCAAAGGAAAGCGAATAGCGGAAATCATCCTTCTCCATGATCCAGGGTGCGCGCAGGCAGCAGGCATTGATGCCGTACTGGATGCCGAACTGGGTCAGCATCACCTCTTCAAGCACCTTGGACAGGGCATAGCATCCGGGATAGGCCATGTGAGGTTGCGCCTCCGTCACAGGGCCATCATGCTCATAAAAGAAATGGCCGATGCCTGCGTCGCCGCCAATGAGGATGAATTGCCGCGCGCTTTTGGATAGGCGGAACGCCTCCAGCAACCAGAAGAGACCCTTCACGGTCACGTCCATGACCGTTTCCGGCACTTCCTTGCAGGTCGCGAGATGGACCACATGGGTGACACCGGTCATGGCCTGTTCCACCGCGGACCGGTCAGAGATGTCGCCCCGCACGACTTCAACTCGGTCATGGTGCGGTGGTACCCGATTGTGGCAAAGCGCTCGGACGCGCGCTGCGCGCCATTGAGGGTCCTGCAAGAGGTTGGCAATCAGATTGGCGCCAACTTTCCCGGTCGCTCCGGTTACCAGCAGCAGCATGACGATTTCTCCCTGATCAATGCTCGTCTCGGTGCTTTCTTGATGAACGATCGAAGCCGACCGATGCTCGGTTGACCAGAGGACAGTCAAGCTTGATCTGCATAGGTCTCTTCTGCGGTTGCCCGGCATGGTCGATCAGATAGGCTGCGGCCCGCGCGCCCATGTCGAAATGCGGCAGCAGAATAGTGGTCAGTGCCGGCCGCAAGAACTGGGCGATCTCGCGATTATCGTATCCGACCACAGCGATGTCATCCGGGATGCGCCGGCCCATCTCTTTCAATGCGTCGAAGCAGCCGAGTGCCATCAGATCGTTCGCGCAGAAGATCGCATCGGGCGGGTCTTCCATCTGCATGAGAGCCCGGGTTTGCTCATAGCCTGCCGACGGTTCCCAGTTGCCTGGCCGCACCAAATCCGGGTCAAAGGGAATGTCGTGCGCGGCGAGGGCCTGGCGATAGCCTTTCAAGCGGTCGGCCATGGCATCCATCCAGGCTTCGCCGGCGATAAGGCCAATGCGGCGGTAGCCCGCGGCAATGAGATGCTCGGTGGCGGTACGCCCGCCCATCACTTCCCGGGGCGTGACCGACGGCAGCGAGCGGTCGGCAACATGGCAGTTGAGAAGAATGACCGGAGTCTGCCGGAAGAAGGCGGGGGGACGGACCAGCCGCGTCTGAATCGTTGCGTAGATGATCCCGAGCAGTGGCAGGTGGCGGAAATGGGCGTGCGCGGCTTGTTCCTGGTCGGTGTCGCCCTGGGTCACGGCGACGCTGACGGTCAGGCCCTGCTCGTCCGCCTTTTCGCGGATACCATCGAGGGCAATGGCACACCAAGGGTCGGTTGACAATTCATCGACCATGACGCCGATGACCTTTGCGCTGTTTTCCGCTGGCCGGGCATTGCTCCGACGGACCGCTCGCCGATAGCCCAATTCGCGTGCCGCCTCGAGCACAAGGAGTCGCGTTTGGTCCGTGAGTCGCGCACCAATGGCATCGTTCAGCACGAGAGAGACGGTCGTCTGGGATACCCCGGCGCGCGTGGCAATGTCGGTCATGGTGACACCGCGGCGTCGGGTGCGCCGGGACGAGGGGGCGTCCGCACCAGCGGGCGAGGACAATTTTTCGGCGGCCATGCCTAACCTGCCAATCAACATCTGGCGCAGCTCGGCGTCGCGCCCACTAATCCTGTACCTAACAGATTATGCGCATATTATCAACTTCAACATACTGTAAATTCACATTTATTAAATATGATTAACACATCTTTACACTTTGAAAATATTAGACATTTGTATAATAACTCCATTTCATAATAAAAGTTATCAACTATAAATTCTCGATTTATTGAATAATCTTCTGATACTTCTTTGGGAAATTTAATAGTAATACAATTTACAG
>CAZUAL010000452.1:0-2630 GCA_964618305.1 uncultured Dongia sp. | reverse complement strand
GCCGGCCCCATGTTGCGCGCGACGATGATCGCGTTCTCCGGCAGATCGCGCGCCGCCGGCAATTCCTGGATGCCGAGCAGATGCCGCAGCAGGCGGTTGTTGAGGTCGTCGAGATCCGAGAGGCGCTCTTTCAGATACGGATCCTGGATGTCGCGCATTCGCGCGCGCATGTCGTTCTGCACCTTCTGCACCGCCGCTTCGGCGGTAAGGCCGGTCTCGATCGCCTCGATGATGCGGTTGGCCCAGCCGCGATCTTCGGCCAGCATGCGGTAAGTCTCCAGCACCTCGCGGTGCTCGCCGCCCGCCGTGCCGTCTTCTTCGGCCAGCAATTCATCGAGTGCCAGCTTCATCGAGGAGAAGGCGTCATCGAGACGCTCGATCTCCTTCAAGGGCTCTTCGGCCACCAATTGGGTAAGCGTGATGTCCGGCTGGTGCAGCACCGCGGTGCCAAGTGCCAGGCCCGGCGCCAGCGCCTGCGCGTCCATGCGCTCCGGCAGGACGCCGATGCCGGTGACGGGGGTGAGCTCCTCGCGCCCGATGAGCTCGCCGCCGGCGATGAGCTCCGCCACCACCATGGCGACCGTTTCAAGGGTCTCGACCTCTTCCTCGGTATAGTGCCGCCGCGTCTTGTTCTGGACGACGAGCACGCCGAGCACGCGGCCGGCGCGCAGGACGGGAACGCCCATGAAGGATTGATAGAGTTCTTCACCCGTTTCCGGGCGGTAGGCGAATTGCGGATGATGCTGCGCGTCGGCCAAGGCCAGCGGCCGCGCGTGGCTGGCGATGTCGCCGACCAGACCTTCGCCGACACGCAGGCGCGTCAAGTGCACGGCTTCGGCCTTCAAGCCTTCGGTCGCGAAGAGCTCCAGCACCTCGCCCGCGCGCAGCACATAGACCGAGCAGACTTCGGCCACCATGGCGCTGGCGATGGCGCGCACCACCTCGTCCAGCCGGGCTTGCGCCGGCAGGTTGCGCGCCATCATGGCGCGGATGCGCTTGAGCAACAGCCGAGCGCCCGTCAGATCACCACCCGCCGGACCGCCCTGCTGGCTCATGCCATCACCCTTTGAGGATGTGCCGGCGGTCGGCGAGGGCGTCGAGCGCCCCGTCGACGAGGTCGCGGATGATGTCGGCGATCGGCTCTTCCTTGGTCACCATGCCGACCGATTGCCCGGCCATGACCGAGCCCGTCTCGACATCGCCGTCGATGACGGCGCGGCGCAGGGCACCCGCCCAGAAATGCTCGATCTCGAGCTGCGCCGCCTTCTGGTCGAGCTCGCCCTTGTTGAACTTCTCGATCACCTCGCGCTGCATTTCCATGAACTTGCGGGTGCCGTCATTGGCAAGCGCCCGCACGGGGATCACGGGGAAGCGCGGATCGATCTGGGTCGAGGGCACCGCGTCGCGCGCGGCGGCGCGGATGAAGGCCTGCTTGAATTTGGGGTGTGCGATGGATTCGCTGCCGCACACGAAGCGCGTGCCGAGCTGCACGCCGGAGGCGCCCATCTCGAGATAGCCCAGCATCGCCTGGCCGCGGCCGATGCCGCCCGCGACGAAGACCGGCACGTCGGTGATGACGGGGAGTATCTCCTGCGCCAGCACGGATGTCGAAACCGGGCCGATATGCCCGCCCGCTTCCATGCCTTCGATCACGATCGCGTCGGCGCCGGATTTCACCAGCTTCTTGGCGAGTGCCACGGCCGGGGCGAAGCAGATCGCCTTGGCGCCGCCATCCTTGATCTTCTTCAAGGCACCGCCCGGCGGCAGGCCGCCCGCCAGCACGATGTGCGACATCTTCAAGTCGAGGCAGACATCGATCAATTGATCGAGCTGCGGATGCATGGTGATGAGATTGACGCCGAAGGGCGCGTCAGTCAGCGCCCGCGTGCCTTTGAGTTCCGCTTCCAGGATATGGGGCGGCATGGAGCCCGAGGCGATGACGCCGAACCCGCCGGCATTGGAGATGGCGGAGACGAGGTTCCGTTCCGAAACCCAGGTCATCGCGCCGCCCATGATGGCATAGCGCGTGCCGAGGAAGTCGCGGCCACGCTGCCACAGCGCGTCTAGATGCGCGATCGCGTGGGCTCGGTCCATCCTCTTCTCCCCCCGTTTCGGTTCAGTTACTCGGCGTCGAGACCATAGGCCGTATGCAAGGCGCGTACCGCGAGTTCGGTGTATTCTTCCGCCACCAGCACGCTGATCTTGATTTCCGAGGTCGAGATGACCTGGATGTTGATGCCCTTCTCGGCCAAGGCCTTGAACATGCGCTGCGCGATGCCGGCATGGGAGCGCATGCCGACGCCGATGACCGAGACCTTCACCACGTTCTTGTCCGAGATGAGATCCTTGTAGGAGAGCGTGTTGCGCGCCCCTTCCAACGTCTTGAGCGCGCGGTCGAAATCGCCCTTCGAGACGGTGAAGGTCATGTCGGTCGTGGCGCCGTCCTCGGAAATGTTCTGGACGATCATGTCGACATTGATGTTGGCGTCCGTGAGCGGGCCGAAGATCGCGGCGGCGACACCCGGCCGGTCGGCGACACGCGTCAGCGTGATCTTCGCTTCGTCGCGGCTATAGGCGATGCCGCTCACCAATTCCTTTTCCATGATCTCTTCCTCATCCACCACCAGCGT
>CAZUAL010000451.1:0-2645 GCA_964618305.1 uncultured Dongia sp. | reverse complement strand
GATAGCGCTCGAGATAGAGCGCCGTCATGTCGGCATTTTCCGGATTGTCGAACCAAGCCCTTGAGCGCAGCTTGCGGCCATCGTTGGAACTTGAGGAAGGATGTCCCTGCCCGGTGGCATGATCTCTTGATGGCATTACTCGCTACTCCTTGGCTCTCGTCACAGGCATCTTTCGAAGGGGGCCGCCGGCCAGCCTCGCCAGTACGCCCTTCGCAACTGCAAACGACGCGCCCTGGAGATTGCTTGATGGCCGGTCCGACCAGCGCCGAACCCTAAGGTGGCTCGTTCCATGCATCGCACAGCGGCGCATTCTTTGGAAGTCCAATTATAATACAAAAGAGTTTCTGCTAACTGTTTGCAATTCCGCCCGGCCCGGCACTCCGCGTCAGCATGGCCGTCCGGTTTTTGCGACCGACTTCGATCACGTTGGTCATGGCCGCGGCAGCACGCGTGGCATCACCAGCGGCTATCGCTTCAACGATCTCGGCATGGTCTTCGGTCGACCGGCGCAGGCGTTCGCCGTCGGCCACCGGCGCGCTGTCGACGAAAGTCGCCATCAAGGCCGCCTCGATGATTGCGCCGATCGCCCTCATGAAGGGATTGCCCGATGCCGTGGCGATTTCAAGGTGCAGTGCAAGATCGATTTCGGCGAAACTGGATCGCGTATGACCCGAATGGCGAAACTCGTTGATAAGCCCCCGCATGCGGGCAACTGATTCATCGCTGCGGCGGAGCGCCGCCAAGGCGGTTGCCGCCGGTTCGACCGCCAGCCTGATTTCGTAAAGGCTGTTGAGAAACCGCAGATCCATGCCGAGATCGAGGCGCCAGCCCAGCAGATCGGAATCAAACATGTTCCAATCGACCTGCGAGCGAACCTTGGTGCCGACGCGGGTCTTCGAAACGACGAGCCCCTTAGCTGCCAAGGTCTTGAGCACTTCACGCAGCACGGTCCTTGATATGCCGAACTGCCCCATCAGTTCGCCTTCCGGCGGAAGCAATGTTCCTTCCGGATAGTCGCCCCGCAAAATGGCTGTTCCCATCGCCCTGACGATTTGCGCTTGTCCCATGCGCGATCCACCCATCCGTGCCGCGCTTGCGCGAACCAGCCGGATCTTATCTTGTTCGACAATCATTCTTGCCCCCCTCGCACCCGCAGCAAATCGCCGACAGGCTGCCTAAATTCTAAGCAGTGGGCCGAGAGTGGACAAGCGGCATCAGGAGTAGAAGACCGAGATATGGGGGAAGCGATGAAGGGCGCACCCAGGGCGTGCGCCCTTCATCACACGTCTTACTTCTGGATGCAGGTGTCGACTGTATCCTTGGTGCATTCGTCAAGCCCGGTGAAGACAGGATCCTCAACCTTCTTGCCTTCAATGAGATCGATCATCACCGAAGGTGCCTTGTAGCCCATTTCGAACGGTCTCTGGCCGACGAGGGCCGTTACAAGGCCTTCCTTGGCGATCGCCACTTCGTCGCCGATTGTATCGCCGCCGAGATAACGAAATCGCCGCTAGCGATCCGGTCAGCCATCGGCTTGAAGAGATCGCGATAGGGTTGTGGAGCGCCGAAGAGCGGCCAGCCGCCCTCGATCGCGAAGGCGTCAAGCTTCGGGTTGGCGGCGAGGATGTCGGTCATCGCCTGCACGCCCTTGGCGCCGTCATCATTGGTGAAGACCGGGCAGCCCGGCACTTCGGTCCAACCGCCTTCGCCCTTCAGTTCAGTCAGACCCTTCTGGCCGCTGAGCGCATCGCGTGTGCCCTGCGCCCGGCGCAGAATATTGTCGGCACCCGGATTACCTTGGATCGAGCAGAAGGTGCCGCCATTGGGCTTCTTCTCCTTGATGTACTCGCCGATCCGGTAGCCCATCAGATAATTGTCGGTGCCGAGGTAGGTCATGCGCAGAGCGGAATCTTCTTTGGCCAGATCCGCGTCCAGCGTCATCACTGGCACGGTCGGGTTTGCCGTCTTCAGCGTCTGGGCAATAAGCTTGGCATTGGAGGGTGAAATGGCGATCGCCGCCGTGTCGGGTTTGCCGAGCACGTCCTGAACGATCTGCGCTTCACCGGCTTCGTCGGAAGTCGATGCCGGGCCGGTATAGAAGCACTCATATTCCGAATCGGGATTTTCCTTGTTCCACTTCTGACAGCCTTGGTTGATGGCTTCGAAGAAGGGATTGTCCAGGCCCTTGACCACGATCACCAGCTGCTTCTTCGCCAATGCCGGGCTTGCGCTCAAGGCCAGGGCGGCAGCTGCAACGAGTACCGAGAACTTGTTCATTTCATTCCTCCCATTGAAATACACGGGGCGTTTTTTCGCCCATCACACGCGACTGTGTTCAGTCCATTGGAGTCGAAGTACGGCAGGATCACGACGCATCGCGCTCGATGCCGTCAGCCCCTTCAACGATTTCGCATCTCAAAAGAAATGATTCCGCGATGCTGCCGCAACTAAGCGGCTGGCGCACATCCTCCCTTTCTTCCGATCTCTCCCAAACGTTCGCGCTTGGTGTGACTATCGGAGCTTTTTTTCTTCTCCCGCGGCTAGCTAATAACGATGATTTGCAACCGTCAATGATTTTGTCGTACAAAATAAAATCTTTTGTACGACAATATTAACGACTGAGGTGTTTGAGGTGTTTGCGGTGC
>CAZUAL010000450.1:0-2678 GCA_964618305.1 uncultured Dongia sp. | reverse complement strand
GACCCCAGATGCAGCGTAACACCCTGATTTCTCAGCCATTCGACATGATCGTTTTCGGCGGTCGCGGCGATCTTGCCCGCCGCAAGCTGATTCCGGCGCTCTACCATCTCGACCGCGAGCGGCGCCTGCCCGATGACGGTCGCATCATCGCCGTTTCCCGCGGCGCCATGGCCAACGACGCTTTTGTCCAGATGATGCACGACGATTGCCAGACCTATTCGACCAATGGCAGCGACGTGCAGTTCGACGAAACCTCCTGGGCTCGCTTCGCCCAGCGCCTCACCTATCTCGGCCTAGATGCCACGGACGCCAAGAGCTATGACAGCCTCGCGCAATTGCTGAAGGGCCGCGAGGAGGTCATCCGCGCCTTCTACCTTGCGACGGCGCCCGATATTTTTGGCCCCATTGCCGCCAATTTGAAGGCGCTCAATCTGGTGACCCAGGAATCCCGCCTGGTGCTGGAAAAGCCGCTAGGCCACGATCTGGCTTCGGCCCATGAAATCAACGCCGCCGTCGCGAAGGCGTTCGCCGAGCCGCAGACCTACCGGATCGATCACTATCTCGGCAAGGAGACGGTGCAGAACCTGATGGTGCTGCGCTTCGCCAACGCGCTCTTCGAGCCTTTGTGGAACCGCACCCACATCGACCATGTGCAGATTTCTGTTGCCGAAACCGTGGGTGTCGGCGGGCGCTGGCGCTATTACAACGAATCCGGCGCCCTGCGGGACATGGTGCAGAACCACATGCTGCAGCTCATCTGCCTCACCGCCATGGAGCCGCCCTCGACGCTCGATGCGGACATGATCCGCGACGAGAAGCTGAAGGTCCTGCGCGCCCTGCAGCCGATCCAGACGGCCAATGTCGCGCAAGCGACCGTGCGCGGCCAGTACCGCGCCGGATCGATCGGCGGCAAGGCGGTGCCCGGCTATCTCGAAGAGACGGATGCCGGCACGGCGAGCGACACGGAAACTTTCGCCGCGATCAGGATCGGCATCGACAATTGGCGCTGGGCCGGCGTGCCCTTTTATATCCGCACCGGCAAGCGGCTGCCGCAGCGTTCGTCGGAGATCGTTGTCCAATTCAAGACGCCGCCGCATTCGCCCTACCCCGCTTCGGCCGGCACGATCCATCCCAACAAGCTGGTGATGCGGCTGCAGCCCGACGAGGGCATCCGCCTCATCATGCTCAACAAGGGACGGGGTCCCGGCGAACTCAAGCTGCGGCAGACGGCGCTCGATCTTTCCTTTGCCGAGACCTTCGGCGGCCGCTCCCCCGATGCCTACGAGCGCCTGCTGCTCGACGTCATTCGCGGCCGGCCCGCCCTCTTCATGCGCCTCGATGAACTGGAAGCGGCCTGGCGCTGGACCGACGGCATCCTGCAGGGCTGGTCGGATACGGGCCTGGCGCCCAAGCCCTATGCCGCCGGCACCTGGGGCCCCAATGCCGCCATTGCCCTCATCGAGCGCGACGGCCGCACGTGGCACGAGGACGACATCTAGTGCCCTATCGCCTCGCCGAATTTGAGGGGCGCACGGCACTGACCAACGCACTCGCCGACGCGATCCTGACTGATCTCCGCGCGGACATCGCCAAGCGCGGCGCAGCCACCTTGGTGGTACCCGGTGGAACGACGCCGGTCGCCGTGTTCGAGCGCCTGGCGGCAACGCCGTTCGACTGGGACAAAGTGACGATCATCCCCTGCGATGAACGCTGGGTACCCACCGATCATTCAGACAGCAATGAGCGCCTCGTCCGGGCGCACCTGTTGCAGGGTGCGGCGCGCAGCGCACGGCTCTTCAGCCTCTATCGCCCGCTGCCGGACCCGGCCGAGGCCCTGCCCGAGGTCAGCGCGGCACTCGCCGCCATCCCTCGCCCCTTCTCCGCGATCTTTCTCGGCATGGGCGAAGATGGCCATTTCGCCTCCCTCTTCCCCGGACGGACCGAGACGAGCGCGGCACTCGATCCGAGCGGCACCGCGTCACTCATGATCCAGAACGAACCGGCCAAGGGACATCGCCGCATCGGCCTCACTTTGTCCGCCTTGCTCGATTGCCGCCGTGTACTCTTGGCGGTCACCGGCGCCGAGAAGCGCGCAACGCTCGATCGCGCGATCACCAATATCACCAGCGACGCTCTGCCGGTCGCCGCCCTGCTCCGGCAGGCGCGCTGCCCGGTCGAGCTGTTCATCGCCGCATGAGGTAAGCCATGCATCCAACCATTGAGACCGTCACCAACCGCATCCGCCAGCGCAGTGCCGAGAGCCGCGCCAGGTATCTTGCCCGCATTGCCGCGGCAAAGAGCAAGGGGGTTACCCGCGGGCACCTTTCCTGTGGCAACCTCGCGCACGGCTTTGCCGCCTGCTCTGCCGCCGAGAAGGAAGCGCTCGCCGGTTCGTCCCTCCCCAATCTCGGCATCGTTTCCGCCTATAACGACATGCTCTCCGCCCACCAGCCCTTGAAGGACTATCCGGAGACGATCAAGGCGGCGGTCGAGGGCCACGCGACTGCCCAATTTGCGGGCGGCGTCCCGGCGATGTGCGATGGTATCACCCAGGGCCAGAGCGGCATGGAATTGTCGCTCTTCAGTCGCGATGTCATCGCCATGGCAACGGCCGTTTCCCTGTCGCACGACATGTTCGATGCGGCCTTGATGCTGGGCGTGTGCGACAAGATCGTCCC
>CAZUAL010000449.1:0-2684 GCA_964618305.1 uncultured Dongia sp. | reverse complement strand
GTGAGCGCCCGGGCGATCGCGTTGGCGCGCTTCATCGAGACGGCGTAATTGGCCTGGTCCTGCGCATAGGGGTTCATGTTGCCCGTGCGCTGGCTGGCATGGCCGACGATGCGGATGACGCCGCCGTAATAGCGGTGCATCTCGGCGATCTGCTTCACGACGCGCTGGTCGTCGCGGCCGAGCTTCGCTGACCCGTTGTTGAAGAACACCACGCCGACCGGCTGGCCTGCGGCAGGCAGCGGCGGCACGGCGGCCGGCGCATAAGACTGATAGCCCGGCGCGGCATAGGGCTGGCCGATGGCCGCGCCGCCATAGGCGACCGGCTGGGTGACGCCATAGGGCGAGCGGTAATAGGCCTGGGCCGGGTTGTAGCGCGGCTGATACGGGCTGTAACTGGCATAGCCGTAGGTGCCGCCAGCGGCGACGGACGAATAATCGACCATGACCGGCGTGGCGACGACCGTGGGGGCGCTCGCCATCGGCGGCGTGCCCGGCTGTACGACATAGCCCGTGGCGGCGGCACCGCCGCCCAAGGGCTTCGAGCCCGGCTGCGGCGAGCCGATATAGCCCTGCGACACCGTGCCCACCTGCGTCATCTGCGGGGCCGGATACTGGCCGACGGGGGCGGCGGCCAGCGGCTGCTGGGTGACACCGGCGATCTGCGGGGCAGGCGTGCCGGCAGGCGCCGTCGACGCGGCCTGGGTCGAAGCCGGGAGCGGAGCCGCGGCAACCGGGGCCACCGGGCGAGCGGCACCACCGGTCTGAGCCGTCAGGGTCTCGTCGGTATATTGCGCATTGGTGCGGTCGGCCGAGAGGCCCGGCTCAACGCCGCTCTCCAGATCGGCCGGAACGGGCGCCGCCTTCGGCACGCTGTTGATATCGGGGACGCTGCCTCCGCTGGCCGAAGCGGCCGCCGCATTGGCGCTCTGGGTCGCGGCCTGCTGGCCGCTCGCCTTGGCGGCATCCGTCGCCGCCTGCTTCGCCGCCGCATCCTGCGCCGGGCGCTGCGTGTCGCCGCCGAACCAGGACGAGCAGCCCGTGATGGCGATGAAGGCGGCGACCGTGGCCCAGCGCTTCATCGCATGATCCGAATGCGGCAGGAAAGGCCGCAGGGCCGAGCCGGAGGTCAGCGCCAAGCGCCCGACAGCTTCGGCAACGGCGACACCGCGCGATGCGGCCAAATCCGAGAAATCAACCATTTGAACCTCCCCACAACCCGGCCAAGGGTCCGCAAATGACGTTAGCACTTGCCCCAGCCAGGGCGCTCATCCTAGCGCGCAAACTACTGGCGCAAAATAAAAGTTCCGTTTTTTTAGACTGCGCTACTATAACAAACAAGCAAGATCATCGACGCGAAAAAGCAATAGCCATTAAATAATTGTTATCTTTATAGTTTCTGCGGTTCAACCCAAGGATCGACCCAAGGACCGAAGATGGCGAAAAGCGATTCCGGCAGCCAGTCCAGGACCGAACAGGGCAAGGCAAATCGCGTTGATCAGCCGGAAGGCACCCCCAATCCGGACCCGCAG
This sequence comes from uncultured Dongia sp., assembly GCA_964618305.1. Taxonomy (GTDB): domain Bacteria; phylum Pseudomonadota; class Alphaproteobacteria; order Dongiales; family Dongiaceae; genus Dongia. The sequence continues at coordinate 1,155 of CAZUAL010000449.1, read as the reverse complement.
GCCGTCGCGGACTCGGTCGCCCGCATCGCCGAGCAGTCGCAGCGGCTGATGCAGGATTTCCTCAGCCGCCACGCCAAGGATTTCTCCGTCGGGCCCGACACGTCGAGCCTGGGCCGTGCTTTCATGGAAATGACCACACGGATGATGGGCGATCCGGCGAAGCTCATCGAGGCGCAGGTCTCGCTTTGGCAGGATTATATGAGCCTGTGGCAGTCGACCGCGGCGCGCATGATGGGCCAGGAGAGCGACCCGATCATCGCGCCCGCCAAGGACGACCGCCGCTTCAAGGACGCGGCCTGGAACGACAACCAGGTCTTCGACTACATCAAGCAATCCTATCTTCTCACCGCGCGCTGGCTGCAAAACACGGTGCGCAAAGTCGAGGGGCTCGACGACAAGACGGCCAAGAAGGTCGATTTCTATACCCGGCAGTTCGTCGACGCGATGGCACCCAGCAATTTCGTGATGACCAACCCCGAGGTGCTGCGCACGACCATAGAGAGCGGCGGCGAGAATCTTGTGAAGGGCCTGGAGAACCTGCTGCAGGATCTCGAGCGCGGCAACGGCAAGCTCAAGATCTCGATGACCGATCAGCAGGCATTCGAGATCGGCAAAAACATCGCCGTGCAGCCGGGCAAGATCGTCTATCAGAACGACCTCATCCAGCTCATCCATTACACGCCCACGACTGAAAAGGTGGCGAAGCGGCCGCTTCTCATCATCCCGCCCTGGATCAACAAATATTACATCCTCGATCTGAAGCCGCAGAATTCCTTCGTCAAATGGGCGGTCGACCAGGGCCACAGCGTCTACATGATCTCGTGGGTCAATCCGGACGAGAAGCTGGCGCAGAAGACCTTCACCAATTACATGCAGGAAGGGCCGCTCGCCGCCATCGACGCCATCCTCAAGGATACCGGCGAGAAGGATGTCAACGTCATCGGCTATTGCCTCGGCGGCACGCTGCTGGCCAGCACGCTGGCCTATCTCACCGCCAAGAAGAAGGGTGACATCATCGCCAGCGCCACCTTCTTCACGACGATGATCGATTTCGCCGAAGCGGGTGAGCTTTCCGTCTTCATCGACGAGGAGCAGCTGACGGCGCTCGAAACCAAGATGAACGAGCGCGGCTTCCTGGAAGGCCACGAAATGGCG
>CAZUAL010000448.1:0-2722 GCA_964618305.1 uncultured Dongia sp. | reverse complement strand
GCTCAATGCCGACGGCAAGACCTATGGCGTGTCCTGGGTCTGGGGCATCACGGCAATCGCCTATTCGACGGACGTCTTCAATGAAGCGCCGAAGTCTCTTGAAATACTCTGGGACGCGAAGAACGCCAAGCGCGTGGCGCTGCGCGACGACGCGATCGAGGCGGTGAGCTTTGCGGCCCTGGCGACCGGCCAGGACATGAACCACCCGAAGGATCTCGCCAAGGTGAAGGAAAAGCTCCTCGCCCTGAAGCCGAACATCGCCTTGCTCTGGTCGTCGGAAGACGAGTGGAACAAGCAGTTCCAGGCCAAAGCCTTCGATGTCTCGGTCTATTGGAGCGGCTCGGCCCTGCGCAGCAAGACGAACTTCAAGCTGCCGGTCGGCTATGTCGTTTCGGACGAAGGCGGCGTGGGCTGGTTCGACGGTCTCGCGATCGGCAAGGACGCGCCGAATGCCGAGGGTGCGCACAAGTTCATCGATTACATGATCGACCCGACCTACTACGTCGATTGGGCGACCAAGGTCGGTGCGCCGGCTTCGGCGAACGGCAAGGCGATGGCAGCCCTGCCGGACAGCGATCCCTCCAAGGCTTTCTATGCAGACGAGGCGGCGATCAAGCGCCTGCAATTCATGGCGCCGCTCTCGGATGAGGAACGTCAGGCCTATTCGGACCTTTGGACCGAAGTGAAGACCGAATACGCCAAGTAAGACCTGCCCGATCAGGAACGAGGGACGCCGCTCCGGCCCGTTCGGGGCGGCGTCACCGTTCGGGGGTCAATAGATGCGACCAGTCACGCGCACCCGCCTTGCCATAGCAACCCTGACCGGCCCGGCCTATCTGTGGCTGGCGCTGACCATTTTCCTGCCGCTGGCGGCCATGCTGGTGCTGAGCTTCCTCGACAAGTCGCCGCTGATGCCGACGCCGGGGCATTTCACGCTCGCCAATTACAGCGCCTTCTTTGCCAAGCCCTTCTACTGGCCGCTCACGCGCTGGTCGCTTGAGCTCGGCTTCTGGGTGACACTCGTCTGTCTTCTTATCGGCTATCCGGCGGCCTATGCGCTTGCCAAGCGCGTCAAGGGTCGTTGGCGTGAAGCCATCTTCCTTCTCATCGTGCTGCCCTTCTGGTCGAACGCCCTCGTCCGCATCTTCTCCTGGACCATGGTCCTGCGCTCGAACGGCATCATCGATCTCGCCGTCCAGTCCGTCTTCCCGGGTGCGCCGCAGGTCGATCTCCTCTTCACCTACCCGGCTGTGATCATCGGGCTGGTCCATTCCTATCTGCCCTACATGATTCTTACCTGCTACATCGCGCTGCAGGCGATCGACGACAGCCTGATCGAAGCCGGTCGTTCGCTGGGCGCCAGCAAATTGACGACCTTCCGCCGCGTCGTCCTGCCCTTGAGCATTCCGGGCATCGTCTCCGGCTCGGCCCTCATCTTCGTGCCTGTCATCGGCTCGTTCATGGAACCGCGCATTCTGGGTGGCGCCAAGGGAGCGACGCTCGGCATGAATATCGAGGAACAATTCACCGTCACCGCCAATTGGCCGTTGGGTTCGGCGCTTTCCTTCGTGCTCCTCGCCATCGTCATCGCCATTTTCGGTATCCTCTACCCGGTGCTGCGCAAGCAGGGAGGTGCCGCATGAGGCGCCTTGTCGAGGGCGGCATCCGCTTCTACCTCATCCTCGTCCTGGTTTTTCTCTATCTGCCGATCGTGGTGATGGCGCTTCTCGCCTTCAACAAATCGCCCCTCTACGGCCTGCCGTTCGAATTCGACCTGGTCTGGTTCAAGGCGCTGGCCGAGAACGACAAGCTGCTGAAGGCCGGTCTCAACAGCGTCCTCATCGCGCTCGCCAACACCGTGATCGCCACGGCGTTGGGCACGATGGCAGCCGTCGCCTTTGGGCGCTATAGCTTTCGCGGCAAGACCTTGCTGCAGGCATTGCTCTTCCCGCCGATCGCCATTCCCTGGCTCGTCATCGGCACCGCCATGCTGGTTTTCTTCTTCTGGATCGGGAAGGCGGTCGGTATGCCCGGCATCGCGCGTGGCCTCCATGCCATTCTTCTCGGCCATGTGGCCCTGTCGCTCCCTTATGTGATCTTCGTCGTCGGTGCGCGCCTCAACGATTATCCGCGCGTGCTCGAAGAGGCGGCGGCGACATTGGGGGCAACACCCTGGCAGGTGTTCCGCCGTGTCTCGGTGCCGATCCTGGCGCCCGGCGTCGTCGCGGCGGCGCTCTTCGCCTTCGCTGTGTCGTTCGACCAGTTCGTTATTTCCTATTTCCTGGCGCCGCCCGGCATCACCACCTTGCCGGTCGAAATCTACACGTCGATCCGCAAGGGCTTTACGCCGGAAATCAACGCCATTTCCACCATCATCATCGCCGTTTCGATGGGCCTGATGCTGATCGTGGCCAGATTCTATCGCTTCGGTGGGGAGAGATCCGGCAATGAGTGAAGTCGCCGTCACTGGCGCAATCAAGAAGTACGGTGCGGTCGCCGCCCTGGACGGTGTCGATCTGACCTTTGCCGACGGTGAATTCTTCGGCTTGCTGGGTCCATCTGGGTCCGGCAAGACCACGCTGCTGCGTGCAATCGCCGGCTTCATCGAGCTCAATGCCGGCGCGATCCGGATCGACGGCACGGACATCTCGCGCATTCCCGTGCACCAGCGCAATATCGGCATGGTGTTCCAGAATTACGCGCTCTTCCCCCATATGAGCGT
>CAZUAL010000447.1:0-2800 GCA_964618305.1 uncultured Dongia sp. | reverse complement strand
GCGGTCCACCAGCATCGGATTGTAGGCATCGCCTTCCGCCAGGCGGAATTCGCGACGGATCACCTTGTCCTGAGTACGGATGTTGCCGGTGATGTCGATACGCTCGACATAGACCTTCGGGCCTTCCTGGATGTCGTAGGTCAGGTCGAGGATGTGGTTCTTGGCGTCGCGCTTGATGCGCGGACGGACGTCGACAAAGGCGTAGCCCATGCTGCCGATCTGATCCGCGAGCGCCTGCACCGACTTGTCGACGAGGCTCGCATTGTACCAATCGCCTTCCGCCGTCTGCACGAAGCCCCAGAGGGAGTTCGGGTCCAGATCCTTGAGGGTCGATTTGATGTCGACCTTGCCGAGCTTGTAGCGCTCGCCTTCATCCACCGTGAAGGTGATGAAGAAGGCTTCCTGATCCGGCGAAAGCTCAGCCACCGCCGAAACGACCCGGAAATCGGCATAGCCTTCCGAGAGGTAGAACTTGCGCAGGTTTTCCTTGTCCACCGTCAGGCGGTCGGGATCATAGGTGTCGCTGTTGGAGAGGATACGGAACCATGCGCTTTCGCGGGTGATGACCACATCGCGCAGATCGTCGTCATCGAACACCTTGTTGCCGACAAAGTCGATGCGCTCGATGTCGGTCGTGTCGCCTTCATTGATTTCGAAGACGAGGTCGACGCGGTTCTGGTCGAGCTTGATGACCTTCGGATCGACAGTCGCGGCGAAACGCCCGTTGCGGCGATAGAGGTCGAGGAGCCGCTTCACGTCCGACTGGACGCGTTGCTGGGTATAGACCACGCGGGGTCGCAGCTGGATTTCGGTCTGCAGCTGATCGTCGTCGAGCCGATCATTCCCTTCAAAGGCGATGCGGTTGATGATCGGGTTTTCCGTCACCTGGACGATGAGCGAGCTGTTCTCGCGCCGAAAGTTGACGTCGGCGAAGAGGCCGGTCGCGAAAAGATTCTTCAGCGCCTTGTCAATCGCCTTGGCGTCGAACGGATCGCCCGGGTTGATCTGCATGTAGCTGCGCACAGTGTCGGGCTCGATGCGCTGCGTGCCTTCGATGCGGATCTCCTGGATCGGATCGCCGCTGCTGATCGACTGGGCGAGCGCCGGTCCGACCAAGGGCGCCGACAGCGCGGAAACGAGGAGCGACAGGGCAAGGCCCGCCACCAGGGCAGAGACCGACATCCCACGCGGGGCGCAAAGCAGCGTACGCAAGAAGGCCATTTTACGCATCATCCGGTTCGGGTCGCCCGTCAGTGGAAAAATTCGACGAACTTTGAATAGACCAAGTCGTTCCACGTGGCAAATATCATGAGGCTAAGTACCATGGCGAGGCCGATTTTTAGCCCCCACTCCTGAGCGACTTCGCTGAGCGGCCGGCCCCGCACAGCCTCGAAAAAATAGTAGGCGAGATGCCCGCCATCCAGCATCGGCACTGGGAATAGATTGATGAGCCCCAGATTGATCGACAGAAGTACGGCGAACGTGACCATTTCGTAGAAACCCAGATCTGCCACCGCGCCGGCCACCGAGGCAATTCGCACGGGCCCGCCGATCTCACTCGCCGGGCGGACGCCCGACACGATCTGCCAAATGCCTTTCAGCATGTCGATCGACTTGGTCCAGGTGTAGTCCGCGGCGGCAACAAGCGAATCGAGCGGCTTTAGAATCACCACCGGCCCCGGATTCTTGCTCCTGACACCGAGCAGGGCCGAGCGGACTTCCTTGCCCAGAATGTCCTTGCGGATTTCGATCTTTGGCACTGCGGTCAGCTTCATCTCGGTGCCGCCGCGGCTGATGGTCAATTCCAGCGGCTGATCGAGATTGAGCGGAATGAACTCGCTGATCTCCTCGAAAGCTGTGATCGAGCGGCTGTTCAGCGCCAGAATCCGGTCGCCCGCCATAAGCCCCGCCTCTTCCGCCGCCGAACCTGGCACGATTTCGTCAACCACCGGCGTGGTGTATGTACGGCCGTAAGTGGCGAAGAGAATTGCGAGCACGGCGATGGCGAAGATGAAGTTCGCAATCGGTCCGGCCGCCACAATGGCCGCCCGGCGCCCGACGCTCTTGTGCATGAAAGAAACCTTGCGTTCTTCCGGCGTAAGGTTGACCGGCGCCTCCCCGCCTTCGAGTTCGTTCGGCGCCTGGCCGAACATGCGCACATAGCCACCCAGCGGCAGCAGGCTGAACTTCCAGCGCGTCCCCTTGCGGTCGGTATAGCCAAACAATTCCGGCCCGAAGCCGATGGAGAAGACCTCGACCCTAACGCCGCACAGCCGGGCAATGGCGAAGTGGCCAAGCTCGTGGATGAAGACGAGCGGGGTCAGCAACACCAGAAACCAGAGGATGTTGTGCGAGGTGATCGAGATGAAATCCATGCTTACGAAACTCCCAGTTCCCGCTCTCTCGCTTCCGGTCGATCCAGCCCGACCGCCTAGCTGTTCTTGCGCCGCGCCGCCACCTCGGCCTTGGCGACCTGCCGGGCCTCGGCGTCAGTGGAAAGGACATCGTCGATGCTGGCGAGCGAGCCCACCGGCAACTTGCCCAGCACCGCCTCGACCGTCGCTGCGATATCGGTAAAACGAATCTCGCCGCCGAGGAACGCGGCCACAGCGACTTCGTTCGCGGCATTGAGGATGGTGGGGGCACGGCCGCCGGACTTCAAGGCCTCACGCGCCAAGCGGAGCGCCGGAAATCTTTCAGTATCAGGTGCTTCGAAGGTGAATTGGCCAATCTTGACGAAGTCGAGACGGGCCGAGGGTGCGTCGATCCGGTTGGGCCAGCCGAGCGCATAGGCAATGGG
>CAZUAL010000446.1:0-2802 GCA_964618305.1 uncultured Dongia sp. | reverse complement strand
GGCTTCGTCATAACCCTCGACAGCCAGCCCCTGTTCCGCGACCTGCGTGCCCCCGAAGCGGATCGACAGCTTGTCGCGCTCGGCGGGTTCGCCGGCCTTGCCGACCGCCATGACGACGCGGCCCCAATTGGCGTCCTCGCCGGCGATCGCGGTCTTGACCAGCGGCGAATTGGCAATCGCCAAACCAATGCGGCGCGCGGCGGCGGCACTCGCGGCACCCGAGACGTCGATGGTGACGAGCTTCTCAGCGCCTTCGCCATCCTGTACCACCTGAACCGCAAGATCGGTGAGGAGGGAATCCAAGGCAGCGCGGAATTCCTTGAGGATCGGATCGGTCGCCGAGGCGGGCTTCTTGTGCTTCGCCCCTTCGCCCGTCGCCACCATGAGGAGCGTGTCGGAGGTCGAGGTGTCGCCATCGACAGTGATGCAGTTGAACGACCGGTCGACCGCCTTCGCCAGCAGCGTCTGCAGGATGGCGGCCGGAATCCTGGCATCGGTCGCGACGAAGGCCAGCATGGTGGCCATGTCCGGCGCAATCATGCCGGAACCCTTGGCGATGCCGTTGATGGTGACCCAAACGCCGCCGATTTTGGCTGTGCGCGTCGCCACCTTCTCGAACGTGTCGGTGGTCATGATGGCGCGGGCGGCGTCGTTCCAGGAATCCTCCTTGAGGTCCTTGATCAGCGCCGGCAGATTGTCGGTGATGCGGGCATCGTTCAGCGGTTCGCCGATGACGCCGGTCGAGGCAATGAAAATCTCACTCGGCTTGCACTTCAGCGCTTTCGCCGCCGCCTTGACACAGCGCTCAGCTGAGGCAATTCCGACCTTGCCGGTGAAGGCATTGGCATTGCCGGCATTGACCAGGATGGCCCGCGCCTTGCCGCCTTTGAGATGCTTGCGGCAGAAATCGACCGGGGCGGACCGGGTGAGGGAGCGCGTCAGCACGCCGGCGATGGTGCTGCCCGGCGCCACCTCCAGCAGCATGACGTCCTTACGCCCCTTGTAGCGCACGCCGCATTCGCGGGCAGCGAGGCGGACCCCCTTCAAGGCCGGCAACGGATGAATCACGTTCGGTGCAAGCGGCGAAACCTTGGCGCTCATCTGTCGTCGGCCTTTCGTCGGGTCGATGGAATGTGGGCTCTTACTGGGCCGGCTTCAGGCCGCCATTGGGGTCGATGATGTCGAGCTTGGCGGCATCCTTCAGTTCCTTGGCGACCTGCTCGCGCAGTTCCTCGACGAGGTCGAGGCGGACCTCGTCCTTCGTCTTGTCGAAGGTCGGCAGAGCCTTGGTGCGATCGCCGGTCAGCTTGATGACATGGAAGCCGAACTGCGTCTTGACCGGCGCCTTGCTGACCTCGCCCGCCTTCATGGCAAAGGCCGCATCCTCGAATTCCTTCACCATCGCACCCTTGGTGAACCAGCCGAGCCCGCCCTTGTTGCCCTTGGCGCTGGGATCGATCGACCTATCCACGGCGAGCTGGCCGAAATCGGCGCCCTTCTCAAGCTCGGCGATGATCGCCTTGGCTTCGTCCTCGTTCTTGACCAGGATGTGGCTCGCCTCGACTTCCCGCTCGGGCGGCATCTTCTTCACTTCCTCGGCGAACTTCGCCTTGAGTTCGTTGTAGCGGGCGTCGACCGCCTCATCCGTGACCTTGTCCTTGATCATCTTGTTGAAGAAGACCTGGCGGATGGCGTTGTCCTCGATCTGGCGGACCGAATCCCCGACCATCTTCTGGACCTCGGGATCCTTGTCGAGACCGTCAGCCCGGCCCTTCTCGGCGACCAGCTTCAGGAAAATGTAGCGGTCGAGCAGCTGTGGGAAGAACTGGTCGATATTGTTGCGGATCTGCGGATCGAGACCGGAAGCGGAGGCAATGATGTCGGCCCGGGTGATGTCGGTACCGTTGAGCTTGGCGACGACCAGCTTCGGGTCCGGTTGGCCGGGTTGGGCCGGCTGGGTCGTGCCGCTGCTTTCCTGGGCCGGGGCGGGAGCCGCGCCAAGAACGGTCAGGGCGAGCGGGGCGAGGAGGGCGCCAGCCGCGAGGGCCCGGCGAAAAGTCTGGTTGGCCATGGGATTAGGGGTATCCTTCGGTGCCTGAAAACGCCCTTCCAGCGGCGGTCGCATCGGGCCGCCCAAGCCGCGGGCGCCGGGGACTATGCCCAACGGCGCCCTGGCTTACAAGCGGAAAGGTCAAGGATTTCCGGTACTTCACCCCAAGTTGACAGGGGAACGGCCGCGACCTATCTCTTGCCCAACCAGATTCCGGAATTTTAAGGGTTTCTCAGCATGTTCGCGGCGTTGGCGAGGCGGGTCTTCGGATCCGCGAATGACCGTTTCATCAAAAGCTTGGACAGGACGGTCGCCGCGGTCAACGCCCTGGAACCCCAGGTCAAAGACCTCTCCGACGCCGATCTGAAGGCGCGCACCGGCTGGCTGCGCGACCGGCTCCAGAAGGGCGAGACGCTGGACGACATCCTGCCCGATGCCTTCGCGACCGTGCGCGAGTCAGCCAAGCGCACGCTCGGCCAGCGTCATTTCGACGTGCAGGTCAAAGGCGGCATCGTCCTCCACCAGGGGAAGATCGCCGAAATGAAGACCGGCGAAGGCAAGACGCTGGTTGCCACCCTGCCGGTCTATCTCAACGCCCTTGAAGGCAAGGGCGTCCATGTGGTGACGGTCAACGATTACCTCGCCAAGCGCGACGCCACCTGGATGGGCCAGGTCTACGAGTTTCTCGGCCTCACCGTCGGCTCCATCGTTCATGGCATGAACGACGAACAGCGCCGCGCCGCCTACAATTG
>CAZUAL010000445.1:0-2806 GCA_964618305.1 uncultured Dongia sp. | reverse complement strand
GCCCGGAGCATTCCTGGCTGCACGAGATGAAGCGCGTCAAGTATGTGTCCGCGACGGACCAGGAAGCGCTCGACGCCTTCCAGCTGCTCGCCAAGGTCGAAGGCATCATCCCGGCGCTGGAACCGGCCCACGCATTGGCCCACGTGTGTAAGCTGGCGCCACAGAGGGCCAAGGATCAGATCATCGTCATGAACCTGTGCGGCCGGGGCGACAAGGATATCTTTGCCGTTGCGGAACGTCTGGGAACAAAAATATGAGCACGCGTATCGAACAGCGCTTCGCCGAATTGAAGGCGGCCAAGCGTGCCGGATTGGTCATTTTCGTCACCGCCGGCGACCCGACCTATGAAGTGTCGCGCGAGATTATCCTTGGCCTCCCGGAATCCGGTGCCGACATCATCGAACTCGGCGTGCCGTTCTCCGACCCGATGGCGGACGGCCCGGCCATCCAGGCCTCGTCGCTGAGGGCCCTGAAGAACGGCCAGAACATGAAGAAGACGCTGAGCCTGGTGCGCGAATTCCGCGCCAGGGATCAGAAGACGCCGATCGTCCTCATGGGCTATTACAACCCGATCTATTCCTATGGCGTGGACAAGTTCCTGATCGATGCCGGCAGCGCGGGCGTCGACGGCCTCATCATCGTCGACCTGCCGCCCGAGGAGGATGCGGAACTGTGCATCCCGGCGATGAAGGCTGGTATCAATTTCATCCGCCTGGCGACACCGACGACGGATGATGTGCGCCTGCCGTCTGTGCTGCAAAACACGTCGGGCTTCGTCTACTACGTCTCGATCATGGGCATTACCGGCACGCGTTCGGCGACCGATGCCGACATCAGCACGGCCGTCACGCGGCTGAAGCGCCACACGGCATTGCCGGTTGCCGTCGGCTTCGGCATCTCGACGCCGGAGCGCGCGGCTTCTGTCGCCAAGGTGGCGGACGCCGCCGTGGTCGGTTCCGCCGTCGTCAACAAGATTGCCGCGGAACTCGGGCCGGATGGCACGCCGGGTCCGCGCGCGGCCCTCGCAGCGCTTGATCTGGTCAAGAATCTGGCCGACGGCGTGCGCTCGGCACGGGCCTGAACGGAGAACAAGGAATGAGCTGGCTAACCAATTTCGTTCGGCCGAAGATCCGCAAACTGGTGCAGAAGGCGGATGTCCCGGAAAATCTTTGGGACAAGTGCCCCGCCTGCGGCCAGATGATCTTCCACCGCGAGCTCGACGCCAATCTGCGCGTCTGCACGCATTGCGGCCATCACATGCGTATCGGGGTCGCACGCCGGCTGGAACTGATGTTCGACGAAGGCAAGTACGAGCGCATCGAACTGCCCAAGGTCGCCGTTGACCCGCTGCGCTTCAAGGACCGCAAGCGCTATGTCGACCGCCTGAAGGACGCGCAGGCGAAGTCCGAGGAGCAGGACGCGATCGTCGTCGCTTATGGCTCGATGAACGGCACCGATGCCGTCGTCGCTGCGTTCAATTTCGATTTCATGGGCGGCTCCATGGGCATGGCCGTGGGCGAAGGCCTTGTCGCCGCGGCTGAACTTGCCGTGAAGCGCAAGGCCGGCCTCGTTGCCGTTCCCGCCTCGGGCGGCGCACGCATGCAGGAGGGTATTCTGTCCTTGATGCAGATGCCGCGCTCGGTGATAGCCGTCGATCAGGTCAAGGAGGCGGGGCTTCCCTTCATCGTTCTCTTGACCGACCCGACCACGGGTGGCGTTTCCGCTTCCTTTGCCATGTTGGGCGACATCCACATTTCCGAACCCGGGGCGCAGATCGGCTTTGCCGGCGCGCGCGTCATCGAGGAAACCATCCGCGAGAAACTGCCGGAAGGGTTTCAGCGGGCGGAATACCTGCTCGATCACGGGATCATCGATCTGGTGGTCGCGCGCAAGGATTTGCGCGAGGAAATCGGCCGCATCATCGCGCTACTGACTAAGAAACCGGTCGCCGCGTGAGCGTTACCAGCGATATCGTTCTCGACCGGCTCAACAAGCTTCATCCCAAGATCATCGATCTGGAGCTGAGCCGGGTCGAGCACCTGTTGGCGGCGCTCGGGCATCCCGAACGCAAGCTGCCACCCGTCGTGCATGTGGCCGGCACCAACGGCAAGGGATCCGTCATCGCCTATCTGCGGGCGATCCTGGAAGCGGCGGGATACCGCGTCCATGTCTATACCTCGCCGCATCTGGTGCGCTTTCACGAGCGCATCCGCCTCGCCGGCAAGCTCATCGACGAGCACCATCTGATTTCCCTGCTCGAGGAATGCGAGCGCGCCAATGGCGGCGCGCCGATCACCTTTTTCGAGATTACCACCGCCGCCGCCTTCCTTGCCTTCTCGCGCGAGCCGGCCGACATCGTCCTGCTTGAGACGGGCCTGGGCGGCACGTTCGATGCCACCAATGTCATCGACCAGCCGCTTGCCAGCATTCTGATGCCAATCTCCTTCGACCATATGCAGTTCCTGGGTGATACGCTCGGCAAGATCGCCGCCAACAAGGCCGGAATCATCAAGCGCGGCCGCCCCGCCGTCATCTCACCGCAACCCGATGAGGCAATGGCGGTGTTCGAGGCCAAGGCTGCCGAACTCGGTGCCCCGCTGCATCGCTTCGGCCGGGAATGGCGCTGTGACGGGGACCTCAAAACCTCGCTGCGATTCAGCGACGCGCGTGGCCCGCGCCTCTTTCCGGCGCCCGGTCTTGCCGGCCGGCATCAGTTCCGCAATGCCGGCTGCGCCGTGGCGACGACTGCGGTGCTCGACGGCTTCAAGATCAATGACGCGCATATAGCCCTCGGCCTACGCAGCGT
>CAZUAL010000444.1:0-2811 GCA_964618305.1 uncultured Dongia sp. | reverse complement strand
GGGATGACGATCGAGGTTACCCGTCCCTAGCCAAACCCCAGCCGGGCCAGCTACATTCCAACCAGTACCAGATTCGAACTCGGCGGGGTTGATTGATGCTTCAGGGCGTTTGGCGGGCGATGCAACCGGTGCTGCCGGTTCTGATCGGCATCACGCTTATCGAAACGGCGCTGGGCGTCCTCATGCCCCTGATCGGCATCCAATTGTCGCGCTGGGGTGTTTCGTCGATCATCGTCGGCGCCGCGGCTTCCGCCTATTTCGTGGGCTTCCTGGGCGGGACCCTGTTCTGCCAAAGGATCATCAAGCGGGTCGGCCATATCCGCTCCTTCGGGGTCTTCGTCGTGCTGGCGGCGGATGCGACGGTGCTGCATCTCGTCATCCAGGACGCCTATGCCTGGATTTTCTTCCGCGCCATCGCCGGCTTTGCACTTGCGGGTGGATTCGTGGTCATCGAATCCTGGCTCAACGACAAGTCGACCGACGACAACAGAAGCCGCATTTTCGCGATCTACACGGCGGTGAGCTGGGGGGCTTCCGGCATCTCGCCGCTGCTGCTCAACATCGACGACCCGACCGGCATCCTGCTGTTCGCCCTTTGCACCCTGTGCCTCGCCAGCACCATGATCCCGCTGGGCCTCACCAAGATCGGCAATCCGATCATCGCCGAGCACGCACATCTCTCGATCCCGCGCCTCTTCAAGGCGTCGCCCCTCGGCGTGGTCTGCTGCTTCGGCGCAGGCTTCCTCAACGGCTCGCTCTACGGCCTGCTGCCGGCCTATATTGATGGGCTGGCGATGGGCGAGAAGGAGCTTTCGCTGCTCATTCTGGTCGGCACCATCGCCGTGCTGCTCTCGCAATTTCCGATCGGCCATGCGGCGGACGTCCATGGCAGGCGCCCCATCATCATCGGCACGGTCGCGGCCTCGGCGCTGCTTTGCCTCATCATCTTCGCCACACCCGAGCTTCCCTACATGTTCCTGCTCGTCCTCTTCTTCCTGCTCTCCGCCTTCCAGTCGCCGCTCTATGCGCTGGGGATCGGGCAGACCAGCGATTATGTGGCGAAGAAGGAGTTCGTGGCGGCCTCATCGGGCCTGCTCTTTGCCTGGGGCCTCGGCGCCTCGGCCGGGCCGTCGCTGGCCGGCATTGCCATGAGCACGCTGGGGCCGCATGGGCTCTTCCTTTTCCTCGGCGGGGGCTATGCGCTCATCGCGGCCTTCGCGCTCTACCGCGTGCTGCGGCGCCGCGCCAAGACGCCGGAAGAACAGAGCAACTTCGTGGCCGTCCCCGCCGTACAAGGCGCCTACGGCGCCCCGGAACTCGACCCGCGCGGCGAACACATGCCGCATGTGGGTGCCCGCATCTCGTCGGAGTGAGCCCCCTCACCCCCTTAGGGGCGAAGGGCTTTACGTCGTCGCCATGATGGGCAGCGGGCGGCGAAACTTGACTTCGCCGAGGTCGCCGGCATCGAGTTCGCGGGCATAGCGGTGGCCGCTATAGACGGCCTGGGCGATGATGCCGGGTGCCAGGCAATCGCCGATCCGGGTCACCGATTTGATGCCGGCATCCTTCAAGGCTTCCGGGTTTGCCATGAGCGCGTGGTAGAGCGCCTCTTCCGGCAGGCGCGCCGTGACCGGCACGATGACATCAATGGCGATGAAATGCGGCTTCTCGCCATAGGCATGGTCGAGCTGGGCGACACCATCCTTCACCGCGACGAGATCATGCGAGGGGATGACCCGCACGCCGAGTTCGCGCAGGCGCTTGTTGATGAAGATGAGCTCCAGCGTGTTGCCGGTCCAGCTCGAGGCGGCATCGGCTGTCGTCACATAGATGACGCTGAGGCCCGCCTTGACGAGGCGTTCGCAGAGGACTCCCGCGAGATAGAAAAGATCGTCGTCATAGACCAGCACCGTGCCGGACGGGGGCAGGCGGCCTTCCATGATGTCGTCGGGCGAAAAGACGTTGGCGGCATCGAGGCCTGGAATGGCCCGGGGATGGCTGCGCCCCACCCCGTCCTTGCGCCAATGGCTGCCGGTTGCGAGCACGACCCGCTCGAAGCCCTGTTCAAGGATGCTGGCGACGTCCATGCGGCTGTCGAGATAGGTGTCGACATTATTCATCTTGCCGATCTGGCCCAGGCGATAGTCGCGCACGCGGCCCCAGGCGGAGAGGCCGGGGAGGCGCGATTCCTTGTTCACGCGGCCACCGAGTTCGGTCGAGCCTTCAGCCAGCGCCACCTCGTAGCCGCGCAGGCCCAGGGCGCGCGCCGCTTCAAGCCCGGATGGCCCGGCGCCGACGATCAGGATGCGGTCGTCTGACGCCTTCGGCGCGATGATTTCCGGGTGCCAGCCCTTGCGCCATTCTTCGCCCATGGTCGGGTTCTGCGTGCAGCGGATCGGCGTGATCGTCATGTCGCCGGTGATGCAGATGTTGCAGCCGATGCATTCGCGGATGTCGTCGATCCGTCCCTCCTCGATCTTTTTGGGGAGGAACGGGTCGGCGATCGACGGCCGCGCCGCGCCGATGAAGTCGGCGGTGCCGGATTTGACGAGGCGCAGCATTGATTCCGGCGAGGTGTAGCGTCCGACCGTGACGACCGGCCCGCTCACGATTTCTCTCACCGCGCGCACCTTGTCTTCCAGGCTGCCTTCCTTGACGAAGCGCGATGGTCCCATCTCGATGCTGTAATCGTTGACCGTCAGGTCCCAGATGTCCGGCAGGCCGTCGAGACTCTTGGTCATCTCGAACCAATCATCCTGGTCCTCGGCGCGCTCGCTGTTCGACGCCCAGCGCAAGGCCACCGCGCATGTG
>CAZUAL010000443.1:0-2823 GCA_964618305.1 uncultured Dongia sp. | reverse complement strand
GACCAGAGCCAGGCATTGACCGGCTGGTGGGCGTCCAAATTCGGAACCCCGAATTTCGCCGCGCATGGCGGCTTCTGTTCCGTCAACATGGCCGCAGCCGGCCTCTATACTCTCGGCGGCGCCTTCTGGGAATTCGGCGAGCCGGATTGGGAGCGGACGAAGTATTTTCTTATGTTCGGCGTCGCCGAAGATCACGACAGCAACCCGATCAAGATCGGTCTCGGTCAGCTCAAGAGCCGCGAAGGCGAGAACCGCGCCAAATTCGTATCCGTCAATCCGATCCGCACCGGCTACTCCGCTATCGCAGACGAATGGATCGGCATCAAGCCGGGCACGGACGGATTGTTCGTCTTGTCGCTCATTCACGAATTGCTGCGGAACGACAAGATCGATCTTGAGTTCCTGGTTCGCTACACGAATGCACCTTGGCTTGTAATCGATGCGCCGGGAACCGAAGAGCACGGCCTTATCTATCGGAATCAGGAAGGCGACCCGCTTTGCCTGGAACGAATGAGCGGCGAATTCGTCGATGCGCTGCGACCGGAGATCGCTCCACACCTGATCGGCAGCGTCACGCTGCCCGATGGCAGGGCAGCACGGACCGTGCTCGACCTCCTCGTCCACCGCTATTCGGATCAGGCCTATTCCCCGGAACGCGTGGCTGCGCAGATCGGCATATCCGCTGAGACGATCCGCCGGATCGCAGCTGAACTCGCCGAAGTCGCGTTCGAGAAAACAATCGAGATCAAGACGCCTTGGACCGATTGGGCGGGCCGCCGGCATGAGAGCTTTGTCGGGCGGCCGGTGTCGATGCACGGAATGCGCGGTGTCTCCGCCCATTCAAACGGTTTCCAAACCTGCCGCGCCATTCACATTCTGCAGATCCTCCTGGGCAGCATCGATTGCCCGGGTGGCTGGCGATACAAGCCGCCTTTCCCGCGCGTCCCCGGCTCCGGCCCGACGCCTTCGCCGATGGTTGGCCCGAACCAGCCGCTGGCCGGCATGCCGCTCGGCTTTCCGCAGGGGCCGAAGGACCTCCTGGTCGACGCTGCCGGCAATCCCCTGCGCATCGACAAGGCCTATTCATGGGAGGCACCGCTCGCCCTTCATGGCCTGATGCACATGGTCATCCACAATGCCTGGAAGGGCGATCCATATCCGATCGACACGCTGTTCCTCTACATGGCGAACATGGCGTGGAATTCGTCGATGAATACCGCCGGCACGATGGAGATGCTGACGGACAAGGATCCAGCAACCGGCGAATACCGGATTCCCTTCATCATCTACAGTGACGCCTACTATTCCGAGACGGTCGCCTTCGCCGACCTGATCTTGCCAGATACGACCTATCTTGAGCGGTGGGACTGCATTTCGCTGCTCGACCGGCCGATCAGTCATGCAGACGCGGCCGGCGACGCCATCCGCCAGCCCGTGATCAAGCCGGATCGCGACGTCAGGCCCTTCCAGGATGTACTGCTCGACATCGGCACCCGCTTGAAGCTGCCCGGCCTGGTGTCCGAAGACGGCACCGCGCTCTATCCCGGCGGTCTCAAAGACTACATCCTGAAGCATGAACGCAAACCCGGCATCGGTATGCTGAGCGGCTTCCGCGGCGATGGCACAGAAGAAGGCCGCGGCAAACCGAATCCGGAGCAGATCGACCGCTATATTGCGGATGGCTGTTTCCACAAGATGGAGATACCGGAGGATGCACGTTTCAAGCGGTTCGGCAATCTCGACTATTTGAAGTGGGCAACAGCGCGCGGCCTGATCGACAATCCGGACCCCATGATTCTGCAGATCTACTCCGAGCCGATGCGCCGCCTGCAGTTGGCTGCCGAGGGCTTCGGCAACAAGCAGCCATCCAATGATTGGGATCGCGCACGCCTAAAGCAGTATGCTGAACCCTTGCCTGTCTGGTATCCGCCCTTCGGCGAGGCAGAGACCGATGCCGGTTACCCGCTGCACGCGCTGACGCAGCGGCCGATGCATATGTACCATTCCTGGGGCACCCAGAATGTGTGGCTGCGCCAGTTGCAGGCGCGGAACCCGCTCTTCGTCCATCGTGAGACGGCCAGCCAGCTTGCGCTTGCCGACGGTGACTGGGTGTGGATTGAAAGCACGCACGGCCGCGTCAAGGCCGAGTTGAAGATCATGGACGGCGTCCATGCCGGCACAGTCTGGACGTGGAATGCCATCGGCAAGCGCAAGGGCGCCTGGAACCTCGTGCCGGAAGCGCCGGAAGCGAAGTCAGGCTTCCTGCTCAACCACGTCATCAGCGAGTTGCTCCCGGCGCGCGAAGATGGCTACCGCTATACAAATTCCGATCCGATCACGGGTCAGGCGGCCTGGTTCGACTTGAAGGTCCGCCTGCGCAAGTGCGCCGCTCATGAGGCTGGCGCGACGGAACCAAGCTTTGCGCCGCAGCCCCGGCGGGGCAAGGAGCCGGACCGGACCATCCGCTACGGTGCCAGCATGCGCAAGGGAGCAGCTGAATGACCTCCCTACCCGCACAGCCGGCAGCGCGTCGTCTGGGTCTGGTGATCGATCTCGACATCTGTGTTGGTTGTCATGCCTGCGCCGTCAATTGCAAGGAATGGAATGCAGGCGGGCACATGGCGCCGCTCACCGACTTCGACGCGTTTGGCGAGAAGCCAAGCGGTGTCTGGTTCAACCGGATCCATACCTTCGAAGCGGGCGAAGGCCCCGGCGGCAGGACGGTTCACTTTCCGAAATCCTGCCTCCATTGCGAGAAGCCGGATTGCGTCACGGTCTGCCCGACCGGTGCTTCGTTCAAGCGATCGGCCGACGGCATCGTAC
>CAZUAL010000442.1:0-2829 GCA_964618305.1 uncultured Dongia sp. | reverse complement strand
GTATCCGCGCTTGCGGCGCGAATTCTTGCGGCGGCGCTTCTTGAAGGCGATGACCTTGGGGCCGCGCTTGTGATCCAGCACTTCAGCCGCGACGGAAGCACCTGCCACCGTGGGCGCGCCCAGCACCGGCGTATCGCCGCCGACCACCAGGACTTCGCCAAGCTGCACGATCGTGCCGACTTCGCCTTCGATCTTGCCTATCTCGAGTACATCATTCGGAACGACACGGTATTGCCGGCCGCCGGTCTTGATGACTGCGAACATCGTTTTATTCCTTCGTGTTCGATCCCGTCCTCAGGCATTTTGCCCGGGCCGGCTTCTTGTTCAGTCGGTTATGGGTACGTGTTCCGCGCGGCGGAGAGCGATCCCCGCAATTTTCGCGCAAAAACGAGCGGCGCAGGAATTCCCGCGCCGAATGCCGGGCTTTATAGCCCGAAATCCCCCGGAGTCAAGGCAAATAGCCCCGAAAACCCGCCGGATTTGAAGGATTTGGCCCGAAATGTCCGCGGGATCGGCGTCCGTCGGCCGGCCGGGCGGTGTCCCTCGAACGCTACCGGCCGGCAATCCAGTCCCATGAAACCAACCGGTTCCGTCGCCGTTGTCGCCGGGCAGGCAGCACGAGGGCAGGGATACATGGCTGAGGACGTCATTTCTACCACGGGTATTGCGGGTCACGGCGCCTCTCGCCTGCCTTCGGTCGACATCGACAGTTTCAACATCGAACTGAAGGACGAGGAGGGTTTTCTCGGCGACCGCGCCAGCAAGGGCGCTTTCCGCAAGATCCTCGATGGCTGGCGCAAGCCGCTGCGCAAGAGCGGTGCGGATCCGTTCGGCGAGGAGCCCTCCGACGAAATCAGCAAGAAGACGCTGGATGCCATGCTGGTCGGCGATGACGTCGAGGCCTCGGCGGTCGTGCACAGCGCGATCGAGGAATTTGCACAAGAGCTTTCCTATGTCACCCGGCGCTTCCTGAAGACGAAGGCCTGGGCCAAGACCGAGTGCATCGTGGTCGGCGGCGGCTTTCGCCAAAGCCGTCTGGGCGAGCTTGCGATCGCGCGTACCGAGATCATCCTGAAATCGGAAGATTTCGACGTCGACCTGGTGCCAATCCGGTTTCATCCGGATGAAGCCGGCTTGATAGGGGCGCTGCATCTGGCACCGTCATGGATCTTCGAAGCGCATGACAGCATTCTTGCCGTCGATATCGGCGGCACCAATATCCGGTGCGGTGTGGTCGAGACCGGCTGGAAGAAGGCGAAGGATCTATCGAAGGCTGCTGTCTGGAAGTCGGAATTGTGGCGTCATGCCGACGACGAGCCGACGCGCGAGGGCGCGGTGAAGCGGCTGGTGAAGATGCTTAAAGGTCTGATCGCCGAGGCGGAGGAGGAAGGGTTGAAACTCGCGCCGTTCATCGGTGTCTCCTGCCCTGGCGTCATCAACGAGGATGGTTCGATCGCCAAGGGCGCGCAGAACCTTCCGGGCAATTGGGAGAGCAGCAAGTTCAACCTGCCGGCAAGCCTGATCGAGGGCATCCCCGAGATCGGCGATCACGACACGGCCGTCGTCATGCACAATGACGGCGTGGTGCAGGGGCTCGCGGAAGTTCCCTTCATGCAGGATGCCGAACGCTGGGGCGTGCTCACCATCGGGACCGGCCTCGGGAATGCGCGATTTACCAATCGCCGCAACGGCAAGGACAGCAGGAAGGAAAAGGACGAGAAGAAAACCAGGAAAGCCAAGGACTGAAGTTCCGCGCAGGTGGGTTCCTGCCCTGAGTAACCTTGACCGGTTAGGTTAAAATCGGGATCGCGTTGCGCTATCCGCCGCGGCCGCTACGGTCGCAGCGTCGCTCCCTCCGGCTCGGCGAAGCCGCACTTCCCGGCCGGAATTTCAATGAAGCGGCACGGGGCCGCCGGTGTTTGTCGCGTCCGGCGGTCCCACCTTTCAGCCCCAGCCGATGCGCCCGAAGAAGCTCGCGATTTCGCGCGCGGCGCGATCCGGATCTTCCCGGTGCGGGAAGTGTCCGACGCCTGCGAACATCGCGAGGTCGAGATCGACGAACGTTTCGCCGAGCCGGTCGGTCCACGCATACGGAAATAGCGGATCGTGCTCGGCCCAGCGCACGCAGGTCGGCACGCGGATTTGGGCAAGCACCGGTGCTTCGCCCTTCATCATCTTCACGCGGCCCGCATGCGCCGCGCGATAATGCGCAAAGCCGCCCGCCAGATTGCCGGGACTGAGGAAGTTGTCGGTGAAGGATTCAATGACGTCGTCGAACGCGTCCTTGCGATGCGACCAGGACCTCAGGAAATGGGAGATGTAGGTACGGCAACTCTCGCGCGTGGCGCCGACGAGGGCAGGGGCCATCTCCATCTGGTGGAAGGATTGATACCAGATGTTGTTCAGCCGGTCCGGCTCGGCCATCCGCGGGCCGATGCCGGGATAGACGAAGTCGAAGAAGAAAAGTCCCGCGATGCGCTCCGGTGCGTTGCGCGCCAGCGGCTGCATCAGCGCGCCGCCGACGTCATGGCCGACGATGCCGGCCTTGCCGAGATCGAGCGCATTCATCAGCGCCAGCATGTCGGAGGCCTGCTGGTCGGGTCCGAACGGGCCGTCCGGCTTGTCGCTGTCGCCGAAACCCCGCAGGTCGGGCGCGTATAGCGTGAAGCGATCGGCCAATCGCTGCATGACGGGCTCCCAGGACAGCCAGAATTCCGGCCAGCCGTGCAGGAGCAGTAGCGGCCGGCCCTGGCCCGTGCGCGCGACATGAAACGCCGCGCCATTGGCCCGGATGCGGAGGTGCTCCATTGTTATTGCTCCCCTATTCGG
>CAZUAL010000441.1:0-2853 GCA_964618305.1 uncultured Dongia sp. | reverse complement strand
GAGCAGGCTTCGGCGCGCGGCCTCATGGGCTGGGTCCGCAACCGCCTGGACGGTTCGGTGGAGGCCTTGTTCGCGGGGCCGGCCGACAAGGTCGATGACATGATCGAAGCCTGCCGCCATGGTCCCAAAGCCGCGCGCGTGGCGAATGTGGCGGTCGCGGATTTCTCAGGGGACATACCGGGCGATTTCACGCAAACATCCGACGCCTGAACAACAAGCGTCGGAGAGCGTGACATGGATCTCGGGATAGCCGGCAAGCGCGCCCTGGTGCTGGGTGCCAGCCAAGGGCTGGGGGCGGCGACGGCCGCGGCCCTGGCGGCCGAAGGGGTATCGGTCACTCTTCTCGCCAGAAGCGCTGACAAGCTCGGCCAACGCGTGGCGGAAATCACGGCCAGGGGCGGCAAGGCCAAGTCCTTCGTCGCGGATCTCGGCAAGGCGCAGGACCTATCGGCCCTGCTCGCCGATGCCGATGGCTACGACATCCTTGTGCTCAACTCGCCGCCACCGCCGCCGGTTAAGGCCGGTACTGTCGACCGCTCGGCCTGGACGCAGCAATTCGAGGCGATGTTCCTCAACCAGATCGACCTCAGCGCGCACCTGGCGCGGGGCATGGCGGCGCGGGGCTGGGGGCGCATCGTCTCCATCGCCTCGACCAGCGTGCAGGAGCCAATCCCGGGCCTTGTCTATTCCAATGCCTTGCGGGCGGGCCTGCAAGGCTATCTCAAGTCCCTCTCGGACGAACTCGCCGGCAAGGGTGTCACCGTCAACACCGTGGCGCCCGGAACCTTCGCGACCGAGCGGACGCACACGCTCGATGCGGTGAGCGCCAAGCGGAACGGTCGGACACAAGCGGATGTTGCCGCCGAGATGGCGGAGGGCATTCCGCTCGGCCGCTATGGGGAGCCCGCTGAATTCGGCGCGATGGTCGCCTTCCTGTGCGGACAGCCATCGGCCTTTACCACCGGCGCCTTCTTCCGCATCGACGGCGGCGGGAGCCGCGGCGCGATCTGAGCCGCCTACCGCTTGCGCGGACGGGGCGTCTGGGCCGAAAGCAGCATATCGGCGTTGGGACAGAATCCGTGCCAGGCATCCTGCCGGCGCGCCCCGTCAGCCACCCAATGCGCACAGGTGACATGCGTCGGACAGGCGAGGCAATGGTTCATTGCGTCCTGCAGCCTTTCGGCGCCGCAGCGGTCCTCGACGATCTCGGGACGCAGATCGAGATAGA
Source organism: uncultured Dongia sp. (assembly GCA_964618305.1). GTDB lineage: Bacteria > Pseudomonadota > Alphaproteobacteria > Dongiales > Dongiaceae > Dongia. The sequence goes on along the minus strand of CAZUAL010000441.1, from coordinate 1,625 downwards.
TGAGCATGGTACCGAGCGACCCGCCGGATGCGGCTCGTCCCGGGGGAAATTTCTCCGGACACATGGCACGTCTCCATCCACAGCGTCCCCTCTTGGCGGGGGAATATTGGCGGTCAATTAGACACCGGCCGAGGGTCCGACACCTCTGTGGCGAATCGTGCCGCGGCGAAGAGTCGCGCGGATCTAGCCGCCGAAAACCTCGTGAAATGCCGCTTTGAGGGCCATGTCGACTTCCGGCATGGTCACCATCTGGCCGAGCTTGGCGAGCGAGGTGACACCGAAGGGTGTCGCGGCGCTGTCGGTGATGCCACAGGGCACGATGCCGCCGAAATGCGCGAGGTCTGGGTCGACATTGATGCTGATGCCGTGAAAGCTCACCCAATGGCGCAGGCGGATGCCGATGGCGGCAATCTTGTCCTCGCGCCCGCCTTCCGCGACCCAAAGGCCGACGCGTCCCTCGCGCCGCTCTGCCTTCACGTTGAAGCGGGCGAGTGTGCGGATCACCCATTCCTCAAGGTCCCGGACGAACCTGCGGACATCGGCGCCGCGCTTCTTCACGTCCAGCATCACGTAGATCACGCGCTGTCCCGGCCCATGATAGGTGTATTGCCCGCCGCGACCCGTCTCAAAGACCGGGAAACGGCCGGGGCTGAGGAGATCGCCCGCCTTGGCGCTGGTGCCGGCGGTGTAGAGCGGTGGATGTTCAAGGAGCCAGATCGTCTCCGGGGCGGTGCCGGCGCGGATTTCCCGGGCGCGTTCCTCCATGAAAGCGACCGCTTCCGGGTAGGGAACGGGCGCATCGCTCACGCGCCAAGCAATTTCGTCGATTTCTGTCACGCCAAGTCCTTAAAATAACTGCGTTTTTTGTTTGCTTGATCCGGTCGTGCCGATTTGCTATTCCCCGCCGCGCTGTCTGGCAAGGGTTCTCGTGATCCTTCGCCATCAGTAATGCGGTCGTGGCGGAATTGGTAGACGCGCAGCGTTGAGGTCGCTGTGGGGCAACCCGTGGAAGTTCGAGTCTTCTCGACCGCACCATTCGAAAGTTGGCGAGGCCCGTCAAAGGGCCCGCTATCTCCATGAATCGACACCCAAAAAATCTCGCACGCCACCCTCTTTAAGTGGCATCGCCGCGCCCCTTGGCTATAATCCCGGCCAATTAACGAACGCGCCCGCGCCGAACGGGCGCAGCAATGGGTATTTCCAGAGGGCGGGAATGGCGGACGACAGCATCAGGGAAGGCGCGCTCGAATATCATCGGCGCCCGAAACCGGGAAAGATCGCCATCGCCGCGACCAAGCCGCTCGCCAACCAGCGCGACCTGGCGCTGGCCTATTCCCCCGGTGTCGCCGCGGCTTCCGAAGCAATCGCGGCGGACGCGCGTGTCGCCGCGGAATATACCAGCCGCTCCAACCTCATCGCCGTGGTGACCAACGGCACCGCCGTGCTGGGCCTTGGCGCCATCGGCCCGTTGGCCGCCAAGCCGGTGATGGAGGGCAAGGCCGTCCTCTTCAAGAAATTCGCCGACATCGACGTCTTCGACATCGAGATCAACGAGACCGATCCCGACAAGCTGGTCGATATCATCGCCAGCCTCGAGCCCACCTTCGGCGGCATCAACCTTGAGG
>CAZUAL010000440.1:457-2857 GCA_964618305.1 uncultured Dongia sp. | reverse complement strand
ACATCGGCGGCGCCCCGTGGGCCTACGATCCCGGCTTCGTGCTCGACCGGCGCGACGGCCGGAGCACCCTCTACGTCCGCTTCGACGAAAGCGGCACCGAAGCGCGCTACGACCGCCTCGCCTGGCTGCCCGAAACGGCAGGGGATGACGGCGGTGCCGACCTGATCTTCACCGGAGCCGGCGACGATATCGCCCTGGGCGACTACGGCCGGGACCGGCTCGACCTCGGCAGCGGCAACGACTGGGGGATCGGCGGTCACGACGACGACATCATTGACGGCGGGGCAGGGAACGACCAGCTCTTCGGCGACTTCAACTGGGACGCCGGCGAAGGGCCGCAAGGCGAAACCGAGAGCGCCCGCCTCATCCGCGTCGGCCTCGCCGGGGAACATCACGGTCGCGACATTCTCGATGGCGGCGCGGGAGACGACTACATCGAAGGCAACGGCCGCGACGACATCATCAACGGTGGCGACGGCAATGACACCCTGGTCGGCGACGACTACCTGACGCCGGAAGCGATTCATGGCGCCGACAGCCTGGATGGCGGCGCGGGGAACGACATTGTCCTGGGCGGCGGCGATGGCGACGAACTCCGGGGAGGAGACGGCGACGATGAACTGCTCGGTGAAGACGAGACGGTCGAGGGGCAGTACCACGGTAGTGACGCGCTTTATGGCGAGGCGGGCAATGATTCGCTGTGGGGCTGGGGCGGCAATGATGCGCTTTCGGGCGGCGCGGGCGACGACTATCTCGAAGGCGACGCCAGTCAGCTCGATGCCCAGTATCACGGCAAGGACACGCTCGACGGCGGTGCCGGCAATGACGTGCTATTCGGCGACGGGAAAGACGATCTCCTGAACGGTGGCGAGGGCAACGATACTCTGCATGGCAACCACGACAACGATGTGCTGCTGGGGGGCGCTGGCTCCGACGGGCTCTGGGGCGACGAGGGCAACGATGTGCTGACCGGTGGCACCGGCACCGACGCGCTTACGGGCGGCGACGGCAACGATACCTATGTGTTCCGTTCCGGAGACGGATCGCCGGCGGCGGATGGTGCCATCGAATCGATCACCGATACCGGCGGCACCGATGTCGCGCGCTTTGACGGCCTGAGCCTGAACGACATCAAGGCGACGAATGCGGGTGGCGGCATGCTGCTGCTGGAATACGGCGCCAATGACAAGCTGGCGGTCGTCAATGGCATGAATGGTGACGTGGAGTATTTCGAGGCGGGCGGCGAGCGTCGGTCATTTGCCGACATGATCGAATCGCAAGGTAGCGGCGTGATGATCGACTATGCGGACTTTTCCGGAAACCGGACGGCTGTTGGCGGCGGCGACGCCAACGTGCTCGTCGGCTGGATCGGCAACGACCGCCTCTCCGGGGGCGGCGGGAACGATACCTTGCAGGGCGCCGAGGGTAACGACCTGCTTAACGGCGGCGCCGGCAACGACGTGCTGAACGGCGGCGCCGGCAACGACACCTTGCGCGGCGGCACGGGGGACGATGCGCTCAACGGTGGCGCAGGAAACGACACCTACCGGTTCAGCAAAGGCGACGGCAACGACACCATCGTGAACGACGACGTCAGTTCGTTCAGGGCCGACACTTTGGTTCTTGAGGGGATCAATCTGTCGGAGGCTGTCATCGCAAGGCAGAACACCAACGATCTCGTCATCCGTATCAACCCGACGGGCGAATCCGTCACCGTCAAGGACTCCTTCCTGGAGGAAAAGAGCCGCATCGATTCGATCGCGTTCGCCGATGGCGCAAGCATCAGCGGAGATCTTCGCACCATACAGGGCTCGAATGGCGACGATGCGCTCTCGCCGATTCTGGCCGAGGTCTGGACGCACGTTTATGGCAATGGTGGAAACGATACGTTGGCCGGCAGCGCTGCGGACGACGTGCTCGATGGCGGTGACGGCAACGACATGCTGTACGGGAATGGCGGAAATGATCAATTGTTTGGTGGTGCCGGGAACGATACGTTCGATGGAGGCACCGGCAACGATTACATGACCGGGGCAGGCGGAAACGATACGTACTATTTCCGACGGGGTTCCGGGCAGGATGCGATATCGGTCAACGACTTCTTCCCGGAAGGCATCGACACGCTCGTCCTTGAAGGCCTCACGCCTGGCGATATCCGTCTGGAGCGCCTTGAGAAACCGGCCGGCTCGACGTCGATGGCCTATGGCCTCAAGATCGTCATCAAGGACACTGGCGAATCGGTACGGGTGGTGGACTACTTCGAGAGCGATGGCTACAAGCTCGACGCTCTCGTGTTTTCGGACGGCACGACCTGGGACAAGACGACGATCGAAAACAAGGTCGCCGTTTACATGGGCTTTCAAGGCAACGATTCGCTCCTGGCCCTTGGCAGCGGACCGG
>CAZUAL010000440.1:0-447 GCA_964618305.1 uncultured Dongia sp. | reverse complement strand
CTCACGGGCAACGTCGGCGACGACCTGCTGGATGGCGGAAATGGCAACGATGTCCTGTACGGTGCTGCCGGCAACGACACCTTGGCCGGCTGGGACGGCGATGACGTGCTCGGCGGCGGTGCCGGCGACGACTCGCTGACGGGCTTGACCGGCAATGACACACTAGACGGCGGCGCCGGCAACGATCTGCTGACCGGTGGCGCCGGCAGCGATACCTATGTGTTCCGGCGCGGCGGCGGCAATGATGTCATCGACAACAACGACGCTTCCTCCGGACGTGTCGATACCCTGATTCTGGAAGGCCTGTCGGTCGCCGACATCCGGCTCGAAAAGCGGGCGGGCGATCTGGCCGTCGTTGTTCGCGACACCGGCGAAACGATCACCGTGCAGTCGCACTTCACCTATGCCTCGCATCGCATCGATGCGATCGGCTTCCCGGAGGGGCTC
>CAZUAL010000439.1:0-2858 GCA_964618305.1 uncultured Dongia sp. | reverse complement strand
CGGCGCGCTGCTGCGCGGCACCAAGCGCGAGGAAGTCGAGCGCGGCCAGGTGCTGTGCAAGCCCGGCTCCGTCAAGCCGCACACCAAGTTCAAGGCTGAGGCTTACATCCTCACCAAGGAAGAGGGTGGCCGTCACACGCCGTTCTTCACCAACTACCGTCCGCAGTTCTACTTCCGGACGACGGACGTGACGGGCATCGTGACGCTTCCGGCGGGCACGGAGATGGTGATGCCTGGCGACAACGTGACGGTCGATGTCGAACTGATCGTGCCGATCGCCATGGAAGAGGGCCTGCGCTTCGCCATCCGCGAAGGCGGCCGCACCGTCGGCGCCGGCGTCGTCGCCAAGATCATCGAGTAAGGCCTTAAGGCTCAAAGGATCCAGAAGATGGAAAGCCAAAACATCCGTATTCGCCTGAAGGCGTTCGATCATCGTGTGCTCGACCAGTCGACCAACGAGATCGTTTCCACGGCGAAGCGCACGGGCGCCCAGGTCCGCGGCCCCATTCCGCTGCCGACCCGCATCGAGCGTTTCACCGTCAACCGTTCGCCGCACGTCGATAAGAAGAGCCGCGAGCAGTTCGAGATCCGCACCCATAAGCGGTTGCTCGATATCGTCGATCCGACCCCGCAGACGGTGGACGCGCTGATGAAGCTCGACCTCGCCGCCGGCGTGGACGTCGAGATCAAGTTGAAGAATTAAGAGGAGGGGCACCTATGCGAACCGGCCTCATCGCCCAGAAGTTGGGCATGACCCGCGTCTTCGCCGAAGATGGCGCGCACGTGCCCGTGACCTTGTTGAAGGTCACTGGTTGCCAGGTCGTCGCCGTCCGGACTGAAGAGAAGAATGGCTACAACGCCGTTCAGCTCGGTCTCGGCAAGGCGAAAGTAAAGAACGTCTCGAAGGCCCAGCGTGGCCACTTCGCCGGCGCGAAGGTCGAGCCGAAGCAGAAGCTTGCTGAATTCCGTGTTGCCAAGGACGCGCTCCTTGAAGTGGGTGCCGAGCTTTCGGCCGACCATTTCGTGACGGGCCAGTTCGTTGACGTGACCGGCACCACCATCGGCAAGGGCTTCGCGGGCTCCATGAAGCGCTGGAACTTCGGTGGTCTGCGTGCGTCGCACGGTGTCTCGGTCTCGCACCGCAGCCACGGTTCGACCGGTAACCGCCAGGATCCGGGCCGTACCTTCCCGGGCAAGAAGATGGCCGGCCATTTGGGCGACGAGCGGGTCACCACGCAGAACCTGAAGGTGATCGGCACCGATCCGGCGCTCGGCATCGTCATGGTCAAGGGCGCGGTCCCGGGCCACGAGGGCTCCTATGTCCTCATTAAGGACGCCAAGAAGCGGCCGCTGCCGAAGGAGGCGCCGTTCCCGGCCGCCCTCAAGGCCAAGGCCGAAGCGGCGGAGTGAGGAAATCATGAAGCTCAAGGTCATCGACATCAACAACAAGCCGAAGGGCGAGATCGAGTTGGACGACACCACGTTCAACGACATCTTCGCGCGCCCGGTCCGCAAGGATATCCTCGCTCGCGTGGTCAACTGGCAGCTGGCCAAGCGCCGCTCCGGCAACCACAAGACCAAGGAAATCGGCGACGTTTCCGGCACCACCAAGAAGCCGTACTCGCAGAAGGGTACCGGCCGCGCCCGTCAGGGTTCGCTGCGCTCGCCGCAGTTCCGCGGCGGTGCGACCATTTTCGGCCCCGTCGTGCGCAGCCATGCCCATGACCTGCCGAAGAAGGTCCGTACGCTCGGCCTCAAGACCGCCCTCTCGGCCAAGGCCAAGGAAGGCAAGCTGATCGTTCTCGACGGCGTCGGCGCCGACACTAAGACCAAGGACGTGGCGAAGAAGTTCACCGCCCTTGGCTGGAAGTCGGTCCTGCTCATCGAGGGGCCGGCCGTCACCGAAGGATTTGCCCGCGCCGCGCGCAATATCCCCAACGTCGACGTGCTGCCGCAGCAGGGCGCCAACGTCTATGACATCCTGCGCCGCGACACCTTGGTTCTCACCAAGGACGCCGTGCAACATCTGGTGGAGCGCCTGAAATGAGCCGCGCACGTAAGATGGTCACGCCGAAGGTGAAGCTCTCGGAAGCCGAAATGCTCGAGATCATTCGCCGTCCCCATGTGACCGAAAAGTCGACCATGGGGTCGGAGCACAATCAGGTCACCTTCCGGGTGCCGCTCGATGTCAGCAAGCCTGAAATCAAGGCTGCGGTCGAAGGCGTCTTCAAGGTGAAGGTCGATGCCGTCAACACCGTGCGTGTCGAAGGCAAGTCGAAGCTGTGGCGCGGCCGTGCCGGCAAGCGTCCGGATTTCAAGAAAGCGATCGTGACCCTCGCCGAGGGCCACAAGATCGATGTGACGACGGGGATCTAAGCCATGGCTTTGAAGACATTCAAGCCGACTTCCGCGGGCCGCCGCCAGCTGGTGCTGGTGAACCGCACCGAGCTCCACAAGGGCGATCCGGTGAAGGCTCTGACCGAGGGTCTGAAGAAGTCGGGTGGTCGCAACAACTACGGTCGCATCACGGCCTTCCGCACGGGTGGCGGTCACAAGCGCCGCTACCGCATCATCGATTTCAAGCGCAACAAGTTCGATGTTGCAGCGACGGTCGAGCGCCTGGAATACGATCCGAACCGCACGGCGTTCATCGCCCTCATCAAGTATGAGGACGGCGAGCTCGCTTACATCCTGGCGCCACAACGCCTCAAGGCCGGCGACCAGGTCATTGCCGGCGAGCGCGTCGACGTGAAGCCCGGCAACGCCATGCCGCTGCGGTCAATCCCGGTCGGCACCATCATCCACAATGTCGAGCTGAAGCCCGGCAAGGGTGGCCAGATGGCCCGTTCCGCCGGCAC
>CAZUAL010000438.1:0-2887 GCA_964618305.1 uncultured Dongia sp. | reverse complement strand
CCTGGGTGGAGAGTCCCAATTTCCGGTAGATGTTTTTGCGGTGCACTTTCACCGTTCCGGCGGAGATATCGAGGAGATGGGCGACCGAGCCGGTGGAATGGCCCTGAAGGATGAGCGAGACGATCTGCCGCTCGCGCTCGGAAAGCTGCTTGGCGCCGAACTCGGTCAGGGCGGCGTTGACGTGCGGCGAGCTCATGGGGGCGGAATCACGGCCGCGCGGGCGCACGAGGCTCGCCGGTGCCGAGACATTCGCCCAATGCCTGGCGGCAAGGCCGGAGATCGCGGGAGCGAGCGCTTCGAGGAGATCCATGTCGGTGCGCCCCAGAGCGGGGCTTGCTTCCCAGCGGGCGAGCGACAAGACGCCCGTCGCATCGCCCAAGGGGAAGTAGAAGCCGACTTCTTCGCGGATGCCGGTCAGGCTGTAATGGGTGCGGAAATATTCGCTCTGCCGGAAGCGGTCGGGTGCAATGTCGCGCAGGCGGTAGCAGCCCGATTGCGCCCCCGCCGCCACCTTCTGAAAGAAGGGGTCGAGCACATAAGGTGCGTTGCAATAGGCATTGATGACCACCTCGCGCTGCGGCTCGGGCAGCGTGTCGCCAAGCGCGATCGGCCGGCCGGCGCCGCGATAGGCAAAGACCATCAGGAAATCGACATGGATGAGGCGCGTGACCGAGCGCAACAGGACGGGGGCGAAGCTCTCCCGCTCCAGGGCGCCCAACATGTCGGCGATGCCGCGATTCCATTGCTCGAGGAGCTGGCTGGAGCGCGTCATCGGCACGCGGCGCGATGCCACCGGCTGCATGTCGGCCGATGTGTCGGCAGGCGTGTTGGCAGGCGCGTCGGGCGCTATCGCTTTGGAGATATGGGGATGCTGGACGCTCAGGGTTTATACTCCGACGATCTTGGCAGCTTTGTCCGCCTTGGGCTTCGAGAATGCCCAGCGCGGCGAAAGCCTGTCAATTGCGGCAAAAATTCCGGAGGGGAACATGCAAGGGAATATGAAGGCAGCCATCCAGCGCAAGGCGGGAACGCCCTTGAAGATCGAGAAACTGCCGATCCCGCAGGCAGGTCCCGGCGAGATCCTCATCAAGGTGACGGCCTGCGGCGTGTGCCATTCCGACCTCCACGCAGTCGACGGCGACTGGAACCCCGGCCCCACTTTGCCGCTCATTCCCGGCCATGAAGTGGCGGGCCATGTGGCGGCGATCGGCGCCGGCGTCAAAGGCTTCCGTCTGGGCGACGCGGTCGGCGTGCCGTGGATGTACAGCGCCTGCGGGCAATGCGAGTTCTGCCAGGCCGGCATGGAAACAATCTGCAAAGCGGGCGAAGCCACCGGCTATACCAAGCCCGGCGGCTATGCCGAGTTCATGGTGGCCGATGCGAAATTCGTCGCCAAGCTGCCCAAGACCGCCAACCTTTATGAGATCGCGCCGATCCTCTGCGCCGGCGTCACCACTTATCGCGGCCTGAAGCGCTCCAAGACGCGGCCCGGCCAGTGGATGACGATCTTCGGCATCGGCGGGCTCGGCCACATCGCCGTGCAATATGCCGTCGCCATGGGCATGCGCGTCGCGGCGGTCGATGTCGACGACGAGAAGCTGAAGCTCGCCAAGCGCCTCGGCGCCGAGCTTGTGGTCAATGCGAAGAAGGCCGATCCGGTGGCGACGATCCAGGAGAAGATCGGCGGCAGCCACGGCGCCGTCGTCACCGCCGTCGCCCCCAGCGCCTTCGAGCAGGCGGTGGGCGTGCTGCGCCCGGCAGGCACGGTCGCCTATATCGGCCTGCCCGGCGGCAAATCGGACCAGATCCGCAGTTCGATCTCGCAGATCACCAATTGGGAACTGACCGTCACCGGCTCCAATGTCGGCACGCGCCTCGATCTCAATGAAGCGGTGGCGTTCGCCTTGAACGGCCTGGTGAAGGCCAAGATCCAGAAGGCGCCGCTCACCCAGATCAACAAGATCTTCAACGACATGCGCAAAGGCAAGATCGTCGGCCGCATGGTGCTGGATATCGCGTGAGGCTAATCCTCCTCGCCCCACGCCATCATGGTGCGTGAAGGCCCAACCCATGACGTCTGCGGTGGACCCCGCCGCCTTCCCGAAGCTGCGGCAAACTTTCCCGACAGCGCTCACATTTGTGTTCTCCGCGACGTTCCCCTTTAACTCGCCGCCATTTCATGCGAGCCTCGCCTGAATTGGGTCAGGGAGAGTTAACCGGATCATGAACACGAAGAAGCCCTCGATCACCGAGGAAGATGCGCTGCAGTTCCATGTGAACGGCCGGCCGGGGAAAATCGAGATCATCGCCTCGAAGCCGCTCACCACCCAGCGGGACCTGTCGCTGGCCTATTCGCCGGGTGTCGCCTATCCCTGCCTGCACATCGCCCGGGACCCCTCGACAGCCTACGATTATACGGCCAAGGGCAATCTGGTCGCCGTCATCTCGAATGGCACGGCGGTGCTGGGCCTGGGCGATCTCGGTGCCTTGGCCTCGAAGCCGGTGATGGAGGGGAAAGCTGTCCTCTTCAAGCGCTTTGCCGATATCGATTCCATCGACCTTGAAGTCGATACCAAGGACGTGACCGAGTTCGTCAATGCCGTGCGCTATCTGGGCCCCTCCTTCGGCGGCATCAACCTGGAGGACATCAAGGCGCCGGAATGCTTCATCATTGAGCAGCAGCTGCGCGAATTGATGGACATCCCCGTCTTCCACGACGATCAGCACGGCACCGCCATCATCGCCGCGGCGGGGCTATTGAACGCGCTGCACCTGACCGGGCGCAGCATCAAGGACGTGAAGCTGGTCGTGAACGGCGCGGGTGCTGCCTCGATCGCCTGCGTCGAGCTGGTGAAGGCCATGGGCATGCCGCATGACAATGCGATCC
>CAZUAL010000437.1:0-2888 GCA_964618305.1 uncultured Dongia sp. | reverse complement strand
GACGGGAAGAACAGGGGCAAGCCGTTCCGCGACCTCCTGAAGCAGCACCAGGAGATGTCGCGCATGATGAAGCAGGTTTCGAAGATGGGCCAGAAGGGCCTCATGCGCCACGGCCTCTCCGCGCTCATGAAGGGCGGCATGGGCGGCGGCGGCTTCGGAGGGATGCGATGATTGACCACGTCTCCATCGGCGTTTCCAACCTGGCGAAGGCCCGCGCCTTCTATGACGTCGTGCTGCTGGCGCTCTCCTATGTGCGTGTCCACGATGTCGACATTCCGGGCCAGGGCCTCGTCGCCCACGGCTATGGCGAAGCCGGCGCCCAGGCGCGCTTCTGGATCGGCGTGCCGGAACATCTCAACAAGGATGCCAATAGGACCGGCGGCAACCATTTCGCCTTCGAAGCCAAGTCGCGGCTCGAAGTCGATGCCTTTTACCAAGCCGCGATCAACAACGGTGCCGCCGACAATGGCGCGCCGGGCCTTCGGCCGCACTATCACCCCAATTACTACGGCGCCTTCGTCTTCGACCCGGACGGGAACAAGATCGAAGCCTGCTGTCATCAACCGGAATAACGACCAACACAGATTTTTGGATTTGAAAGGAGAACTAACCTCATGTCGTTGAAGATCCGTCTCGCCCGTGGTGGCGCCAAGAAGCGTCCGTTCTATCGCATCGTCGTGGCCGAGAGCCGCTTCGCCCGCGATGGCCGCTTCGTCGAGCGCATCGGTTCCTACAACCCGATGCTCGGCAAGGACGACCCGAACCGCGTCGTGCTCGAAATCGAGCGCGCGAAGCACTGGCTTTCGAAGGGCGCGCTGCCGACCGAGCGCGTGCAGGGTTTCTTCGCCAAGCTCGGCCTCGCCGAAGCCCCGAAGAAGCACGAGCAGACCAAGCAGCATCTGCCCAAGGCGAAGGCCCAGGAGCGCGCGAAGGCCAATGCCGAAGCTGCTGCGAAGGCCGCCGAAGCTCCGGCTGAAGCCTAAGAACCGTCTTGGGCGGGAAGCCGGCAATGGTCTTGATGGGCGCCATCATCGGTGCGCATGGCATCAAGGGCGAGGTGAAGGTGAAATCCTTCGCCGGCGCGCCGAAGGCCATTGCGTCCTATGGTCCGCTCACCGATGCCAAGGGCCGGTCCTTCGCGCTCTCCGTCACGGGCCAGGCATCACCGGGCAAGAACGGCGCTGGACAGGATATCCTCATCGCCCGCATCGCCGGTGTCGGCGATCGGAACGCAGCCGAGGCATTGAAGGGTGTCGAGCTCTTCGTGGCGCGCGAGCGCCTGCCCGAGATTGCGGGTGAGGAGGAATTCTACCTCGCCGATCTCATCGGTCTTGCGGCCGTTGATCAGCACGGCGCCGAAATGGGCCGCGTTGCCGCCGTCGAGAATTACGGCGCCGGCGACGTGATCTCGATCGATGGCGGCCCCAAGGGTCCCTTCGATGTCGCCTTCACGAAGGCGCTGGTGCCGGTGGTCGATATCGCGCAGGGCAAGCTTCGGCTCGACCTGCCCGACGGGTTCTTCGAGGCGCCGGAAGGCGAACCCGAAGACGTGACGTTGAATTGATGGATGTGGAGGTGACGGACAAGGCGCAGAAGCCCACCCCGAACAAAGCCTGGACGGCGCGCATCCTGACCCTGTTCCCGGAAATGTTTCCGGGACCCTTGGGTCAGAGCCTGGCCGGCAAGGCGATGGAGAAGGGTATCTGGCGGCTGGAGACGATGCAGATTCGCGATTTCGCGACCGACAAGCATCGTACCGTCGACGATACGCCCTTCGGCGGTGGGGCCGGCATGGTGATGCGTCCCGATGTGGTCGATGCGGCACTCGCCGCAGCCACGGAAGACGGACTTGGCACCAAAGGCAATGGGCCGGCGATCTATCTCACCCCGCGCGGGCGCCTGTTGAAACAGGATCTGGTGCGGGAACTGGCGGCAGGGCCGGGCATGGTGCTCCTCTGCGGCCGGTACGAGGGATTGGACGAACGGGTGATCGAAGCGCGCGGATTGCTGGAGGTGAGCCTCGGTGATTTCGTGCTCTCGGGCGGCGAACCGGCGGCCCTTGCTTTGATCGATGCCTGTGTCCGTCTTCTTCCCGGTGTGATGGGCGCGGAAGCGACCTTGGACGAGGAGAGTTTCGAAGAGGGCCTGCTGGAATATCCGCACTACACCAGGCCCGCGGAGTGGAATGGAAGATCGGTGCCGGAGGTGTTGCAGTCCGGTCATCACGAAAGGATCCGAAGCTGGCGGCACACGCAAGCCGAGGAGACGACAAAATTGCGGCGGCCCGATTTGTGGGACGCCTATCGGAAACGCGGTGCCGAAGGGCAGCGCTGAACAATCGGGTGACGCGGCAAGCGTTGCCGAAGAGTTGAAAGAAGAAAGGATACGAACATGACCATGTTGCATGAATTCGAAGCGGCGCAGCTCGCTAAGCTTCAGAGCGCCACCAAGGTGCCGGATTTCCGCCCGGGCGATTCGGTGAAGGTGAGCGTGAAGGTCGTCGAAGGCGAGCGCGAGCGCGTGCAGGCTTTCGAAGGTGTGTGCATCGCCCGCAAGAATGCCGGCGTGAACTCCTCGTTCACGCTGCGCAAGATCTCCTACGGCGAAGGCGTCGAGCGCGTGTTCCCGCTCTACTCGCCGCGTCTCGTGGCGATCGAAGTGGTGCGTCAGGGCGACGTGCGCCGCTCCAAGCTCTATTACCTCCGCGGCCTGCGCGGCAAGGCGGCGCGCATCAGCGAGCGCGAGCGCACCACGAGCAACGAAGCGGCCAGCGAATAACACCGCTTCGCCCGGCAGGCGCATTCGTGCCGGGGAATTGAACGACCAAATCCTTTCCTGGCCCGTGGCTGCCCTTTGCGGCGGCCGCGGGTAAGAAGGGCATCACAGGC
>CAZUAL010000436.1:0-2892 GCA_964618305.1 uncultured Dongia sp. | reverse complement strand
CCGTGAGAACGCGCAAATGCGCTTCCCCCAGCATTGGCTCAAGACCGCCAGTCAGCGGTTGATCGGCGAGCAGCGCGTCGAGATACATGGGAATTTCGGGCACCCGAACCCGATGGCGCCTGGTCGAGATCGTCGAATGCAGGTAGGTCAGCGTTGCCTGATCGTCGAGCCAGCCGCATTCCGGCATGAAGCCTTCCATGAGCTGAAGAATGCGGTTGGTGCGATCGGTGAAACCACTCAGCACCTCACGGGCGTCAGCGCCAACGGTACGATGGCTGCCCTCGTAGAAAAGCTGTTCTACCCTCGAAACTCCCTCGGCCGGCGGCAGATAGAGAAACGTCAGGAAATAGCTCGACTCGTGATGGGCGCCCTCCTCCTCGAATTGCGCCCGCCGCTCCGCGTCGACCAGGGCGGAAGCCACATCCGGAAACGTGTTTGGAGGATAGCCGCCTGCCGAATGACGCTGGGCCTCGACGAATACCGCCCAGCCGGAGCCCAGGCGGCGGAGGGCGTTGTTGAGCCGACCTGCGACGGCGACCAGTTCGGCCGGCACGGCGCTATCGAGATCGGGCCCCCGGAATTTCGCAGTTCTCTGGAACGAGCCGTCCTTGTTGAGGACAATTCCTTCATCAACCAAGGCCGCCCAGGGCAGGAAGTCCGCAAGCCGTGTGTTCAGGCGTCGGTATTCAGCGAGATTCATCATGGCGGACTCACGTGTTGAGATGACCGGGAATACGAACATGGCGGCGCACAACTTCGACAAAGTCCGGATCGCGCTTGGCAGCCCAGACCGCCACCATGTGGCCGACGAACCAAAGAAGAAGGCCGGCGATCCAGAGGCGCAGGCCAAGACCAAGCGCCGCGGCCAGCGTGCCATTGACAATTGCGACCGACCGTGGCGCGCCGCCCATCAGGATCGGACCTGTGAGCGCGCGGTGCAGCGGCGCAACAAACCCGGCAACAGGCTCCTGCATCAGATCACCACGCCGCCGCCAAAGGAGAAGAACGACAGGAAGAAGCTCGATGCGGCAAAGGCGATCGACAGGCCGAACACGATCTGGACCAGCCGGCGAAAACCTCCTGAAGTGTCGCCGAAGGCGAGCGAAAGACCTGTGACGATGATGATGATGACCGCGACGATCTTTGCCACGGGACCTTCCACCGACAGCAGAATCTGATTGAGCGGTTGTTCCCAGGGCATGTTGGAGCCGGCTGCCCATGCCGGCAGAGCCATGACCTGGACAGATGTGAACACCACTATCAGCACGCTGCTCTGCCAGAGAGACCCTCGAACGCTCATCACTCATCTCCAATTGCTGAAAGGCTGTAGTCGCCGGAGGGTCCAAGCCCGGCGACGCCGGCAAGCTCAGACAAGCGACGGTCGCCACCGCGCCCGACAAGGACGGCGATGACATCGATGGTTTCGGCGATCAGGGCGCGCGGGACGGTGACGACGGCCTCCTGGATCAACTGCTCCAGGCGGCGCAGCGCCCCGAGCGCCGTTCCGGCATGGATGGTACCGATGCCGCCGGGATGGCCGGTGCCCCAGGCTTTGATCAGGTCGAGAGCTTCAGCCCCGCGCACCTCGCCAATCGGAATGCGATCGGGCCGCAGGCGCAGCGAGGAACGAACGAGGTCTGAGAGCGAGGCCACGCCGTCCTTGGTACGCAGTGCGACGAGATTTGAGGCCTTGCACTGAAGTTCGCGGGTATCTTCGATAAGAACGACGCGATCAGAAGTCTTGGCGACTTCAGCCAACAGCGCATTGGTGAGCGTGGTCTTGCCGGTCGAAGTACCGCCGGCGACAAGGATGTTCTTTCGGGTGGCGACCGCCCTTCCGAGGGCATCGGCCTGCCCGGACGTCAGGATCCCTGCCGCGACGTAATCATCGAGCGTAAAGACTGCGACGGCCGGCTTGCGAATCGAAAAGGTGGGAGCAGCAACAACCGGCGGCAACAGCCCTTCGAAGCGTTCCCCGGTTTCCGGCAGTTCGGCGGAAACTCGCGGCGCACCAGCATGCACTTCGGCACCGACGTGATGCGCAACCAACCGGACGATGCGCTCTCCATCGGGAGCAGACAGACGTTCGCCCGTATCGGTCAGGCCGCTGGCGAGCCGATCGATCCACAACCGGCCATCGGGGTTGAGCATCACCTCGACAACGCTGGAATCTTCCAGGAAGCGCGCAACAGCCGGGCCAAGCGCGCTGCGGAGCATGCGCGCGCCCCGCGCAACTGTCTCGGTTTGAAACGAATGGCTTGCCACCGCTGTCCCCAACAGGTGAGGTCGCCATCAGCGACCTCAGATGGGGATGAATAGAAAAGGCAGGAACCGGATCCATTCAACAAGCGCTGGGCGACGTTCGTACGCTGGCGTAGAAAGAGAAAAATCCGGAAAGTTCGTCACTGGGATGCAGCGCTTCTCGCACGACAATGCATCAAGCCACGCTTCACCAATCCCGACTTTCTCTCGAAAGGACTTCGGAGAAGCCTTCTGCGTACGAGATGGTCAGAGGCCCTCTTGCGAAACTGACGCCAAGAGGTTCGAGGAGAGAAGAGGCGATTCGCGGCCAATCGAATGTGCGCAGCCATGGCACTGCGAACCAGATCAGGGTCGCTATCTGGATCGCAATACTGACACCAAATGCAGTCCGATAGGCGATTTCAGGATAGTGACCGCCCTGTTGCGGCCACTGTTGCAGGATCAAGCCGGTCACGTACTGAGTTGCGAATGCAAAGCCAAATTGCAAAAGGTTGAGCGCCCCATTGGCGCGTGCCGTCAATTCCGGAGGAAAGTAGTCGGTCAGAATAGCGAAACTGAGGACAGTCGCGGCTCCCGCCGCCGCCACAATGGACCACGGCAGGATCGATGGCACCGGCAGTTGCAACACGA
>CAZUAL010000435.1:0-2897 GCA_964618305.1 uncultured Dongia sp. | reverse complement strand
ACATCACTTATGGGTTTCTTGACCGAAGCCGCCAAGGATCTCCCACACCTTCGCCTCGCTGGTCCCCTCAGCGAATTTCTTACCCTTCCGGCGGCGGCAAGTATCCGCCCATTCGCTGCCGATGAGCCGAGCTATCTGCAATTCTCCTCAGGCTCAACCCGTTTCCCGAAGGGCATCGAAATCCATCAACGCGTGCTGATGGCGAATGCTTCAGCGATTACCCGCCATGGGCTGGATATTGTCGAGACTGATCGCTGCGTGTCCTGGCTCCCCTTCTACCACGACATGGGCCTGGTTGGGTTCCTGCTGGTTCCGGCGACAGGTCAGGTCTCTGTTGACTACATCGCAACGCGTGATTTTGCGCGCCGGCCACTCACTTGGTTGAAGCTGATCTCCGAGAACCGCGGCACCCTCGCCTACTCGCCGACCTTCGGCTATGAACTCTGCGTGAAGCGGATGCGGGGCGACACCGACTTTGCCGGCGATCTCTCATCATGGCGCGGTGCAGGCATTGGCGGCGACATGGTCCAGGATACGATTCTGCGGCGCTTCAGCGACACCTTTGCGCCATTCGGCTTCCGCCACAGCGCCTTCGTTCCGAGCTATGGAATGGCGGAGACCACCCTCGCCATGAGTTTTGCCCCGCTCGAGCGCGATTACCGTGTCGATCACATCGACCGGACCGATCTCGAAAATCATGTTGCGACCCCCGTTACCGCCGGCAAGACAGCGCGAAGCCTTGTCGCTTGCGGGCCAGCGCTCCCTGGACACGCGTTTGAAGTCCGCGACGAGGCCGGCAATGCCCTGCCGGAGCGCCGTATCGGCCGTATATTCTTCAAGGGGCCAAGTGTGATGGCCGGATACTTCCGGCAGCCGGAACTTACCGCCGAGGCGCTTAGCGCCGATGGCTGGCTCGACACCGGTGATCTCGGCTATCTGCTCGACGGCGAGATTGTCATTACGGGCCGCGCCAAGGACCTCATCATCATCAACGGCCGCAATATCTGGCCGCAGGATCTCGAATGGTCAGCGGAAAGCCTGTCGGACCTGCGCCGGGGTGACGCCGCCGCGTTCTCAATCGTCGGTGATGACGAACAGGAACATGTGGTGGTCCTGGTCCAATGCCGGACGACCGACCTAGCAGCACGCACCAAGCTGAAGCAGGACGTTGCGGGTTTGCTTCAGCGCTCCATGGGCGTGGAAGCGCGCGTTGAACTGGTGCCGCCCAAGGGTCTGCCACAGACTTCATCGGGCAAGCTCTCCCGCGCCAAGGCAAAGGCCAACTATCTCCAGGGCGTCTACACCGATGCCGATCTCGGCATCAGCGCCTGATCCGGCTCACGCGTGATGCGCGGGCTGGTTGCTCTCACCGGCGGCACGGGATTCGTGGGGGCTGCGATTGCGCGGCACTTGATGGCGACCGGCTGGCAGGTGCGCGTTCTCGCAAGGCGATTGCCACAGTCAGCCCTGCGGCCCGGACACGTGCTGGAGATCGTCCTGGGCGACCTCGATGATCGATCAGCGTTGGAGGCGCTTGTTGCCGGGGCCGATGCGATCGTTCACTGCGCGGGCCTCATTCGCGCCCTGCAGCAGCTGGACTTCTTCCGGGTCAACGAAGGTGGCGTGACGCACATCCTCGAAGCGGCCGCGAAAAAGGCATCGAGCGCACGTCTCATCCACATTTCTTCACTCGCTGCCCGCGAACCGGAGCTTTCACCTTATGCGGGGAGCAAACGCGCTGGGGAACTCAAGGTCGCGGCCTTGGCCGGCAGCCGAGACTGGATAACTCTGCGCCCACCCGTCGTCTACGGCCCAGGCGACCACGAATTGCTGCCTTTGTTCAGGGCCGCAAAGCTAGGTTTACTCGCCTATCCCGCACTGCCCCAATGCCGTGTTTCGACCATCCATGTCGAAGATCTCGCGGCGGCGATACCACCCCTCCTGGAAACCCCAGCTTGGGGCGGCCAGACTATCGAGGTCGATGACGAGCATCCCGGCGGCCATGACTGGCCGGAACTGATCCAGGTTCTTGGCCGGTGCGTGGGCAAGCGCCCCGTGGCGGTGCGGCTCCCGCGCGCGGCGATGGCGCCAATTGCTGCCGGGGTCGGGCTTTATTCGGCCATGACCGGCAGGGCGCAGGTGCTCTCGCCGGCGAAGCTGGCCGAAATCTACCACCCCGGCTGGGTATCCGCCGGCCCGCGGCTCTCCGGGATCTGCTCCTGGCGCCCTAGTTTCGGGCTTGCAGATGGATTTGCCGATACCTGCGCCTGGTATCGGAACGAGGCTCTGCTGTAAGGTTAGATTTCTGACCTAAGGCCTTGAAATCGATCAGTTGTTACATTCGGTAACAATTCGTCATTTAACTTTCGCTGCAAAATTTACGACAACCTCTTCAAGGAGATCGGCGCGAGTCGGTTTTCGTCTAAGGGGTTCCCGCAATTAACAATTTCGATAACGAAAAGATTGGTCCGGCATCGTGACGGCAAGCGCAGCAGAACTTAGTGAACTTACACTCGATGAAGTCGTGGCGGAAATCGCCACAGCGCTCGTGCCGTTCAAGAAGTCCGATGTCGAGATCACTGCCGCGACCGATATCGCGCGTGACCTCAACATGGACTCACTCGCCGTCATGGATCTGCTGATGGAGCTCGAAGACAAGTTCGACGTGTCCATCCCGCTGAACATGGTGCCGGAGATTGCCACGGTCGGCCAACTGGCCCAGACCGTGATCAATTCGAAGAAGGGGGCGTAAGATGGGGTTGATGGATCGCTTCAAGGCGCAGCGCGAATTGCATGCTGCCGTGAAGACCTGCGGCGCCGATCCTTTCGGCGTGAAGATGGACAAGATCTTGTCCTCGACCGAGGCGATGATCGAAGGCCGCCACACGATCCTCTGC
>CAZUAL010000434.1:0-2897 GCA_964618305.1 uncultured Dongia sp. | reverse complement strand
GTGCGCGCTTTTATATCCCAGCACCGCTTCCAGGGTCAGAGGGCCTGACCCATTCGCCCGCGCTGCTGCCTTCTGTCCCAGATTCGTCATTCGCTCGGTCAAATCGCGACGCAGCCGGAGAAAAAAAGCGCAGCGGCCCGCCGCAATTCGGGCGATGTCGCACCTGACCGAGTTGGTGCCGCAATTGGGCCAAGGCCGGTCACAAAATCAGCCAAATTGAACCTGGGTCGCGTACGGGCGGATTTCCAGCGGGCTGGTTTCTGGGGCAGCATGCTTTCCGGATTGGTATGCTTTTGGGGGATGAGTGAATCAAAAGTCGCCATTCAAAAAAGGAAAGTTGCGGCGTGGCCGGCTTGAATAGGATCGTCCGCGCGCGTCGCGCGATTGCAAGAGGGGGGTAACGGGCCGACGAGCGATCAAGAGCCCGTGCGTCGTTGCGAGGAGTATTGCAGCAGACAATTATATCTGCATAGTTATTCGCAAAGCGGACACTAAAAGCCGTAGCTTGCAATATTACAGGAGAGGTACCTCGGTGCGGTCGAAGCGGCCGTGACCGTTTGGTCTATAGGGAGAAGACAATGAATCAGTGGGAACAGCTTCAGAACGCGGCCATGTCGGGTCGCGTCAATCGCCGCGAATTTCTGCGGTATGCATCTGCCTTGGGTATTACGACGACGCTCGCCAGTGGCCTGATGGTCAAGGCCGGCTGGGCCGAAGAACCGAAAAAGGGCGGCACGCTCCGCCTCGGCATGGAAGGTGGTTCGGCGAGTGACTCGCTCGATCCGCGCACCTACGCTGACTCGGTCATGATCGCGGCGTCGCTCTGCTGCATGAACGGCCTCGTCGAATTCGACAGCGCCGGCAATCCGACCGGCGAATTGTTCGAGAGCTGGGAAGCCAAGCCCGGCGCCGTCGAATGGGTGTTCAAGGTCCGCCAGGGCATCAAGTTCTCGAACGGCAAGACCCTCGACGCCGAGGATTGCATCTATTCGATCCAGATCCATCGCGGCGAAACCAAGTCCCCGGCCAAGGGCATCCTTGAGCAGATCAAGGAAATCAAGGCGACCTCCGCGTCGGAAGTGGCGATCACGCTAAGCAGCGGCAACGCCGACTTCCCCGTCATCCTAGGCGATTATCACCTCGTGGTCGTGCCGAAGGATTTCACCGACTGGCAGAAGCCGATCGGAACCGGCGCCTACGTTCTCGAAAGCTTCGAGCCGGGCGTGCGCTTGGTCTTCAAGAATCGTGGCGACTATTGGAAGCCGGGCCGTGGCAATTTCGACACCGTCGAAATCCGCAACATCCAGGACCAGGCTGCCCGTACGGCCGCGCTGCAGTCCGGTGAAGTGGACGCCGTCAACCGCCTCGACGCGCGTACCGTCGACCTGCTGATGCAGGACACCAAGCTGAAGATCGTCCGCACGAAGGGCACCGGCAACCGCTATTGCTTCGTGTCGCGCGTGACCGATGCGCCGTTCGACAACAAGGACCTGCGCCTTGCGTTGAAGTACGGCATCGACCGTCAGGGCATCATTGACTCGGTCTACAGCGGCTATGCCGTGCCGGGCAATGATCACACCCTCGACGCGCTCAACCCGTACTACAACACCCGCATGCCGCAGCGTCCCTATGACCCGGACAAGGCGGCCTTCCACTTCAAGAAGGCGGGCCTTGGCGGTGCGAAGATCGAGCTGCAGACTTCGGAAGGCGCCTGGAACACGGCGGTCGATTGCGCCGCCCTCTATCAGGAATCGCTGAAGAAGGCCGGCATCTCGCTCGATGTGAAGAAGGTCTCGGCCGACGGTTATTGGGACAATGTCTGGCTCAAGGTGCCGTTCTGCGCCGTCTATTGGGGCCGCCGTCTGTCGGCCGACCAGACCTTCACCCAGGTCTATGGCTCGGCGTCCGACTGGAACGACAGCAACTGGCGCGTGCCGGCCTTCGACAAGCTCGTCGAAGAGGCCCGCGTCGAACTCGACGAGGCGAAGCGCAAGGAACTCTACTTCCAGTGCCAGGAAATGATCGCCGAAGAGGGCGGCATGGTCTGCTTCGCCATCACCGACTACCTCGATGGCTATTCGACCAAGGTCATGGGCGCGGATCCGCATGCGCGCTATGACATGAACGACAACCGGATCGCCGAGAAAGGGTGGTTCGCGTAAGACGGCCTTTAACAAGCAACAGACGGGGACGGCCCGATGCTCAGAATTATTGCCGCTCGGGTCGCCCTCGGCCTGTTGACCTTGTTGGCTGTCAGTGCGCTGATTTTCGCCGCGACCGAGATTCTGCCTGGCGACGTCGCCAGCGCAGTTCTCGGTCAAGGTGCGACGCCTGACACGCTGGCGGCGTTCCGCGCCGAGCTGGGCCTGGATCGCCCGGCCTATATCAGATATTTCGAATGGCTGGTCGGTGCCCTGCAGGGCGATTTGGGTGCCGCCCTTACCAACAAGCGCGACATTCTTGAATCGATCACGCCGCGCTTTGAGAACACGATGTTCCTCGCCGGCTATGCGGCCCTCATCGCCGTGCCGCTATCGGTCGGCCTCGGGATTCTTGCCGCGATCAACGAAGGCAAATGGATCGACCGCGTGGCCAACGTGCTGTCGCTGGCGGCGATCTCGTTCCCGGAATTCTTCATCGCCTATGTGCTGATCCTCATCTTCTCGGTGAAGCTCGCCTGGTTCCCCTCGCTGGCGACGGTCTTTCCGGACATGACCCTGGGCAACAAATTGCACGTGACGGCGCTGCCCGCGATCACGCTGGTGATGCTGGTGGCCGCGCACATGCTGCGCATGACCCGCTCGTCCGTCCTTTCGATCATGTCGCAGCCCTATATCGAGATGGCGTTCCTCAAGGGGCTCAAGCGCTCGCGCGTGATCTTCGTCCATGCGCTGCCG
>CAZUAL010000433.1:0-2902 GCA_964618305.1 uncultured Dongia sp. | reverse complement strand
TCGGATTCTTCGCCAACCCGCATACCTGGGTCAATATCGGCGGCCTGATCTTCCTGGCCTTCGCCGGCCCGAAGATCTGGAAGGCGCTGACCCAGATGCTCGATCAGCGCGCGATGAAGATCAAAGCCGATCTCGACGAGGCGCAGAAGCTGAAGGATGAGGCGCAGTCCCTGCTGGCCGACTATCAGCGCAAGCAGAAGGATGCCTTGAAGGAAGCGGCGGAGATCATCGAGACGGCCAAAGCCACGGCCCTGCGCCAGGCCAAGGATTCCGCGGCGAGCCTTGAGGCGGCCTTTGCCCGCCGCGAGAAGCTGGCCCTGGAAAAGATCACCCAGGCGGAAGCCGCGGCCATCGCCGAAGTGCGCCGCGAGGCGGTCGACGTGGCGGTCGTTGCCGCGCGCAAGCTCATCACCGCAAGCCTCAATGACACGCGGGCCAACGTCCTGGTCGACGCGGCCATCAAGGATGTGAACGCCCGCCTGCATTAAGGGCGGCGCGCAACGCGCAAGAAAATAAGAGGGCCCGGGGATCGGCAGATCCCCGGGCCCTTTTCATTTTTAGTCTCGCTCATCGCCAGCTCATCGGATGCCAGCTCATCGAATGCTTGCGGGGCAAAACAAAACCGCCCACATCTTGCGATGCGGGCGGTTGGTGTTCGATGAAGAGCGCGGAGCTTACTTCTTCGCAGCCTTCGCGATCGCAGCCTTCACTTCGTCGATCTGGGCGACGAAGCGATCCTGGATCAGGTCGGCAACCTGCTCGCCCGACTTCTGGACGAGGTCGGTGATCTCGCGGAGGTTGGTCACGGCCTGCTCGAAGCCGGCCTTGGTGATCTCAGCCTGCTTCACGAGCTTCTCCTCAGCGCTGGCCGGCTCGGCCAGTTCCTTGGCGACCTTGCTGAAGTCTTCGACGGCCTTGCGGGCGATCTCAGCCTGGCGCTGGGCCACGGCCTTGACGCCTTCGAAGGCGGCCTGGTTGGCGGCCGTCAGGGCCTCGAAGTTCTTCTTCTGGGCGGCGACGACGCCGTCGATGTCGAAGAAGCCCTTGCCGGCGACGAAGGTCTTCGAATAATCGCCGAACCACTTGCCGAAATCGGCCTGGATCTTGGCGAAGTCAAACTTGGTGAAATCCGGGAAAGCCGGGGTGGGCGTGCTCTCGAACGTGGTCTGGGCTTTGGCCATGGTGGCGTCTCCTCAGTATGCGGTTCTGATGCAATCGATTCATTGTGCAGCGCACAATCTGACGCTTATATGAGGCAGCGCCAGGGGGAAATCAAGTGGTTTTTTGTTGCATTGCAGCAAGAATTCCCACTTTGATTATATTTCAATCTATTACCATCGCTTTGCAGGGGTGTTTCAGAAGCTTGAATGCCCTATGACGATACCCTGTGACGGTGCAATGCGGTGACATGCCGCCGCCGGCCACTCCCATGCCGCTCTGGCGCAAGATCTGGCGCAAGGCCGTGTTGTACGAATGTTCAATATCGACCAGGACCACCCGGCCATGCTAGCCATGGCAAGAAATCGGGGCGCACGGGGTGCGTTTCAAGTGAAGGACGAGGGAAAAGATCATGAGTGAAGGTCCGCTTCATGTGAGCCGCAACGGCGCCGTCTTGGAGGTCGTCTTCGACCGGCCCAAGGCCAACGCGATCGACGCCGCGACAAGCCGCAAGATGGGCGAGGTCTTTGCGAGTTTCCGGGACGACCCCAGCCTCCGCGTCGCCATCCTGACCGCGGCCGGCGAGAAATTCTTCTGCGCCGGCTGGGACCTCAAGGCCGCCGCGGCCGGCGAGGCGCCGGATTCCGATTATGGCGTCGGTGGGTTCGGCGGCCTGCAGATGCTCCCCAACCTCAACAAGCCGGTCATCGCCGCCATCAACGGCATGGCGGTGGGCGGTGGGTTCGAGCTGGCCCTTTCCGCCGACCTCATCATCGCCGCCGACCATGCCCGCTTCGCGCTGCCCGAGATCCGCTCCGGGACGCTGGCCGACGCGGCGACGGTGAAGCTGCCCAAGCGCATGCCCTACCACATCGCCATGGATCTCCTTTTCACCGGGCGCTGGATGGAAGTGGGCGAGGCGCAGCGCTGGGGCCTCGTCAATGAAGTGGTGCCGATGGCCGATCTGATGACCCGCGCCCGCGCCCTCGCGGCGATCCTTGCTGGTGGCCCGCCGCTCGTCTATGCGGCGATCAAGGAAGTGGCGCGCGCCTCGGAAGCCAACGATTTTGCGACCGTGATGGACCGGATCGCCCGGCGCGATTTCCCGACGGTCGCCAAGCTCTATAGCAGCGAAGACCAGCTGGAAGGCGCCCGCGCCTTCGCCGAGAAGCGCGATCCCGTCTGGAAGGGCTACTGAGACCGCCTCACTCCCCGTATGGGATCCAGATGTTCTTCACCTGGACGGCATGGCGGAGGAGGATCGGCCCCTCAGTCGCTTGCCGGTCGAACCAGTCGGTGGCACGGCCGTAATCGGTGAGCACCCGCTTCAGATTGCCGGTGGAGAGCTTCTCGGCAAGCGTCGCCTGTTCGCGCGAGCCGAAGGCCCAGAGCGCGTCGACATCGTCATGCTGGGCAAGCGTCTTCAAAAGCTCGGTCGCGGAACCGGTCACGATATTGACGATTCCCGCCGGCACATCCGACGTTTCCAGCACCTGATAGAAATCCGTGGCGGCGAGCGGATGGCGCTCCGACGGCACCACGACGACGCGATTGCCCATGGCGATGAGCGGCGCCAGAAGCGAGACGAACGCCAGCAGCGGCGCCTCGTCCGGGCAGACGAGGCCGACAACGCCGATCGGCTCATGGACGGCGAGCGCCAGGCCCCGGATCGGCGGTGTATGCACGGTGCCCTCGAACTTGTCGGCCCAGGCCCCGGCCGCAAAGAGCCGTTCCAGGCTCGTTT
>CAZUAL010000432.1:0-2912 GCA_964618305.1 uncultured Dongia sp. | reverse complement strand
CTGTGACCCCTACCGTGTGAAGGTAGTGCTCTCCCGCTGAGCTACGCACCCGCCTTTGCCGTGAGCGCGGCTGGTCAGGAGCTAGCCGCTGGCGTCTGGGCGCGTTGTTTAGCCGTCGCCCTCCCCCATGTCAATTCAAACCCCGGCTTTGCAAACGCCAGCCTGGGCCGTCCCGCTGTAACAGCTTGGTGATGGGGCGGCGGCGCCCTTGACAGATGACGGCAAGGCGCCGAGTTGATGATCTGGCCACAGCCTCAATCAGCCAACCAAATCGTTAAGGTCAGTCAATGCGTTACTTCTCGTTGCAGCGTCCTGCCCGCATCCTGTTTGCCCGTACCTTCCTGGCTGGTCTCGTTGCCATCGGCTTCCTTACCCTGGCCGGCTCCAGCGAACCGGCCAGGGCCTCCAAGCCCATGAAGCTGACCTATGCCGGCTATATGGCGGGCCTGCCCGTCTTCGCGCTGAGCACCAGCGTGACGCTGCCCGCGGGCACGGTTCCGGGCAACGGCACCTATAACATCGCCGCCAACGGCGGTACGGCGGGGAACTTCAAGTTGCTCTACCCCTATGCCGCCAACATCAGCGCCACGGGTGCCTTGAAGAACCTGAAGGCGGCACCCAGGGAATTCCGGTCGGTCTCCGCCATCATGGGGCGCCAGGAGGCGGTGACCCTCACCTATGCCGCCGGTGGCAAGGTCGGCATCAACGCTGAGCCGCTGACGCGCCAGGCGCAGGAGGCAGCGGCGCAAGGCTTTGCCAATGGCACGATGGATCCGGCGAGCGCCCTCGTGGCCCTGGTCGCCAATTTTGCCCGCACGCACCAGTGTCAGGGCACCTACAAGCTCTTCGACGGTGTCCGGCGTTACGACATCACGCTGGCGCAGGCGGGCTATGTCGACCTCAATCCGCTGCAGCAATCCTATTACGATGGCGCCGCCACCGAATGCCGGGCCGAGCCGCAACTCATCAACGGCTTTTCCGGCGCAGCCCAGCAATCGCAATTCTATCCGCAATCGGCGCGGCTGTGGCTCGCCCCGGCCGTTGCCGGCGCGCCGGCGATTCCGGTGCGCATCGAGGCGAAGAACGCGCTGGGCCTGATGGTGCTGGACCTGGTCGACGTTCAGTTCTGATCGAGGCTGGCGATGAGCGCCGGCAGGTCGGCAAAGCGCGCGATCTGGTGAAACGGCCCGTCGGCCTGGAGATCGGCCGGGCGGCCGTAACCCGATGGGATGATGATGGCCGGCACGCCGCCGGCCTTTGCGGTCGCAAGATCGGTATGACTGTCGCCCACCATGAGCGCACTGGTCCCGGCTGAGGCGGCCTCGCCGCCGGCGCCGCTGATCGCCGCGAACAGCGGCTCCTTCGATGGCTTGCGCTCGGGCAGTGAATCCCCGCCGATGATGGCGTGGAAGAGCGGCGTCAGGCCGAAATGGTCGAGAACCAGGCGCGTGGCGCCGCCGGGCTTGTTCGTGCAAACGGCAAGGCGGCGCTCTTCGCGGCGGAAGCGCTCGAGGATCTCCCGCACCATCGGATAGAGAATCGTGCGCCGGGTCGCCGCCGCATCGTAGAAGCGCTTGAAGCGGGGCATCAGATCAGCGGCATTGATACCCACGTCGGATGCGGCGAGCGCCCGGGCAAGGAGAACCGGGGCGCCGTCGCCGATCATCCCCTTGACGGCGGCAAGGCTCAAGGCGGGCTTCCCGAGTTCGGCCAGCAGCGCATTGACGGCGTCGGCGATGTCGGGCGCCGAGTCGATCAGGGTGCCGTCGAGATCGAACACGATAAACCGCCGCCACGCCATATTTCCGCCCTTTTCGCCGCTATGCTCGGGGCCTGCTGGAAGGGGCCGCAAGGGGACTGGATTGAAGGCGGTGGATATGGCATTTTCCCCCGCATCGCAAGTGGGGGACCGGCGCCATCCGTGCCGGTAGAACAGGGTAGTCAGGTTTCATGTCAGCAGCTTCCAAGCCGATCGCCGCCATCATCCTTGCCGCCGGCAAGGGAACCCGCATGAATTCGGCCCTGCCGAAGGTCATGCACCGCATCGCCGGGCGTACCATGGTCGGCCATCTGCTGGCGAACCTGGCGCCGCTCGGCAGCCGTACCAACGCGGTCGTGATCGCGCCCGGCATGAATCAGGTGGCGGCCGAAGTGGCGCCGATGCCGACCGCGATCCAGCATGAACAGCTGGGCACCGGCCATGCCGTGGGCTGCGCGCGCGCCGCACTTGGTGCTTTCAACGGCACGGTTTTGGTCCTCTTTGGCGACAGCCCATTCATTTCGACCGCGACCTTGCAGAAGCTGGTGGCGCGGAGTGGCGAGGGCGACAACCCGGCCGTCACGGTCCTTGGCATGCGCCCGGCGGACCCCGCGCGCTATGGCCGCCTCGTGCTCGACGCCGACGGCTATCTCGACCGCATCGTCGAATGGAAGGAAGCCAGCGCCGCTGAGCGCGAAATCAACCTGTGCAATTCCGGCGTGATGGCGATCGACGGCGGCGTCCTCTGGTCGCTCATCGATCGCGTCGACAACAAGAACGCGAAGGGTGAACATTACCTCACCGACATCGTCGAGCTGGCGCGGCGCGATGGCCGCCAATGCGCCGTCGTGGAAGCGCCGGAGGCCGAGCTGATGGGCGTCAACAGCCGCGCCGAGCTTGCCGTCGCCGAAGCGATCTACCAGGACCAGCGGCGCGTCGCCGCGATGGAAGGTGGTGCCACGCTCATCGATCCGAAATCGATCTTCTTCGCGGCCGATACGAAGCTTGGCCGCGACGTCGTCGTCGGCCCCAATGTCGTCTTCGGCGCTGGGGTGGAGGTTGCCGACAATGTGGAGATCCGCGCCTTCTGCCATATCGAAGGCGCCAAGATCGCCAGCGGCGCCATCATCGGTCCCTTCGCGCGCCTCCGTCC
>CAZUAL010000431.1:0-2915 GCA_964618305.1 uncultured Dongia sp. | reverse complement strand
CGCTTCCTCTTGTTCTTGTTCGAACAAGCTAGCGCGGCTTCCCCGTGCGGTCCACGTCATCGACGTCCGCGTTCAGCGCGGAACCATCGCGCTTCAGGCTGCGAAATAGCCGCCGTCGACGATCTGCGCGGCGCCGGTCATGAACGAGGCCTTGTCCGAGCACATCCAGACGACGGCTTCGGCGATTTCTTCCGGCGTGCCCATCCGGTGCATCGGCACCTTCGCCAGGATCTCGTCGCCGCGCGCTTCCATCGTCTCCTTGGTCATCGGCGTCCTGACATAGCCGGGATTGACGCAGTTCACGCGGATGCCGTCCTGCGCATACTCCATGGCCGCCGTCTTGGTCAGGCCGACCACGCCATGCTTGGCGGCGACGTAGTGGGCGGATGTCGGCAGGCCGACCAGACCCGCAATCGAGGCGGTGTTGACGATGGCGCCGCCGCCTCCCTGCGCCAGCATCTGCCTGATCTCGTGCTTCAGGCACAGGAACACGCCGGTGAGATTGACGGCCAGCATGGTATCGAACGCGGTCTGGTTCAGCTCATGAATGCGTTGTCCGGCCGGACCGACGGCGCGGCCGGCAATTCCAGCATTGTTGAAGGCGCAATCGATCCGTCCGAAAGCGGCAACCGTCCGCGCCACCATGGCTTCCACATCGGCCTCCCGCGTGACGTCGCCGCCGATGGCAATGGCCTGACCGCCGGCCGCGTTGATGAGCGCGACCGTGCCGGAGGCGCTCTCTTCGGCGCGGTCCGCCACCGCCAGGCGCGCGCCCTCACGCGCCATCGCCACCGCCGTTGCGCGTCCGATGCCCGATGCGCCGCCCGTCACCAGCGCGACCTTGCCGTCCAGGATGCCCGTCATTGTAATTCCCGCCGTTCGAATTCCCACGCCTGGGAACCACGTCCCCAGACAAGCGTAGGCGTTTTCGGACCGAGGTCAAAGAGGCGGAATCCCATCGCCACCGTCGTCGCGCGCTCGCGCCCCTTGACGAGAATCAGAAACGGATCGATAGTCTCGATGCGTGACGATCGCACCTGCCCCCAAAGGGCAGCTCAAGACCGCCAGGGCCTTGCCCGGCGGTCTTTTGCGTTTCCGGGGTCACCCCGTTTCGCCCGTCGAGCCAACGACAAACCGCCCGTCTGCTTTCGCAAACGGGCGGCTCGTTGCCGTTCAGGACTTTGGGGGCTTATGCCTGAAGGCTAGCTCTGCGGCTGGTCGTTCGGCGGCGTCGGCCGATTCTTGTGCTGCGCCATGAAGGCGTCGAACTCTTCCTTGTCCTTGGCGTGCCGCAGGCGCACCAGGAAATCCTTGAACTCCTGCTGCTCTTCCTCGAGCCGGCGCAGCGTTTCGGAGCGGTACTCGTCGAAGGCGCGATTGCCTGAGGTCGGCGGGCCGAAACCCCAGCCGCCGCGCTCCATGCGGCCGCGCATGCGCTCCATCTTGTACTGCATCTTCTCCATCTTGTTGGCCCAGCGATCGCGATCGTGGTGGCTCCAGCAACCCATTTTTCTGCTCCCGAGTGTGAAAAAGAGAAGGGCAAGTCCGATCGGCCACCAGATGATGAAGCCGAGGATCGTCACGACGATCCAGCCCGGATGCCACGGCGAATCCAGCATGCGCGGGCGGTGGTAGGCTTCCCCCTCGGGGGTCGGGCCGCGCCAGCGATTGACGTCAGCGGTGTAGGCCATTTCCCTCTCCATTAACGGCATCACGCCGTTGTGAATGTAAATAACATTTACATAGATAGACCATCCACCGGGATTGTCAAGCCGGCCGCACGGGGCCTCCGCCAACTTATTTTTGAAATCCTATTTCGGGCGGCCCCATGGTCCGGATGGACCGTCGGAAGGCGGTACCGGCGGCGGCTCGGCCGGCTTGGCACCCGGATCGCCCGACGGCCGGCGATCGGTCGGGAAGCCGAGGCCGCGCAGGTAGATCAGCACTTCGGCTTCCAGAAGATCTTCGGGCGACATCGGCAGCTTGCGCCGGGCCGCGTCACCCCGGGCGAACAGCGAGGCGACGCCATGCGACATCGCCCAGATGTGCAGCGCCATCATGAGCGCCGGCGGACGCGGCACGCCGGGCGGCGCAAGCGCGGCAAGTCGCTCGGCAGCGGCGCGAATGACCGCAAACGCCCGCTCGGAAGCGGCCAGCAGCGTCGGATTGGAATCCGCCGGCAGGCCGGATTCGAACATCGCGGAATAGAAGGCAGGCTCCTCGCGCGCGAATCTCAGATAGGCCTTTCCCACCCGTTCGAAGGCGGTGACGGTGTCGGGACGGCCATCGTCCCAGGCCTGCCCGAGTTGCGCTTCGAACTGCTCGAAGCCGCGCTGGGCGATGCTGGCGAGCAGTTCGTCACGGTCGCGGAAATGCCGGTAGGGAGCGGCCGGGCTGACGCCGGCCATGCGCGCGGCATCGGCAAAGGTGAACCCGGCCGCGCCCTTCTGCGCGATCAGATCCAGCGCCGCCTGCAACAGCGCCTCTTTCAGATTGCCGTGATGATAGCCGCGCTCGGCGCGGCGTTGATCCTTGCGCCAGCTCATGTGAAGGGCTTTTACATGAGCCGGCCGCAAAGGTCACTAGCGGCAGCAGCGCCGCCTGCAGGAACTCGTTGACGAACGTTAACCCGCAGGGATCGGCAGCACCGGCATCACTTCCACGCAGTCGCCGGGGAAGATCGCAAAGTGCGGGTGGTTCTCGAACAGCCTGGCGGCCTCCTCGTGCGAGGCGGCCCGGAACACCGTGAAGCCGCTGAGGAGATTGCTGATGTCGGCGATTCCGCCGGCGTCGATCTTCTTGGTCTTGCCGAGCGGGCCGCCGATCTCGATGATGGCAGCCTGATGCTTGGCCATCCAGCCCTTCCAGGCCGCGATCCCCTCGCTTTCCCGCTTCTTGCGCTCGGCTTCCGGCAG
>CAZUAL010000430.1:0-2916 GCA_964618305.1 uncultured Dongia sp. | reverse complement strand
CTGGTCCTCGGTCTCGGCATAGGCAAAGCGCGCGCAGAATTCGTCAAAGAGACCCGCCGGCGCCTGCAGCGGTTCGCTTTCGCGGATGGCGCGCTGTGCCGCCACCTTGAGCAGGTGATTGGCGATGTCGCGGATGCGCTGCTTGACCCGGGCCTTGCGCGCCTGCCAGGCGGCGCCACCCAGCTTGTCGAGCTCGACAATCGCCTCTTCGCCGCCATAGCGGCTGAGCACGTCGATATTCTCGACCGGCACATAGAGCTTGTCATTGCCGGCATAGACGATGCGCAGGCAATCGTGCGGCGCGCCGCCGACATCGAGCGTTTCCAGCCCCTCGTAGCGCCCGACGCCGTGATCGACATGCACCACGAAATCGCCGGCATTGAAATTGGCGAGTTCGGCCAGGAAGGTTTCGGTCTTCCGCTTCCGGGCAACGGTGCGTGTGAGCCGGTCGCCGAGAATATCCTGCTCGGTGACAATGAGGAGATCGTCGGCCTTGTAACCCTGTTCCAGGCCCAAGACGGCGCGGCCGAGCGTGTCGCGCGGCCAGGCCATGAATTCGCCGAGGTTCTCGACGAGCACCTGCTTGGCGATGCCATGTTCGCTCAAGAGATGGCCGATACGCTCGACCGCACCCTGGCTGCCCGCCGTAAGCAGCACGCGCTTGCCCGTCTGCTGCTCGGCCCGGATCGCCTTGGCCGCCGCGTCATAGACATTGACGTCGGGGTTGATGCGCGCCTCGGCAAAGTTGAGGCCCGGCGCCCCCATGGCGCGGAGGTTGGTCTCGCTGCCCGTGCCGAAATGATGGAAGGCGAAGATCGTGTGCCGGCGGGCGAAATTCTTCCAGTCGGCATCGGTGAGATAGAGCTGATCCGGCGGCAGCGGCTTGTAGGCGGCGGCACCGGATTCGCGGTCCGCACGCTGCAGGTCGCGGCGCGCCGAATAGAAATCGGTGATCGTGTCGAGCCGCGCGCGCTTGGCTTCATCGGCTTGATGGTCGAGCGTGATGACACATTGCGGCAGGTAGGAATCGAGGCTGACGAGTGGCGCCCCGAAAAGCGGCAGCCAATGTTCCATACCGGGATAGTGGCGCCCGGCGCTGATCGCCTCGTACAGTGGGTCATCCGCGCCGGACGAGCCGAAGGTCTGGCGATAGCCGGTGCGGAATGCCTCGATCGCGGCCGGGGTCAGCGTCACCTCGTTGACCGGCTTGATCTCGAACTTCTCGAGCTTTTCCTGGCTGCGCTGGGTCAGCGGATCGAACAGGCGGATATCCTCGATCTCGTCGCCGAAGAAATCGATGCGCAAGGGCTGCTGCGTTCCCGGCGGGAAGAGATCGACGATGCTGCCGCGCAGGGCGAATTCGCCGGACTCGCTCACCGTCGAATTGCGCAGATAGCCGTTGCCGAGGAGATAGGCGGTGATGGTTTCCTGCGACAGGGTCTTGCCCTTGACGAGTTCCAGGCTGGCATTGCGGAAGCCGCCGGCACCCGGCACCTTTTGCAAGAGCGCGCTCACCGTCGTCACCACGATGGGGAGCGGCCGGCCGGCAGCGCCCGCCGCGGCGAGCGCCGAGAGTGTCTCGATTCGCGCGGCCAGGATGTCCCGGTGCGGCGATGAGCGGTCGTAGGGCAGGCAATCCCAGGCCGGGAAGGCGAGGACCTCAAGATCCGGCGCCACGAATTTCAGCGCCTCGGCCATGCGCGCCATGCGGAGATCGTCGCGCGCCACATGGAGGACGCCGTTGAGCGTCCGCGCGCGGGCTATCGCTGCGACCAATTGAGCGTCATGCCCGTCCGGCACGCCCGCAACGTCGAAACGGCCGACGGCACCGGCCTCCTTCGGCAGGTCGAAAGGCAGTTTTTCGCGCATCACGCCCCCTCGCCCGCGGGTCCATCCAGGCCCAGGCGTTCCTTGCCGAAGGCGACGAGGCGCTCGGTCACGGGATTGCGCAGGCGCTCGGGCAGCTCTTCGCGGCCGGAAAGCCAATCGTAGATATCGGGGTCGATTTCACTGAGGAAGGCAGTCAAAACGCGTAAATCTTCGGCTGTCATGGTGGCAAGATGGGCATCGGCGAATGGCCCCAGGACCAGATCCAGTTCCTTGGTGCCGCGGTGATGGCATTGGAACATCAGCTTTTTGCGCTGCCGCTCCAATTCGTCCATGTCGATACCCTTCCCTCTTTTACGTTTGGCGCATAGAGTCCCCCCGTTTCCAGCAGCTGCCGGACCCGGACTGAAGCCTTGCGACCGCAAATCCTTTACCCGCTCTTTGCGCCCGTGACCAGTCTGCCCGGCATCGGACCGCGGCTGGGGAAGCTCTTCGAGAAGCTGACCGGACCGAGTGTTGCCGGCCTGCTGTGGCACCTGCCGACCGGGATCATCGAGCGGCAGCAGGAACCCGCCATTCCATCCGTCGCCGACGGCGCCACCGTGACCCTCAAGGTGCAGGTGACGGTGCACCTCTCGCCGCAACGGCCGCGCCAGCCCTACCGCGTCTCCTGCGTCAACGAGACGGGTGCGGTCGATCTCGTCTTCTTCAATCCGCGCGGCGACTATCTCCTCAACCTGCTGCCGCCGGGTGAATGGCGCGTGGTTTCGGGTCGCGTCGAACGCTATGCCGGGACGCTCAACATGGTGCACCCGGACTATATTCTGCCGCCGGAGCGCATGGCCGAGATCAAGAAGATCGAGCCGACCTATGGCCTCACCGCCGGCCTCACGCCGCGGCTGGTGCTGAAGGCGGTTGCCGCGGCACTCGACCGCGCGCCGGAACTCCCGGAATGGATCGACACCCATGTGATGAAGCGGCACCAATGGCCGAAATGGAAGGCGGCGCTGGAGGCGGTGCATCATCCGCAATCCGGCACCGATCTTGGTGTCGACACGCCGGCGCGCCAGCGCCTCGCCTATGACGAAG
>CAZUAL010000429.1:0-2925 GCA_964618305.1 uncultured Dongia sp. | reverse complement strand
GAACAATGTCGAGACGATCTCGGTCACGCCGACCATTCTGCGGCGTGGTGCTCCTTGGTTCGCCGGCCTCGGCCGACCGAAGAATACGGGCACGAAGCTCTTCTGCGTGTCGGGTCACGTCAACAAGCCGTGCAATGTCGAAGAAGAGATGGGTATTCCTTTGAAGGAACTCATCGAGAAGCATTGCGGTGGCGTGCGCGGCGGCTGGGACAATCTGCTGGCGGTCATTCCCGGCGGTTCGTCGGTGCCGATGCTGCCTAAGAATATCTGCGACGAAGTCCTCATGGATTTCGACTCGCTTCGCGCGGTTCAGTCGGGCCTCGGCACGGCGGCCGTCATCGTCATGGACAAGTCGACCGACCTTATCGAGGCGATTACGCGCTTCTCGCATTTCTACATGCATGAGAGCTGTGGCCAGTGCACGCCGTGCCGTGAAGGCACCGGCTGGATGTTCCGCATGATGACGCGTTTCGTGAAAGGCGATGCCGATCCTTCTGAGATCGACATGCTGCTGGAGATCTCGAAGCAGATCGAAGGCCACACAATCTGCGCGTTGGGCGATGCGGCCGCTTGGCCGATCCAGGGCCTGATGCGTCATTTCCGACCGGTCGTCGAGCAGCGTATGCGCGACTTCCGCGGCCGCAAGGCTGCTGAGTAAAGGCTGCCGGGGAAGGCAGGGGAGTAGGGATCCAGATCATGCCGAAGATGACGATCGACGGAATTGAGATCGAAGTGCCGGCGGGCATTACCGTCCTGCAGGCCTGCGAACTCGCCGGCAAGGAAATCCCGCGCTTCTGCTATCACGAGCGTCTCTCGGTCGCCGGCAATTGCCGCATGTGCCTGGTCGAACAGGAAAAGGCGCCGAAGCCGGTGGCTAGCTGCGCAATGCCGGTCGCTGACGGCATGGTGATCAAGACGGACAGCCCGCTGGTGCAGAAGGCCCGCAAGGGCGTCATGGAATTCCTGCTCATCAACCACCCGCTCGATTGCCCGATCTGCGATCAGGGCGGCGAATGCGACCTGCAGGATCAGGCGATGGCCTTCGGCAAAAGCTTCTCCCGCTACAAGGAAGAGAAGCGCGCCGTGGCCGACAAGGATTTCGGCCCGCTGGTACGGACCGAGATGACCCGCTGCATCCAGTGCACGCGATGCATCCGGTTCGTGACCGAGGTGGCGGGCGTCGAAGTGCTCGGCGCCGTCGCGCGCGGCGAGCATATGGAGGTCACGACCTATGTCGAGAAGGGCATCGCTTCGGAGCTTTCCGGAAACCTCATCGATCTTTGCCCGGTCGGCGCCCTGACCTCGAAGCCCTATGCCTTCACGGCGCGGCCCTGGGAACTGGCCAAGACGGAATCGGTCGACGTGGCCGACGCCGTTGGCGTCAACATCCGTGTCGATGCCCGCGGCCGCGAAGTGCTGCGCGTCCTGCCCCGCCTCAACGAGGACGTGAACGAGGAATGGCTGGGTGACAAGGGCCGTTTCTGGGTCGATGGCCTAAAGCGCCAGCGTCTCGACCGACCCTTCATCCGCGAGAACGGCAAGCTGCGCGCCGCGACCTGGAACGAGGCCTTTGGCGCCATCGCCGCGAAGGTCAAAGGGCTGGACGGCCGCCGCATGGCCGCCATTGCCGGCGACCAGTGCGATGCGGAAAGCATGTTCGCCCTCAAGGAATTGATGAATGCACTGGGCGCGCCCAACATCGATTGCCGCCAGGATGGCGCAGCACTCGATGCCGGCGCCCGCGCGTCCTACCTCTTCAACAGCACGATTGCCGGCATCGACAAGGCCGACGTCATCCTGCTGATCGGCACCAACCCGCGCTGGGAAGCGCCGGTCTTGAATGCGCGCATCCGCAAGCGGCACCTCAAGGGCGGGCTCAAGGTCGCGAGTGTTGGCGGCGTCGGCGATCTCACGTATCCAGTTGAGATGCTGGGCGCCGGTGGCGAAACGCTCGGCCAGATCGCCAGCGGTGCGCATGGATTTGCGGCGACCCTGAAGAATGCCAAGGCACCTATGGTCATCGTCGGGCAGGGCGTCTTGGCGCGTCCCGATGGCGCGGCGATCCTGGGTCTCGCCCGCAAGCTCGCGGAAAGCTGCAATGTCGTCCGTGAAGGCTGGAACGGGTTCAACGTCCTGCACACGGCAGCGGCGCGCGTCGGCGGCCTTGAACTCGGCTTCGTGCCGGCGAGCGGCGGCCGCGATGTGGCCGGCATTCTCGACGGCGCACAGAAGGGCGAAATCGACTTCGTCTACCTGCTGGCCGCCGACGAGATCGACACAAACCGTCTCGGCAAGGCCTTCGTGGTATATCAGGGTCATCATGGCGATCGTGGCGCCCATCGCGCCGACGTCATTCTGCCCGGTGCCGCCTACACCGAGAAGGACGGCACCTACATGAATACGGAGGGCCGGGCCCAACTCGGCCGCCTCGCCGTCTTCCCACCGGGCGATGCTAAGGCGGATTGGAGCATCCTGCGCGCCCTCTCCGAGGTGCTGGGCAAGAAGCTCGGCTACGATTCGCTCGACCAGCTCCGCCGCAAGCTCTATCAGGCTCACCCGCGCTTCCAGCGTCTGGGTACCGTGGAGCCGGCGGCTTGGGGTTCCTTTGGCGGGCAGGGCGAAATCGGGCGCGATCACTTCCGCCCGGCGATCAGCAACTATTACATGACCGACCCGATCAGCCGCGCTTCGGCGACCATGGCGGCGTGCACGGAGCGCTTCGTGCCAACGGCGGCGGGTGGAAAGACGGGCACCCATGGCTGAGTTTTTCACATCGACCTTCGGCACCTATCTCGGCACCACGATCTTCACGGTGCTGATGATCCTGTGCATCATCGTGCCGCTGCTCCTGGCTGTTGCCTACCTGACGCTGGCCGAGCGCAAGATCATGGCGGCGATGCAGATCCGCCGCGGCCCGAACGTGGT
>CAZUAL010000428.1:0-2928 GCA_964618305.1 uncultured Dongia sp. | reverse complement strand
AATCAAGAACCGTCGATGGAGGAGATCCTCGCCTCCATCCGGCGAATTATCTCCGAAGATGGCGAGCCGAAGGAAGAACCGGCGGCCCCGGCCGTAAATGGTCATGCGCCGGAACCAGCTGAAGAAGTGGAAGCGGAAGAGGACGACGCACTGGTGCTGACCGACATGGTGGTCGGCGAGAGCAATGTCGTTGAACTCAAGGAAGAGCCTGCGCCGCCGCCCGCACCACCGGCACCTCCAGTTGCGGCAGCACCACCCCCTGAGCCCATCCCCGAACCTGAGCCCGAGATCGAATTGACACCGGAGCCAGAACCGGAGCCTGAGCCCGAGACCGAGCCTGAGCCTGAAATTGAGCCGGTTCCGGTGCAGCAGGCGGCGGCAGCGGAACCTGAAATCGAGCTTGATATCGCGACGGAGCGATCGGGCGCTGCCGGTACACCTCAGATTCCATTGGAGGGGACCGACGAGGCACTGGTTTCGCCGGACGTTGCGGCGGCCAGTGCTGCGACCATGGCCCAGCTCGTGGCCCGGAAAACCCAGGCCGGATTGCCGCGGGCAACCTCAATCGACGGGCTCCTGGTTGAAACCCTGGTTCGCCAGGCTGTCGAGCCAATGCTCAAGGATTGGCTCGACGAGCACCTCCAGGAGATCGTCGAGCGTCTGGTCCGGCGCGAGGTCGAGAGGCTGGCTCGCAAGGCCGAGCTCAGCTGAACCCCGCCATTTGCGGGTCTTCTTCCACGAAAACGCAGGTAGTTTGCCGCGTTTGACTGAAGCAGCCGGATCGTTATAACTCTCGGCAACGCTTGAGAAATGTCCATAGAGGTTGACCCAGCGATGCTGGAAAAGACGTTCCAACCTGCCGAGGTTGAGAAGAAACATTACGCTGCCTGGGAACAGTCCGGCGCCTTTGCGGCCCACCCGACGTCCAACAAGGCGCCCTATACGATCATGATGCCGCCGCCGAACGTGACGGGCAGCCTCCATATGGGGCATGCACTGACGTTCACGCTGCAGGACG
The DNA here is from genome assembly GCA_964618305.1 of uncultured Dongia sp. Lineage (GTDB taxonomy): Bacteria > Pseudomonadota > Alphaproteobacteria > Dongiales > Dongiaceae > Dongia. Next base: position 1,910 of record CAZUAL010000428.1, on the reverse strand, counting down.
TTCTCATCCGCTATCAGCGCATGCGGGGGCGGGACGCGCTGTGGCAGCCTGGCACTGACCACGCCGGCATCGCCACCCAGATGGTGGTGGAGCGGCAACTCGCCGAAAAGGGTGTCAAGCGAACCGACCTGGGGCGCGAGAAATTCCTGGAAAAAGTTTGGGAATGGAAAGCTGAATCAGGCGGCACGATCACGCGGCAGTTGCGCCGGCTCGGCGCCTCGCCCGATTGGCCGCGCGAGCGCTTCACCATGGACGAAGGGCTCAATAATGCCGTCCGAAAAGTCTTCGTCGATCTCTACCGGCAAGGGCTGATCTACCGTGACAAGCGCCTGGTCAATTGGGACCCCAAGCTGCACACGGCGATCTCTGACCTCGAAGTCGTTCAGAAGGAAACCAAGGGCAAGCTTTGGCATCTGCGCTATCCGGTCGATGGCCAGCCGGGCCGCTTCCTGGTGGTAGCTACCACACGACCCGAAACGATGCTCGGCGATACCGCTGTCGCGGTGAATGCGGAAGACGATCGCTACAAGGATCTGATTGGCAAGAACCTGAAGCTACCCCTGTGCGATCGCCTCATCCCGGTCGTTGCCGATGAGCATGCAGATCCGGAGACAGGTTCTGGCGCGGTGAAGATCACACCGGCACACGATTTCAACGACTTCGAAGTTGGCCGACGGCACAATCTGCCGATGATCAACATTTTCGACCGCGATGCGAAGCTTAATGAAAATGTGCCTGAGAAATATCGTGGGCTCGATCGTTTCAAGGCACGCGAGCTGGTGCTGGAGGATCTCGGCGCCCTCGATCTCATCGAAAAGATCGACGACCACACCTTGATGCTGCCCTACGGCGATCGCTCCGGTGTCGTCATCGAACCCTGGCTTACCGACCAATGGTATTGCGATGCGCACACGTTGGCGCAGCCGGCCATCAAGGCGGTGGAAGAGGGCAGAACCGTCTTTGTACCGAAGCAGTGGGAAAACACCTATTACGACTGGATGCGCAACATCCAGCCCTGGTGCATCTCGCGCCAGCTCTGGTGGGGACACCAGATCCCGGCGTGGTACGGGCCGGACGGTAAAGTTTTCGTGGCGCTCGACGAGACCGAAGCGCAGGCGGCGGCCGCAGCGCATTACGGTAAGACGGTGGAACTGACGCGCGACCCGGACGTTCTCGATACCTGGTTCTCGTCGGCATTATGGCCCTTCTCGACCCTTGGCTGGCCCGAAAAGACGCCAGAACTTGCCCGCTACTATCCGGGCGATGTCCTCGTCACCGGCTTTGACATCATCTTCTTCTGGGTTGCCCGCATGATGATGATGGGTATCCACTTCATGGGCGATGTGCCATTCCGCACTGTCTACATCCATGCACTGGTGCGCGATGAGCATGGGCAGAAGATGTCGAAGTCGAAAGGCAACGTCATCGATCCCTTGGACATCATCGACAAGTATGGCTGTGACGCGCTGCGTTTCACTCTTGCCGCTCTCGCTGCGCAAGGGCGCGATATCAAGATGTCGGAGCAGCGGGTTGAAGGGTATCGCAACTTCGCAACGAAGCTTTGGAATGCGACCCGCTTTTGCCTGATGAACGAGTGCAGAGCCGACCCTGCCTTCGACCCGGCCAAGGTCAAATCGGCTGTCAATCGCTGGATGATTGGGCGGCTGGTGGCATGCGCCAAGGCGGTTGATCAAGCGATGGCGCAGTACCGTTACAACGACGCGGCCGGCGCGCTCTACCGCTGCATCTGGAACGAGTTCTGTGATTGGTATCTCGAATTCACCAAGCCGATCATCCAGGGTGACGATCCCGCTCTTAAGGCAGAAACACGCGCCTGTACGGCCTGGCTGCTGGGGCAATTGCTGCACCTGCTGCATCCCTTCATGCCCTTCATCACCGAGGAGCTGTGG
>CAZUAL010000427.1:0-2929 GCA_964618305.1 uncultured Dongia sp. | reverse complement strand
GCCAGGCATCGGCGGCGAAGTCTCGTGGCATCAGGATTCCACTTATCTCTATACGGAACCGATGAGCTGCATCGGCTTCTGGTTCGCGCTCGAGGATGCTGACAGCACCAACGGCGGCATGATGGCGATGCCGGGTGCGCATGTGGGGCCGTTGCGCAAGCGATTCCGCCGATCCGGTGACACACTCATAACGGAGACGATCGATGGGGCGCCCTGGCCTGACGCGCCGGCATTGAGCCTTGATGCGAAGAAGGGCTCCTTGATCGTGCTCCACGGGCTCCTGCCGCACTACAGTTCGCCGAACCGGTCCGATCGATCGCGCCACGCCTTCACGCTGCATTGCATTGATGCAAATGCGCACTATCCGGCCGACAATTGGCTGCGGCGCGGTGCAGAACTGCCGCTGCGCGGATTCTAGGGCGACAATGTCAGTGATGAACCAAAGCGGAAAGACAGGTACGGCCATGGCCGATCTGGAGGACCGGCAGGCAAGGCCGGTGCTGTTCACGATCAGCTTCTGCCACATGCTCAACGACATGATGCAGTCGCTCATTCTGGCCATCTACCCGATGCTGAAGTCGGGGCTGGGGCTCGATTTCGGCCAGATCGGGCTCATCACGCTGACCTATCAGATCACCGCTTCGCTGCTGCAGCCGATGGTCGGCATGTACACGGACCGCTCACCCAAGGACTTCTCGCTGTCCCTTGGCATGGCCTTCACGATGAGCGGTCTCCTTCTTATCGGCTTTGCCAGTTCCTATCCGATGGTGCTGATGGCAGCGGCGCTGGTGGGGATGGGGTCATCGGTCTTTCATCCGGAATCGTCCCGTATCGCGCGGCTCGCCTCCGGTGGGCGGCACGGATTTGCCCAGTCATTGTTCCAGGTCGGCGGCAATGTCGGCACGGCGATCGGGCCACTGGTCGCTGCCTTCGCCATTGTTCCCAATGGGCAGAAGAGCGTCAGCTGGTTTTCGGCGGCGGCGCTGACCGGCGTTGTCCTTCTGGCCTGGGTCGGACTCTGGTACCGGGCGCATCGCGCCGCCCGACCAAAGCGCAGCAGCCTTGGTGCCGAAAATCCGCTCACCCGCAACCGGATATTGGCAACCATCGCCGTACTCTTGCTGCTGCTCTTTTCGAAATATTTCTACACGGCCAGCATCAGCAGCTATTACACCTTCTATCTGATCGATCATTTCGGCGTTGAGACCCAGCAAGCACAGATCTTCCTCTTCGTATTCCTGGGCTCGGCCGCTTTTGGAACATTGCTGGGCGGCCCGATCGGGGACCGCGTCGGACCGAAGAAGGTGATCTGGGGCTCGATCCTGGGCGTGCTGCCGTTCACATTGCTATTGCCGCACATGAACTTGTTCTGGACCGTTGCACTCACCATTCCCATCGGCCTCATTCTGTCTTCCGCCTTCGCCGCGATCGTCGTCTACGGGCAGGAGCTGATTCCCGGCAAGGTCGGCATGGTGGCGGGGCTCTTCTTCGGCTTCGCCTTCGGCATGGGCGGCGTTGGCGCGGCGGTTTTGGGCGAACTGGCGGACATGACCTCGATCACCTTCGTCTACCAGCTTTGCGCATTCCTGCCGGCGATCGGCATCTGCGCGGCCCTGCTCCCTGATCTTCGCTCCTCTTCAAGGCGGCGATAGGTCTCGCGCAAATGTGACTGGGACGTGACGGTGCGCACATTTTGTCCCGTTGCCCGGCGCCCGCTGCCCAGATAGAAATCCGATCACGGAAGAAATCTTGTGTCGGCATTGATCGCCGGCAGGAGCGGGAGAATGAAAAGGCTTCACCTGATTGTCGCCGCCGGATGCTGTGCCCTGGCGTCCATTGGTACCCTTGCGGTGTGGCAGATGCGTCCAGCACTTGCGCAGGAGGTGTTCGCCGGATCTTGGGATGTGGTCGATGTCCAACCGGCTCCCTGGGTCAGCAGCGATTCTGGCGACAAGCCAACCGTCAACGAAGAGATCGCGCGGGGCCGCATCACGTTCATGACGGACTCGGTGCAGGGTCCGGATTTCCTGAACTGCGACAAGGCGAAATATGAGATCGGCAAGGTTCCGCCGGAAGGCTTGTTCCAGGGCGGGCTGACGGATCCGGCGAAGCAGGCCAAGGATCTGGGCTTCAAGGATGGCGAAATTCTGCAGCTCAGCATGAGCTGCGTTGCCGGCGACGCCGACATCGGGATGGATTTTGATCTTATTGACGAGAATGTCGCCGTCTTTGCCCTGGACAATATGATCTATAGAATGCAGCGCGTTAAGCCCTGATCCCGCTTCGCGCATAGCACCTATTCCGCTCCGGGGCTGGCATGGAAGCCGGGGTGCGCGTTATAGAAATCCCATTCTTTGGTCGCGGGCCGCTGATCCCTTGGCGGCCCGTTCTACTTTCTGGATGATGGATTGCGTGTTGCCATGACGGACAGGGGTCATTCCGACCGTTCTCAAAAAGCGGAAGATGTGCGGCTGGAGTTCATCCTCCTGCTGGCGCTGACGATTTCGTTGGTGGCGATGTCGATCGATTCCATGCTTCCCGCCTTGTCGGAGATTGCGGCGGATCTCGGTGTAACGGACCCGAACGACCGGCAGATGGTCATCACCGTGCTCTTCGCCGGATTCGGTATTGCGCAAATCTTCTATGGCCCCGTGTCGGACAGCGTCGGCCGCAAGCCGGTCATCTATGCCGGCTTTCTGATCTTTCTTGTCGGCACGATTCTTTCCATCCTGGCGCAGGATTTCACGACGATGCTGGTCGGCCGCTTCCTGCAGGGTTTCGGCGCCGCGAGCCCGCGTACCGTCACCGTCGCGATGGTTCGCGACCGTTACGAAGGGCGGGCCATGGCGCGCACGATGTCTCTTGTGACATCGGTTTTCATCCTGGTGCCCGTCCTGGCGCCGTCGGTCGGGCAGGGGATCATGATGGT
>CAZUAL010000426.1:0-2934 GCA_964618305.1 uncultured Dongia sp. | reverse complement strand
TGGGCGATATCGTCGCCGCCCGTGCGCATGTTGGCGGTGCCCCAGGCGGAAAGGACGATCGCCTTCGGCCAGGCGCCGTGTTCCTGCCGGTGCCGTTCCAGGACCAGGAGCGCCGATTGCCAGCCCAGGCCCCAGGCGGTCGGCGTCGGCACCGAGCGCGTATCGACCGAGAAGAAGTTGCGACCCGTGGGGAGCACGTCGAGACGCCCGCGCGTCGGGGCACCCGATGGGCCGGGCTTCACGAAACGCCCGTCGAGGCCGGCGATGAGGCTCGCGATCTCCGCCTTGCCGCAGCCTTCAACGCGTGGGCGCAGATCCTCCTCGATGAAGGCGAGCACCGCGCCGGTCCGCGTCCAGGAAGCATCGCTGGCGCGTTCTTTCACGACGAGGGCGAGGGCCAGCATCTCCAACCGCTCAACCGTGTCGCCCGTGAGGCGCCAGGGATCGGTGCTGATGTCCACCAGCGCCTGCGGCCGCACGCCGGTCCAGGTCGCGCCGAGCTGCGCATTCAAGGGATCGAAGGCGAGGCCAAGATCATCGGCAAGAGCCCGGATGAGCGAGGCGCCGCGCCCTTCGCTCTGCCCGCGCGGAAGGCGCGTCAAGGCCACCAGCAGCTCGTCGAGCATCGCCCCTTCCGGCGCTTTCCCGAAGATATGGAGACCGTCGCGGATCTGCGCCTCCTTGAGCTCGCACAGATGATTGTCGAGCTTGGCGAGCGCCGTGTCGGTATCGTCGCTGGCGAGCACGCCGCAATCGGCGGCAAGGCCCGACGACATGGCGAGATCGAGGATCTGGCGCTTGAGATCGATGCAGCGGCGCGGATCGACCTGGCTCGCCTCGAAATATTCGTCGACCAGCCGCTCGAGATCGCGCGTCGGCCCATAGCTTTCGGCGCGCGTGAGGGGCGGCGTCATATGGTCGATGATGACGGCGCCGGTACGGCGCTTCGCTTGCGCCCCTTCGCCGGGATCGTTGACGATGAAGGGATAGAGATGCGGTGTCGGCCCGAAGATCGCTTCCGGATAGCAACCGCTCGACAGCGCCAGCGCCTTGCCCGGCAACCATTCCAGATTGCCGTGCTTGCCCATATGTACGATGGCCTGCGCGCCGAATTCCTGCCGCAGATAGGCATAGAAGGCGAAATAGTAATGCGGCGGGACGAGGTCCGGATCGTGATAGGTCGTGGTCGGATCCAGTTCATAGCCGCGCGTGGGCTGGATGCCGATGACGATCCGGCCCAGCGAAATGAGCGCCACATCGAAACCGCCATCCGCGAAATGCGGATCGGCCTCCGGCGCCCCCCAGCGCGCGGTGACGGCGGCCTGCATCGCCGGCGGAAGGCTAGCAAAGAAGGCGGCATAGGCGCCCGCCGCCAGGCGGAACCGGCGCGGTGCGTGGATGAGTTCCTGCATCAAGGCATCGCCATCCGCCGGCACGCGGTCGAGCGCATAGCCCGCCTCCCGCAGCGCGCGCAGTACCTCGATCGTGCCGGCCGGCGTGTCGAGGCCGACACCGTTGCCGATGCGCCCCTCGCGGTTGGGATAGTTGGCAAGCACGATGGCGATGGGCCGCTCGCTCCGTGCCGTGCGCCGCAGCTTCACCCAGTTCGCGGCCAGATCGGCCGTGAAAGCGACGCGGTCCTCGCGCGGTTGCGGGGCGACAATGGTGCATTGCGTGGCCGCGTCGAAACGCGCCGCCGATTTCCACGAGATGGCGCGCGTCAGAATACGACCGTCGAGTTCGGGGAGCGCCACCTGCATCGCGAGATCGCGGGGAGAGAGCCCGCGCTGACTCGTCTCCCATTGCTCCTGGCTTTCCGAAGAGAGCGCCACCTGCAGCACCGGATGATCGCCGCCATCGAAGGGCGTCGCGAAGGTCTGGGCCCCAGGCTGCGAGATGGCGAAGCCGGTGCAGTTCAAGGTCACGTCCGGCGCCGTCTCCGCGTAAAGGCTGCGGATGAGATCGGCCGCCACCGCTTCTTTCAGCGAATTGACGAAAATGGGCAGCGGGTTCATCCCCCGCGCCGCCACCGCGCGGATGAGCGCGTCGATCGGCGCCAAGGTTCCCGCCTGCAGCAAGGCGCGATAGAAGACGATGCCGGCAACGGGCGCACCTGTGCGCCAATGCGGCTTGAGATCGGCAAGGCTCAGTATATCGCCGCCCGGCCAGTAAAGACCGGCGCGCAGCAGCGGGCGCGGTTCCGCCCATTCCGCCTGATAGCCGATGAGCGAGGCCGCGTAGCGCAGGAAATTCTCGGCGTTCGATTGGCCGCCATGGACCTGGTACTGCCACAGGCGATGCGCCTCGTCCCCGCCGATGGTCGAGCGGCGTGAGAGTTCCGGGTCGGGCTGATCGTCGCCCGACAGGGACGCGAACTTGCTTCCGCGCATCTGCGCATTGAGGGCCAGCTGTTCGACCCCGTAAGGCCAATAGCGTTCGCCGCCGATGAGGCGCAGCACCACGAGCTTGGCTTGGGCCGCCACCTGCTCGATATAGAGATCAACCGACATGTGGTGCTGCAATTGCAGCAGGTTGACGAGCCGCAGGCTCGGCTTGGGTTCGGCAAGTGCCGCATGGGCTGCCGCGAGCGCCCCCCGTCCCTTATTGGCGCCCCTCCGCACCCCGAGCTCGGCCGGTGTCTGGCCGAGATCGACGGCCTCGCCGCCGTCGCTGATCGTTCCCGGTTTGGCGGCGAGAAGATGCATTAGCGCACCGGGCTTGTCGCAACACCCCTCACCCCAACCCCTCTCCCCATTTCATGGGGCGAGGGGCTTGCAGCGAACACGATCGCTCCCTCGCCCCGCGATAGCGGGGAGAGGGTGGGGGTGAGGGGTTTGAGGCGCGGCATAACTGAGACAGATACTTAAACGAGCGCCGCTGCGATGGCCGCGCGGTCGAGACCTTTGAGGCCGATGACGACGATGCGGCCCTTGC
>CAZUAL010000425.1:314-2948 GCA_964618305.1 uncultured Dongia sp. | reverse complement strand
TTCTCAACCTCGATGCAGCCGATTACGACCAGCCGATCGCCCGTCAGGGTATCTAAGCCGGTGTTTTCGGTGTCGAGGACGATTTCACCAATGAAGCTCTATTCCGTGAGGTGGGCGGGCAGTGCGGGCGGGGAGCACCTGCCAGTGAAGATGCCGGGGAAAGAAGCGGCTGGCAAGGGAGCCGACCAGCGCCGGATCGCCCGTCGTATAGGCGCGGATCGCGGCGGGCAGGCTGCCGAAATGCTTCATCTCCGGATGGCGGAACAGATAGGCGGTGAGCGAATCGGCCGTGCGCTGCGGCTGGGAGAGGATGCGCACATTCTCGGGCAGGGCCGCGCGGAAGAGATGCTCGATGAGCGGATAATGCGTGCAGCCCAGGACCACACTGTCGAGCGGCGCGCCGCCAAGCTGTGCGATCAGCTCGCCCACATAGAGCCGCACCATGGTGTCGAGCTCCGCCTCCCCGGCGCCGGCTTCGATGCGGCCGGCCAGGTCCGGGCAGGCCTGCTGGAAGATGCGCACGCGGGGTGCGCGCTTTTCCACCTCAAGCACATAGGCGCCGGAAGCCACGGTCGCGCGCGTGGCGAAGACGCCCAAGGTCTCGGGCGCCCGTGCCCAATCGCTGGCGCCCGCTTCGGCGTGCCAGGGATTGTGGGCGATTTCCTCGATCATGGGGACGAGGACGCCGAGGCACCGGTGATGCGGGAAATGATGCGGTAGCCATTCCTGCTGCAGGCGGCGCAGGGCGACGGCCGCCGCCGTGTTGCAGGCGAGGATGACCAGGGTGCAACCGAGGGCGAAGAGGTTGGCGACACCCAGCTGCGTCAGTTCATAGATTTCGTGCGGCGAACGCTGGCCATAGGGTGCGTGGCCGTGATCGCCCAGATAGATGAAGCCCTGGCGCGGCAGGCGGCGATGCAGGGCATCGAGGATGGTGAGGCCGCCATGGCCGGAATCGAAAAGGCCGATCATCGGATTAGTCGATTGCATCCCGTTCTTTCGATCAACCGGATCGATCGGATTTCAACATCCGGACAATGCGGGCGAGGGCCGCGAGCGTGGGGCGGCGCCCCAGACCCGTATCGATCACCCAATCCGCCCGGCGGCGCTTTTCCCGATCCGGCATCTGGGATGCCAGGATCTGACGGAAGCGCGCCTCGGTCATGCCCGGCCTTTTCATTACACGCTGACTTTGGAGGAATTGTGGCGCGGTGACGACCACCACCGCGTCACAGCGCTTCTCGCCCCCGGTCTCGAAGAGGAGCGGGATGTCGAGCACCACGACATCGTGCCGGGCATGGCGGCAGCGCCTCAGGAAGGCCAGCTCGGCCGCGCGGACCAGGGGATGGAGGATCGCCTCCAGTTTCATCAGTTCCTGTGGCTTTCCGAAGACGAGGGCACCCAGCGCCTTGCGGTCGACGGCGCCGTCCCGGGCGACGCCCGGGAAGGCCGCTTCGACCAACTTGACCGCCCAGCCGCCTTTTCCGAGCAGGCGATGGACGGCGGCGTCGGCATCGTGCACGGGCAGGCCCAGCGCCCGCAGCATCGATGCCGCGGTCGATTTCCCCATGCCGATTGAACCAGTTAGACCCAGTATGCGCATATCCACCGATTGGGGCCGGCGGCGATTCTTGTCAAGGCGGGGTGTGTTTGCGATCACCAAAGCTGCGGATGGGCTTTGGACCCGGCGCCGGTTCCTGCGCTATAAGGGCTGAAAACCGCCCCGAAATCGCCCCTAAGGCCCCGATCACCCCCATGACCAGCATCGGCCTCGTCGTCTTCGGCCTTGTCAGTCTTCTCGCCCTGATGAGCCTGCTGCCGCCTTTGGCGGGTCGGCTGCGCCTTCCCTATTCCGTATTGCTCGCGGTCGTCGGCTTCACCCTGGGTGCGATCGTGACGCTGCGGCCCGACCACGCCATCCCGTCGCCCATGCTCCATGACGTGATCGATGCCTTGGCCAGCATCGAAATCTCGTCCGAGGCCTTCATCCTCATCTTCCTGCCGGCGCTGCTGTTCGAGGTGGCGCTCGCCATCGACGTGCGCCGCCTCATCGAGGATATCGCCCCCGTCCTGACGCTGGCTGTCGTCGCCGTGGTGATCTGCGCGCTCACCGTCGGCTTCGCGCTCGATATCGCTTCGCCCTTCGGGATCGTCGCCTGCCTGCTCTTGGGCTCGATCGTCGCCACCACGGACCCAGCCGCCGTCATCGGCATCTTCCGCGAAGTGGGCGCGCCCAAGCGCCTCACCACTCTGGTCGAAGGGGAAAGCCTCCTCAACGATGCGGCGGCGATCGCCATCTTCACCCTGCTGCTCGAGATGCTGCTCACGGGCGGGGAGGGGAGCATCGGCGGCACGGTGCTCAAATTCTTCATCAGTTTTGGCGGTGGGGCCCTGGCGGGCTTCATCCTTGGGCGCGCCGCCTGCGCACTCTTTCCCTTCCTCGGCGGCTGGCCGCAGGCGGAGATCACGCTCACCATCGCGCTGGCCTACTTGAGCTTCGTCATCCCCGAGCATTATTTCCATGTCTCCGGTGTCGTCTCCTGCGTCACGGCCGGCCTGGTGCTGGGCTCGACGGGCAAGACGCGCATCGGCGCGCACACATTCGAGCAGATGGAAGGCGTCTGGGGTCAGCTC
>CAZUAL010000425.1:0-304 GCA_964618305.1 uncultured Dongia sp. | reverse complement strand
GTCTTCTCTTCCCGCTGCTGCAGCGCTTCACCACGGCGGAGATCACCCTTTCCGTGGCGCTCGCCTATCTCAGCTTCTTCGTCGGCGAGCATTATTTCCACGTCTCCGGCGTCGTCGCCTGCGTGGTCGCGGCGCTGGTGGTCGGGTCGCTCGGCCGCACCCGCATGTCGCCGCAGACGCATGAACGGATGGAAGGTGCCTGGGGTCAGCTCGGCTTCTGGGCCAATTCGCTGATCTTCCTGCTCGCCGCCATGTTCGTGCCGCGCATCATGGAGGGGACCAGCCTCAAGGAAATCGGCTTCAT
>CAZUAL010000424.1:353-2953 GCA_964618305.1 uncultured Dongia sp. | reverse complement strand
GAGAAGCGGTGCCGCCGCCGCTCGGACGGCTGGCGGATCGAGGTGACGACGGTGGTGGATTGCAGCCGATCGAGCGCGGCTTTCAGCCGGTCGTAGTTCAGCCCGGAATCGCTGCGGCCGACAAAGGTGAGGATCTCATACGGCGTGGCGGCCATCAGGCGCGACGTGCGCAAGCCCCGATCGCGCGCGTCGACGATCTGGCTGGCGGCCCAAATGAGAACGTCGGCGTCCCAAATGGTCGCCATGCCGTGCTCCACGGTCGCCTCGACGCGGATCGCCACGTCGCCCATGCGGAAGTCGATCGGCGTCACGCGGCGGACTTTGGCGAGCGAGAAGAACGGCCAGGACATCAGATCCTGCGCGTCACGCGCGGCGATATCGCCGGCACGCGCTCGGAAGAGTTCAAGCTGTTGATCGTCGTATGGACGGCGCGCCGACATGGGGGCGGTCAGCGCGCTGCGTCGGCCAGACGGCCGGCGGCGGATTCAGCCGTGGACTGCCGCGCGCAGGCGTCGATCCATGCCTCAAGGTCGGCGATGGTGTAGACCACGCGGCCGCCGAGCTTGTGATAGACCGGGCCGGTGCCGTCGCAGCGATGCTTCTCAAGCGTGCGTGGCGACAAACCGAGAAGGCGCGCGGCCTCGGGCGTGCGCACGAAACGCGGCCAAGTTTTCTCGGTCTTCTCCGGCATTGCGGGGCTCCGTCGCAACCGCCGTCACGGCGGCGAGTCGGTTGCGACGATGGCGAAGAATCCGTGGTCCGGCGGAGTGACAAAAATCAGGGGCCTCTAAGGAAATGTCCCCCCCCTCCCATCAGTGGTCGGGCGGCGCGAGCCAACGCAAATAGCCGCCCTCGATCATGTCGCGGCAGCCCTTCAGGATGCGCGCGAGTTGGCGTCGCTCGGGCGCATTCTTCCAGTCGATCGCGCGCAGCGCTTCGACGTTCCTGTTGAGAAGGGTGCCGGCGACGATGCGGCGCGACGCGCCGGATTGGACGCCGTCCCATGCGCGCAGCATCAACGCCGCGCGATGGAGCTGGAATCGGGACAGGCGTTGCTCATGCGGCCAGCGGCCGGCGTGCCTTCCCTCCAGCCGCCGCACCAGGCGACCGGCATTGCGATGTCGCCACCAAAAATGCGGATCGATCGGAAGGACGATCGCCGCATGAACCGGCTCCGTGCCGATGTTGAACCAGAGCTGGTGATCTCCCTCGTCGTCGGCGGCGATGGCGTGGAAGCCATCGGCAGTCAGTTCGCCGAGGATGGGCAGCGCGCGCGGATCAGGCAGCGAAGTAGCCGCGAAGCCGTCCGGGGCAGCAGTGACAATCAGCGTGGCAGGGAAGCATTGCGCCCGCCACACAGGATGGGCCGTCGCTGCCGATGCAGAAGGGTCGGCGGGGAAACGCCAACCCCCAGCGGCGCGAGAGTCGGGTAATGGCTTCCGTCCTCGTCGTGCCGCCGGCGGCGATCTCCGTCAGCGCTTTAGCGTAGTCCTGTCGATACTGCCTGTTGCGGCGCAGAAACTCGAAGCTCACGCCGCCACGGTCGAGGCGGCGTAATTCATTCTCGAATTGCGGGGATCGCCAGTCTTGAAGCGGCTCCATGTTGTTTCCTCCCAGCCCGGTGTTTGGGAATGATTCGAGTATCAGGGCGGTCGGAAGGGCTGGAAGTCAGTTAATCGGAATGCGAAACGATCGCACGCCGAACAATCATGAGTTGCAGGTTTATTGGAGCGTGGAACGCAGCTCACTGCATCCGCGGCTCGCGAAGGTGATGATAACCCTTCTCGGTCATCCAGCGTGCGCGAGCCAAATGGCTGTCGTGCATGCGTTTCGCGCGCTCCGGATCGGCGTCAACATCAAGGCCGAAGACGATCTTGCAGACTTCGCGCCAGTCGGCGCCCTCTTCGGCCGCGTCGAGCAGCCGGAGATAAGTCGCGAGATGGGCTTCATCATAGGCATTCACCCGATCGGTCAGCGGTGGGCTGTCCTTGAAGGTGGCCTTATTCATCGGCGTGTTCCCCGATCCCGTTCCCCACTCTCAGAAATAGGTTATCGACCTGACCCGCAATAGAATTGCGACAGCTCTCCCGTGGCGAAGACGGAATAACGTCATGCCGCGGGTGCGATAGCAGGACGCCTGACACGGCGAATCTCGGGGACAAGCCGGCCCCCGACTATACCGAATAGGAACGATCATTCCTAGAACGATCGTTCCGATTCTGGCTCCGATGCGTCATGGATCTTAAGGAGATCATGGCGATCAACATTCGTCGGCTGCGCTATGACAAGAAACTGACGCAAGAGGAGCTGGCCGCGCGCTCGGGCTTGAGCATGCGCTATGTCGGCTCGATCGAGCGGGGCGCGGTCTCGGCGAGTGTCAGCGTCCTGGGCAAGGTCGCCGAGGCGCTGGGCGTCGATCCTTGCGATCTGATCCGGGCGCAAAAGCGCTGACGATCGCCACGCCGAGATCCCGCGCCAGCGCGTGATTTCTGATCGGACAATTGGAGAGTTCGTGTGTGGAATCGCGAGCCGGGCGCAGCCCGGCGAGCGGCGGGCGCGGCGGCCCGGCGCGGGCGTGCCGCCGATCCGGGTTGTAGGAT
>CAZUAL010000424.1:0-343 GCA_964618305.1 uncultured Dongia sp. | reverse complement strand
CCCGCCCCCGGGGGTTGTTTGGGCGCGGCAACTTGGGCGTGTGGGGGGGGGCCCGCGGGGGCGGGGCCCCCCCGGCCCCCCCGCGGCCGCGCCGTCCAGGCGCGGCAATGCCGCCGATCCGGATTTACGGATCGGCGGAAAATCACTAATCTATCTTCCTTGGAAATCCGAACGTTGACGGACCCTGTGAGGCCGCGCCGCCAGTGATGACGGCGCGGCCTTCTCTGTCTAGGCGGCCTTTTCCAGCAAGGTCTTTGCTTTCCCCTCCAGTTCAAGCCGGGTGTCCTGATGCGCCTTGCTGCGCGCATGCGCCGTCATGCCCTGCACGAAATCGAAGATGCTT
>CAZUAL010000423.1:0-2981 GCA_964618305.1 uncultured Dongia sp. | reverse complement strand
CCTATTGGTTCGCGCGGCTCGGCATCTTCATCGAGCGCGCCGACAACACGGCGCGCATCCTCGACGTCAAATACCATGTCCTGCTGCCCGAGCACGCCTCTGTCGGCGGCGGCATCGATTATTCGCAATGGGCCGCCATCCTGCGCGCCGTCTCGGCGCTTACCGCCTATCACTGGGTCTATCGCCAGGGATTGCAGCCGTGGCTCATCGCCGACTTGCTCATCCTCAATCAGCAGATGCCGCGCTCTCTTGCCGCCTGCTACGGCGCGATCGTCGCCAATCTCGAACGCCTCTCAAGCGCTTATGGCCGCCATGGTGAGGCACAGCGCCTCGCCCGCTCGATCCTGGTGCAGCTCGAGAACAACCGGATCGACCAGATTTTCCAATCCGGCCTTCATGAATTCGTCACCGGCTTCATCGCCAACAACAACCGCCTGGGTTCCGCCGTCGCCACGCAATATCTGAGCTGAGAGGTCGTGCCATGCTGATCCATGTCCGCCACCGCACGCGTTACACCTACGATCATCCTGTCCAGTCGATGATCCAGGCCCTGCGCCTCTGCCCGCGCAATCACGAAGGCCAGTATGTGCGGCGCTGGCAGATCGATATCGACCAGGACGGCACGCTGCGCCCGGGCGAGGACAGCTTCGGCAACATCCTGCACATGCTCTCGCTCGACGGCCCACTGGCCGGCCTTACCATCACGGTCGAGGGCGAGGTGGAGATGCTGGATACCAACGGCATGGTGCGCGGCGCCCTGGAGAAGTTCCCACCCGCCCTCTATCTCAGGGAAACGCCACTCACCGCCGCCGACGCCGCGATCATGGATTTTGCGGGCTCGCTTGCCGGCAAGACCGGCGGCAACGAACTGAAGACCCTGCACGCGCTGCTTGGCGCCATTCACAGCGAGATCACCTTCGACACCGAGCAGACCGATACGGCGACGAAGGCCGCTGACGCCTTCCGCCTGAAACATGGCGTCTGCCAGGACCTCTCCCACATCTTCATCGCGGCGGCGCGTCATCTCGGCATCCCGGCGCGCTATGTCGGCGGCTATCTCATGCGCTCGGACGAGAACATCCATCAGGAGGCGGGGCACGCCTGGGCCGAAGCCTATGTTGATGGATTGGGCTGGGTCGGGTTCGACCCGGCCAACGGTATCTGCCCGACCGAGGCGCATATCCGCGTCGCGACCGGGCTCGATTATCTCGGCGCCTCGCCCATCCGCGGCGCTCAGCTCGGCGGCCATGCCGAGCGGATGGAGGTGCAGGTGACGGTGGCCGATTCCTATCCCCAGGATCTCGCCCAGCAGACCCATTGGCCGCGGCCGATCAATGCCCTCCAACAAGCCAGCCAGCAGTTCCAGGCGTGACGTAGAGGTTCATTCCGGGAGCTATGGCTCGAACCGGCCCGCTGGTTTATAAGGAAGCAGCGCGCTTGCGCCCCGATTCCTGAACCTGCCGAAAACGACCGGACATGACCTATTGCGTTGGATTGAAGCTGCGCGGCGGGCTGGTGATGATCTGCGACACGCGGACCAATGCCGGCATCGACAATATTTCCTGCTTTCGCAAGTTGCACCTGTTCAGCATTCCCGGCGAGCGCTCCATGGCGATCGCCAGTTCCGGCAACCTCTCCATCACGCAATCCGTCATCAGCCTGGTGACGGAAGGTTTGCCCGATCCTGAAACGGGCGAGAAGCGGACGCTGCTTGCTGCACCTTCCATGTTCAAGGCGGCGCAATTGCTGGGCGACGCCGTGCGCGAGGTCTACCGCACCGACGGCCGCAGCCTGGAGCAGCATCAGGCCGGATTCGACGTGTCGCTGCTGCTCGGCGGGCAGATCAAGGGCCGCCGCATGCGGCTCTTCATGATCTACGCCGCCGGCAATTTCATCGAGGCGACCAGCGACACGCCCTATCTGCAGATCGGCGAGCACAAATACGGCAAGCCGATCCTCGACCGCGCCGTCACCTTCGAGACCGACCTCTATGAGGGGTTGAAGCTCGGCCTGCTCTCCATGGATTCGACCATGCGCTCGAACCTTGCCGTCGGTCTGCCGCTCGATGTGCTGGTGCAGCCGGTCGATGCCTGCGCGCCCGAGCTGGTGCACCGCATCCACCAGGGCGACCATTATTTCGAAGAACTCAGCCGCAAATGGTCGGAGGCCCTGCGTGCCAGCCATCAGGCGATCGCCCAGCCGCCCTATGAGGGGGTCACCGGACCGGGTGCGGCGGCGATCATCGGTCCTGGCACCAAGAAGACGGTGACCAAAGCGCGCAAGAGTTCCAAGACCAAGAGCAAGCGCAGATAGATGAGCATTGCGGTCTTCCGCGAAGCCGCTTTGGCGTTGCTGGGGCCCAAGGGCTTCCTGACGGCGGAAGAGGATGTGCGTCCAAGCCTTACGGACTGGCGCGGTCTTTATCAAGGCAATGCCTGTGGCCTCGCTCTCCCCGCCAGCACGGCGGAGGCATCGGCGCTCATCAAGCTCACGGCCGAATTCGGCATCCCTGTGGTGCCGCAGGGCGGGAATACCGGCCTCTCCGGTGCGGCGACACCCGATGAAAGCGGTTCGGCCCTTGTCGTCAACATGCGGCGCATGAACCGCATCCGCGCCCTCGACCTTGCCAATGACGCGATCACGGTCGAAGCGGGCTGCATTCTGCAGAGCATCCAGGAGGCGGCGGCCGAGACTAGGCGCTTTTTCCCGCTGAGCCTCGCCGCGGAAGGTTCGTGCCAGATCGGCGGCAACCTCGCCACCAATGCGGGCGGCACCGCCGTCCTGCGCTACGGCATGATGCGCGAACTGACGCTGGGCATCGAGGCCGTGCTGGCCGATGGCAGCCTCTTCAGCCAGCTTTCGCCCTTGCGCAAGGACAACACCGGCTACGACCTCAAGGGCCTGCTGATCGGCAGCGAAGGCACGCTGGGCATCATCACCGCGGCCTGCCTGAAGCTGTATCCCGCAGTGCGGACACATGC
>CAZUAL010000422.1:1921-2984 GCA_964618305.1 uncultured Dongia sp. | reverse complement strand
CGGCGACGATCTTTGTCATGTTCTTGACCCCGTTCGGCGCCTTCATGCCATAGAGCTTCAGCTTGCGCTCCAGCCATTGGCAGTCGAGATCGGTCATCTCGCCCGGCACGGCGTCTACGCCGAGCCCTTCGATTTTGCCACCGACATAGATCGTGCCATCATACATCGAATCACCGAGGTTCTTGCCGGCGTCGCCCAAGATCACCATGCGGCCGCGCTGCATCATGAAGCCGCAGAAGGCGCCGCAGCGGCCGCCGACGATGATGGTGCCGCCCTTCTGGTCGATGCCCATGCGCGCACCCACATCGCCCTTGCAGACAAGATCGCCGCCGCGGATGGCGGCGCCGAAGGTCGAGCCGGCGTTCTTCTCGATGACGACGGTCCCGGCCAGCATGTTCTCGGCGCAGGACCAGCCAACGCGGCCCTTGATGTGGATGTTCGGCCCGTCGATGAGGCCACAGCCGAAATAGCCGAGCGATCCTTCAATCTGCAGGTTGAGCTTGTTGAGGATGCCGACGGCGATCGCGTGCTTGGCGCCCGGATTACGCATCACGATCGTGCCATAACCCTGCTTCATGAGGTCGCGGATCTTCAGATTGATCTCGCTGGTCGAGAGCTTGTCGGCATCGAACTCGGCGCGCTTGTTGAAATCGACATCGTGCGCGCCGGGATAGGTGAAGTTCTCTTCTTCCGAAGGCGAGAAGAAGCGTTGCTGGGTGCGGCCACCGAGTTTCTCGGTATGCATCCCCATTTCGTGTGACTTGGTGCGAAGCGCCATCATCGGCTCCTGGCTAGAATTGAACGCTGTTACCGCTTCCAGACCCGCACTTCGCCCTCGTAAGGGTCGAACGTGTCGATCTCGTGCGGGAAGACGCTGCGGATCGCGACTTCCTCCGAAGCAAGGCCAATGAAATCGTCGCTCTCGTAGAGGACCATCGGCTTCGCCGCCATGGTGTCCTTCGCCATGCCGAGGCTGTCCGCGGTCGCGACGAGATACGTGAACACGCCGTCGAGCTCGGAGACCGACTGGCGCATCGCGTCCTCGAGCGCCAT
Source organism: uncultured Dongia sp. (assembly GCA_964618305.1). GTDB lineage: Bacteria > Pseudomonadota > Alphaproteobacteria > Dongiales > Dongiaceae > Dongia. Next base: position 1,931 of record CAZUAL010000422.1, on the reverse strand, counting down.
GCCGTCGCTC
>CAZUAL010000422.1:0-1911 GCA_964618305.1 uncultured Dongia sp. | reverse complement strand
TCGATCGAATCCTTCATGGCGTCCTTGAGGTCAGCGCCTTGCTGCATCTTGTCGGCGAGATAGACGGCGATGAGCTCGCTGTCGCAGTTCGACATGAAGCGGTGGCCGCGCCGTTCCAGCGTGCGCCGGCCGGTCCAATAATTGGTGAGCTGGCCGTTATGCACCACCGAGACATCGGCGAAAGGATAGGCCCAATAAGGGTGGGCGGAACGGATATCGACATCGGATTCCGTCGCCATGCGCGTGTGACCCAGCGCGTGGCTGCCCTTGAAGCCTTTCAAATGATACTGGCCGGAAACAACGGCGGCATCGCCCAGATCCTTGATGAGCTCCAGCCCATAGCCGAGCGACAGGATCTCGGCACCCTCGATATCCTCGATATAATCGGCGAGCTTGCGCTTGTCGCCGCTGTAATCGAGCGTATAGCGGTAGGCATATTCCGTGGCGTCTTCCTCGTTGACGATGTTGGCGCCCAGTTCCTTGAGGCGCAGGTCGACTTCCGCGCGCCGCTCCTTCACCTGATCGTGGATCTTGAAGCCGTGCTTCATGTCATCCTGTTCGGCGACCTTGAAGCGCATGACCAGCGTGTTGCCCTTGGGGCTGCCGTAGAGGGCGAAGCCGGTCGAGTCCGGTCCCCGGTGTTTCAAGCTCTGCAGCATCGCGGTCATTTCTGTTCCGATGTCACCGGTCTTGCCGCGGTGGATCAATCCTGCGATTCCACACATGGGGTATCTCCTTTGTTTGTCCGCTGGAGAAGGGTGGAAGTCCTGCCCCTCAGGGCAGGATGTCCCAATACTGCTCCAAATCCCAATTGGTGACGGTGGCCATGAACTTTTCATGTTCGTCACGTTTGTAGTGCATGAAGACGCGCATCATGTCGCCGGGCAGGGCGCTGTTGATGACCTTGTCGTTCTCGAGATGGTCGAGCGCCTCGCCGAGGCTCATCGGCAGCTTCTTCACTTTTTTGCCGGCTGCGATGGCTTCGTACATGTTGCGCTCTTCCGGTTCGCCCGGGTCGATCTTGTTGCTGATGCCGTCGTCGAAGGCCTTGAGCAAAGCCGAAGCCATCAGATAAGGGTTCACCGCGGCGTCGACCGAGCGGTATTCAAAGCGGCCCGGTGCCGAAATGCGCAGGGCGCAGGTGCGGTTCTGATAGCCCCAATCGGCAAAGACCGGCGCCCAGAAGCCCGTATCCCACAGGCGGCGGTAAGAGTTCACCGTCGAGGAGCCGATGGCGGTCAAGGCGTTGAGGTGTTTGATCACGCCGCCGATGCAGTTGAGCCCGATCGGACCCGGCTTCTTCTGCCCCTTGAGTGGTGCAAAGGTGTTCTCGCCGCCTTTCCGGTAGGAGAATACATCCTTCTGCCCAGGCAGTTTGTCGTGGTGCAGGTTGTTCACTACGTCCTCGCCGCCGGTCCACAGCGACAGATTGTGATGGCAGCCCGAGGCGGAGACGCCCATGAAAGGCTTGGGCATGAAGCAGGCAATGAGGCCGTGCTCGCGCGCGACCTGGGCGCAGACTTGGCGATAGGTGGTGAGACGGTCGGCGGTGCGCAGGCAGTCGTCATACATCCAGTTGAGTTCGAGCTGACCCGGCGCGTCCTCGTGATCGCCCTGGATCATGTCGAGACCCATGGCCTGCGCGTATTCGATCACCTTCATGAAGACTGGGCGCAGGCTTTCGAACTGGTCGATGTGATAGCAGTTGGGCTTGGAGAAGCCGCCATCGGGCAGGCCGTTATCGCCCTTCTTAAGCCACATCATCTCCGGCTCGCAGCCGTGCCGCAGATGCAGGCCCTTGTGCTTCTTCTTGAACTCGTCGTGGATGATGCGCAGATTGCCGCGGCAATCCGAGGTCAGGTGCCCACCGGGATTCTCATGTTCCTCGCGATTGCGGAAGCAGGTGCAGAA
>CAZUAL010000421.1:0-2986 GCA_964618305.1 uncultured Dongia sp. | reverse complement strand
GATGTACATCGATTGGAGCAGGAGCGGATCGTGCATTAGCTCTTTGGCCAGCGCTGCCAGCCGAGGCTGGCGTGCAAAGGCGCTGAAGACGGGATCGAGGTCATGCATGGCATGGCCGATCTTGTTGACGGCAAGGTGCTTGGGCCGCGTCAGATTCCCGTCGGCATCGATGGCTTCCTCTTCCAGGAAGAAGCGGATGGCATCGCCGGATTCCTGAAAGTAGCGGTCGGCGGCGTGCGCGACGGACCGGGTGGAGAAAATTGTGCGGTGCGCCCCGGCATCAAACGCGGCCACGAGTTCGCCGGCTCTTGCGGCCAGTTGATCGCACATGTCGACCGGAACGAAGTCTTCGATCAGCAAATAGCCATTCTTCTCGAAAAAGGCCTTCTGTTCATCGGAAAGGACCGTCTTGTCTGCCACCGCGTCAACCTTGCCCTAAAGAGGTGCCTCCAGCGCCTTGCCTTTCGCTTCGACGTAATCGTCGAAGGCCGCCATCCAATAGCAGAACACCTTCAGCGCCGGGTTCGTGTAGTAGCATCCTTTTATCGCATCGGGCGCGATTCCGAACTCCCTCTTTGCGGTGTCAGCAATGCATTGCTCGCTCACCTCCTGCGCTTTGTTTAAATGCGGATCGCATTCCATGAGCCGGCGCGTATACCATTCCGCCCAGGTGGGATTCTTCGGCAGGTCGTAGCTGGCCCAACCTTCCCGGATGCGATAGCTGGGATAGTGCTTTCGCCCCATCTGGGCCCAAAAATCGTATTCAGCGAGGCACTTGGCGCGCTCCACCAGGGACGTAGGGGCCTGGCAATAGGGCACGTATTCGGCGGCACTCGGCCAGGCCGCCGCCAGCTTTCCCGTTCCACACTCCAAGGCCGATGCCGCGCCGGAGCAACCCTCTTCAATCTTCGCGACAAGACTTTCGAACCCCTCCCTCGTCTCAGAGGTCCAGAAATGCTCCGCCGTGGCCGTGGCGGCAGCTGGGCGGGCTGTGGCGGCAACCTTCTCGGCCGAGATCGGTGCACAGCCGGCCAGAACCAGAGAAAGGAAGGCAAGGCCGCTCACTCGATAGCAACTAATCATCGCTCATCACCACAATCATTCTCGCAATGGTGACTTTATAGGCCGGGGCGTGCCAGGACGCAATCAGAGGCAGGATGTGCCGTGCATCAATGGGCCGACGCCAAGGTGTGCAGCAATCGTCTGCCCCATGTCGGCGAATGTCTTGCGCGGGCCTAGGTCCCGGGGCATCAGGCCCGGGCCGAAGAAAAGTACCGGCACGAATTCTCGCGTATGGTCCGTACCCGGCGCGGTTGGATCGCAACCATGATCAGCGGTGATCAGGGCCAGATCGCCTGGCCGCATCGCGGCCTCTAGCTCCGGCAGGCGGCGGTCGAATTGCTCTAGTGCAGCTGCGTAGCCGGCGACGTCGCGGCGATGGCCATAGAGCGTATCGAAATCGACCAGATTGACGAAAGTGAGGCCACCGTCCGGAACCTCTTGCATCAACGCCAGGCTGGCATCGACCAAAGCCATGTTGTCGGCCCCCTTCACCTTCCTGGTGATGCCGCGCTCAGCGAATATGTCGGCGATCTTGCCAACCGACACCACCTCCCGCCCGGCACTCTTCAGGCGGTCCAGCAACGTCTCTTCCGGCGGCGGTGTCGTGAAGTCGCGCCGATGGGCCGTGCGCTTGAACGTCCCCTGCTTCTCACCGATGAATGGACGCGCGATGACACGGGCGATCCGCAACGGCTCGAGCAGGCGCTTGGCGATGAGGCAGAGGTCCAGCAGCCGCTCCAGGCCAAAATGGCTCTCATGCGCGGCGATCTGAAAGACGGAATCCGCTGAGGTGTAGCAAATCGGCCTGCCTGTGCGGATGTGCTCCTCGCCAAGACGATCGAGAATCTCGGTCCCGGATGCGTGGCAATTGCCAAGAAGGCCCGGCAGACCACCTTCTTCAATAAATGCGGCCGTGAAGTCTGCTGGAAAGCAAGGCTCACCCTTGGGGAAATACCCCCAATCAATGGGGACGGGGCAACCGGCCATTTCCCAGTGCCCGCTCGGCGTGTCTTTTCCGGCCGACAATTCAGCCGCGGCCCCATAAGCCCCTGCCGGTACGATCGACCTGAACCCGACTGGAAGCAGCCCAGTCGCAGCCTTTGCCGCCATTCCGAGGCCCAGGCGCTCAAGATGGGGAAGCTGCAATCTGCCACGTCGGACACCGTTCCGGTCGCCCCGCCCATTGTCGCAGGCAGCGGCGATATGCCCGAGCGTGTCCGCGCCGGCATCATTGAAACGGGCGGCGTCGGGCGCCGCGCCGATCCCGAAAGAATCCAGTACGAATATGAAGGCTCGGCGCTTCACCGCAATTCCTCGATAACCACCGGGCCCATCGCGCTCTCACCGCTAAAACGGATCGCGCGCCGCAAGGCTGATATGGCCTCTTCAGCAGCGGCATCCGTGGCGGCATGGACGAAGGCTATGGGCCGCCCAGGTCCAACCTCCTCACCAAGGCCCACGACTTCCGTCAGGCCGACACGGTGATCGATCCTGTCCTCGGGCCGAGACCGGCCGCCGCCAAGTCCCACGACAACCATGCCGATGGCCCGGGTGTTCATGATGCGCACGATGCCTGTTTCCTCAGGATAGCAGGGTTTGATCACCGGAGCCTTGGGCAGATAATCATCAGCGCGCTCAAGCAGATCGGCAGGACCACCCAACCCTACGACCATACGCTGGAAATGCTCAGCCGCCTGGCCGCTTTCAAGAACGCGTTCGGCCATGCGCCGGCCTTGTACGGCATCCTCGGCCTTGCCGCCGATGACTAGCATCTCACCACAGAGGGCGAACGTCACCTCAAGCAGCCGCCGGTCGGTTTTCTCGCCCTTCAGGCACCGAATGGCCTCCAGCATTTCCACCGCGTTGCCAGCCGTGCTCCCCAGAACCTGATTCATATCGGTGATCAGCGCGCTTGTCTTGACGC
>CAZUAL010000420.1:0-2993 GCA_964618305.1 uncultured Dongia sp. | reverse complement strand
GCCGCTGTGTACATCGCCGGCATGGTTTTCATCGACATGAGTGCCGTCATCGAGGCGCGCGAGGTAATCGTCGTGGACCAGCGTGCTAAGCAGGTGGTACGCGGTCGGCAGGGGCAGTTTCGCCGACCGCGCGACCAACTTGGCATGAAGTGGCCCTTCCGCGGCGACCAGGTTGATGATCTGCAGACCGCGCTGCAGCGAACGGACCAGGGATTTCTCGGTACTAGCCACAGCGACCTCCAGCTTTGCGCCAATGTAATGACCATTCACATCGATGGCTGCGGCTCAGTGTAAGTGGCTTTCACATGTGATGCAAGCCACCTATGCGGCGGGGAAGGCTACCCTTGCCCCCCGATGTAATAACCATTAACATCGAGGGGTGGCAAGTCGGGAAGCAGGCGCGACCACCCGTGGTCGGCGCCGCTCGTACCACCACGGCAATCTGCGGGATGCCCTTATCGACCTCGCGATCGAACTGATCAACCGCGACGGGGTCGCATCGTTCTCGATCGCAGAGGCCTGCCGCCGGCTCAACGTGAGTCCCGGTGCACCGTATCGGCACTTCGCCGACCGGGAGGATCTGCTGACAGAGATTGCCATCCAGGCGTGCGAAGTCCTCACGGCGCATGTCGCGCAAGTGGTTGGGATGACAACCGACCCTGTCGAACGCCTGGTGCGCGCATCTCGCGCCTATGTGGAATTCGCCGCGCAACATCCTGCGCTGTTCGAGGTGCTCTACACCAAGGAGGTCTTCCTCGGCGGCAATGCCAAGTTGATCGGAGCCGTCCGGCCCGTGGTGGAGGCGTTTCTGGTACCGGCCGCAGCGATACCGGGAATCACTGCCGCCCAAGCGAGCAGCCTCACCGTCGGGGCGGCAGCCGTGGCGCATGGCTACGCCAGCTTCCTGCCGGCCGGCACCTTCAGTGACGCTCCGGAGGCGCTCGCTATTGCGGCCGACAATGCTGCCTGCGCCACTCGAGCACTCGTCATAGGGCGCGCGGCTCTGGCCAGCTCGCCGGGCGAGGACGGCGTGGGACTCGCCGGCCTCTCAATACAGAGATGGATTGACTTGATGCACAACGATCAAGAGAAGTCAGGCGACGGATGACCGATGTCGGCGTTGATGCGCTCGCCGCGGACCTAACCGCCGCTCCCGGGCAATTGTTCAGTCTCGCCGGACGTACCGCGCTTGTCACCGGCGCCTCGAGCGGGCTAGGGGTCCAGTTCGTGCTCGCGCTGCGCGCCGCAGGTGCCGAAGTCGTCGTCGCCGCCCGGCGGGCGGATCGACTTGCCAGCTTGTGCCAGGACCATCCGGGGCTCACTGCCGTCATCTGTGACGTCTCCGATCCGGCCTCGATCGATACCGCGCATCGCGAGATCGAGGATCGCGTCGGCAGCATCGACATCCTGGTCAACAACGCGGGACTCAGCATTCCCGCGCGCGCAGAAGAGGAGTTATTGGACGACTTCCGCTACGTACTCGACGTCAACCTGATCGGCTCGTTCCGATTGACCCAGCTGGTCGGGCGGCAAATGATCGAAGCCGGCGGTGGAAGCATCGTCAACGTTGCCTCGGTTCTCGGCCTGGTGGCGTCTGCGCCCAACCGGCAAGCCGCTTACTGCGCGTCAAAAGGTGGTCTCATCAACATGACTCGGGAGTTGGCGGTGCAGTGGGCCCGCTACAATATCCGCGTCAACGCACTCGCACCGGGGTTCTTCCCGAGCGAAGCGACCGCCGGGCTTCTTGATGACGAGGCCGGATCGTCATACGTCCGTCGCAACACTCCGATGGACCGGCCAGGCCGGTCTGGGGAATTGTCCGGAGCACTGCTGCTTCTTGCCAGTGACGCCGGTTCCTACATCACCGGCCAGGTCCTCGCCGTCGACGGCGGATGGACCGCCAGGTAGACCTTGTTGGTCACCATCTGAATAGTCCGTGGTTGCTCGCGCGGCCGGCCGCGGATGAAATCAAGTCGAGCGGCGAACGGACCGTAGATTTGTGCAGGGAGTGAACATGAATCGCAGACAGGCGCGACGATACCCGCTGCGACCGCGTGGGCTTCCCCCACGCCTGACCGGATTGCTCGCGCAGGCCCCTTGGATTCGCGGCCATCGGCCGCCCGCCGCAGGCGAGTCCGACGGCTTTGACCCCACGCAGTGCGCGCTCGTCGTCGTCGACTGCCAGCTAGAGACGTTGGACTCGGTGTCGACCGCCCGCGAAGTCGTGTTCCACACCAGTTCGGCCATAGATATGGTCCGCCGCCTGGGCGGGCACATCGTATTCACGCGTCTGGCATTCGAAGACTCCGACTACCGATTCGCACCCTCGACCAACAAGCAGTTCGCTGCGCTCGCTCGTGAACGACCCTTGTGCAACGGCACTTCTGGTGCCGACCTCCATCCCAGTCTGCCGGTTCGAACCGACGACATCGTCGTGCGCAAGACACGTCTTGGTGCATTCTCGACAACAAAACTCGATGAGCGCCTGACCAATCTCGGCATCACCACGTTGATGGTCGCCGGAATACACGCGAGCGGCGCCATCCTGTCCACTGTCCGCGAAGCGGCAGACAAGGACTACCGATTGATCGCATTGTCGGACTGCATCGCCGACACCGACACCGTAGCCCAACAATCACTGATGGAGCTGATCTTCCCGCGACAGGCTGAGGTCATCACCACCAGCATGCTTGAACGACGTTTGCGCACAAAGGATGTCGGCGGTGACGCAAGGATGCATGCCGGCATGCGGGCATCATCGCCGACAGCGCACGTTGGCCGAGGATGATCGAGAGCTGCTCTCCTCGATTATCTACGCATTCGTGTCCGATTCGCAGCGGTCCCAAGTGGCGTTAGTCTGCGAGGACTGGCTACCTCGTACGGCCGTCACCGCGCCGCTGGCAGTCGCCACTAGCTTGTCCATTGTCAGGCGCTCAGTTCGATGACGTGGGCGTTCTGCACCCCGACGTAGCGGGTCGGCATACAGGTCAGCA
>CAZUAL010000419.1:0-2996 GCA_964618305.1 uncultured Dongia sp. | reverse complement strand
GCCTTGAATAGTCGAACTTCTCGCTAGCCATCTTTACGACGTCTGCCGGATGAGCGTCAATGTTGTCAATCAGGAACTTGCGTACCGGTTCACCACCCGCCCGAACCTTGCTCATTTATCAACCTCCATGCTATTGATTGTCAACATATTGACCATGTTTGTCAACTTCAGAGCCTCTTGAAAGAAAAAGAGCCGAGGATCATCCTCGGCTCTTTCTGAATGACAGGGTGCCCGTCCATAACGATCGTGACCACGGGACCGGCGATGCCGGGAAAAGCTGGGAATTTGGGCAACATGTCTCGTTCCGCAATGGGGCGGCGCGATTGCCATGCCCAGTGATTCTTACTAAAATCAAAATCGTAAGGAACAAGGAGAATGCCATGCCGACCGCTGCCACACTCACCAGCAAGGGCCAGACCACCATTCCCAAGGAAATTCGGGACAGCCTCGGCATCAAGCCGGGCGACCGCATGACCTTCACCCTGATGCCGGATGGCACCGTCGTGATGCGCGTCAAGACCAGGCGCGCCGCCGATCTCGCCGGCCTGCTGCACAAGAAAGGCCGCAAGCCCGTTCCCGTCGAGCAGATGGCGCCCTGATGCTCGGGCTGGATACCAACGTCCTCATCCGCTATCTGGTGCGGGACGACGAGACGCAATTCGAGAAGGCGCGCAAGCTCATCCGCCGCGAAACCGCCGCCGGCCGCCCCGTCTTCATCAGCCTGCTCGTGCTGCTGGAAACCGAATGGGTGCTGCGCAGCCGCTACGGCCTGACCAAGCCCGAAATCCTCGGCGCCTTCTCCAGCCTGCTCGACACCGACGACCTGCGGTTGGAAAGCGAACCCGCCATCGAGGAAGCCCTCTATCTATGGAAGGACAACGCCACCGACTTCGCCGACTGTCTCATCGGCGCCCAGAACCGGCGCATGGGCTGCACGGCCACCGCAACTTTCGACGCAAAGGCCGCGAAACTGCCGGGGTTCGTCGGAGCGTAAAAGTCAGCGCTGGCGGGACGGCGGTCATCGCAGCCACAAGCAGACGGTTAGGGATTCTCTGAAGCCGACATTCAAACGTCCGCTCCACGCTGAAAGCGACCGGCTGCCGTTGCCAGTTCATCCTTGCTTAACACGAAATCGGTGCTATCCACCAGCCGCTCGACGACCAGATCGAGGAAGCGCCGCACCCGGGCAGGTTGGGCCGCGCGGCTACCGTAGTAGACGAACAAGCTGAAATTGTCGGTCATATGTTCAAGCAGCAGCGGCACGAGACGCCCTGAGCGAATGAGCGAAGCCGCCGTGGGACCAGCGAGTTGGCCAATGACTTCACCGGCAAGCACGGCGCGCAATTCGAAAGCTTCGTCATTGGTCGAAAAACTTGGACGAATGTTCTGGTCTTGCATGCTGTCGCCAACTTTCACCCGCCAGGGCGCAACGCGTCCGTCGCTGGACCGCCGAAATCCACTGCAACGGTGCGCGTCCAATTCGTACAGGCTTTGCGGTGTCCCGTATTTACGCAAATAGGTCGGGGCAGCGCAGATGACCAATTGCATCGCAAACAGGCGGCGTGCGATCAGGCCTTCTTCTGGCGGATTGCCGAGACGAAATCCGACATCCACACGATCCTCGACCCAGTTGCCGACACGATCATCGAGTTGGACGTCGGGCTGCACCTCGGGATAGAGCCGGCAATACTCATCAAGCACCGGCCCGATGACCGGCTGCAAAACCGTGCGCGGCCCGACGATGCGCAATGGACCGGCAAGGTCTTCCCGGGTCTGACGGGCAGCGTTCAGCGCCTGGTGCAGGCCGATCAGAGACGGATTGGCCGCCTCGAAGAAGCGCTGCCCTTCCTCGGTCAGCGACATGCTGCGCGTGGTGCGGTGGAACAGCCGTACCCCCAGGTACTGCTCCAGTTGCCCGAGCGCCTTGCTGGCGGCCTGCGGCGAGATTTGCTGCGCCGTCGCGGCTTTGCTCAGACTGCCGAGTTCGACCGTGCGTACGAAGGTGGTAATGGAGCGCAGTTCGTTGATCGACATCATGCACCTCTATTCGCATCTATTGGTTGTAAATGATTCGGCCTAAAAGGCCATAGTTTAGTGTTTATCGGGAGACTAAAGTGCAGTCCATCGACAGAGCCAATCCATCACCCAGGAGAGCCAAATGGACAACTTCACCTTCCACAACCCGACCAGGATCGAGTTCGGCACGGGCAAGGAACCCCTGATCGGCCGGCATCTCGCCGAGCATGGCGTCAAGAAGGTCTTGCTCTGCTACGGCAGCGACCGCATCAAGCGCGACGGCCTGTTCGCCGTCGTGACCAAGAGCCTCGGCGCGCACGGCATCCAGTTCGTCGAATGCGGCGGCATCGTCAGCAATCCCCTGCTCTCGAAGGTACGTGAAGCCATTGCGGCAGCGCGCGTCCAGCAGGCCGATGCCATTCTCAGCGTAGGCGGTGGTTCCGTGCTCGACAGCGCCAAGGCGATTGCCGCCGGCGTTTCCTACCCGGGCGATGTCTGGGACCTGTTCCTCGGCACAGCCCCCATCGCCGATGCGCTGCCGGTGTTCGACATCCTGACGTTGGCTGCCACGGGCAGCGAGATGAACAACGGCGCGGTGATCACCAACGAAGCGACCAAAGAGAAGTTCGCGATTCTTTCTCCGCATCTCTTCCCCAAGGTTTCCATCATCAATCCGGCACTGATGAAGACGGTGTCGCGGGACTATCTCGTCTATTCCGCCGCCGACATCATCGCCCATTGCATCGAGGGCTATTTCACTGCGACGGTGCAGCCGCGCTTCCAATCGCGCCTGGTCGAGGCCATCATCAACACGGTCATTGAGACAACGGAGACGCTGCTGGCCGATCCGGACGACTACAACGCCCGCGCCGAGTTCGCCTGGGCTTCGACCCAGGCCCTGAACGGCCTCATCTATGCGGGCACTGCCGGCTACGGCTATCCTAACCACATGATCGAGCATTCCCTCTCGGCCCTCTTCA
>CAZUAL010000418.1:0-3001 GCA_964618305.1 uncultured Dongia sp. | reverse complement strand
TCGATCCTCAATGCGGCGCCCGAAGCGGCCGTGGGTGGTGGCCTCGCCATCTTGAAGAGCGGCGACAAGATCCGCGTCGACCTCAATACGGGCGAGGTCAACATGCTGGTCGATCCGGCCGAACTGCAGGCGCGCCGCGAGGCACTGAAGAAAGCGGGTGGCTACAAATACCCCGAGCATCAGACGCCGTGGCAGGAGATCCAGCGCGGGATCGTCGATCAGCTCAACGAGGGCATGGTGCTGAAACCGGCGATGAAATATCAGCGCATCGCCCAGGAAAAGGGCCTGCCGCGCGACAATCACTGAGACGGCGACAAGGAATGAATCAGGCCGATGCTATCCTGAAGGCGTCGGCCAATTCCTTGGCGGCCACTGCCATATCGGGCATCGCCATGCCGGGCTTGTAGACCGAGGTGCCGATCCCGAAACCGTCCGCGCCGGCCTTGAGGTAGGCTCCGATATTCCCCGGGGTAACGCCACCCACCGGCAGCAGCAATGTCTGCGGCGGCAGCACCGCGCGCCACGCCTTGACTGCCGGCGGCGGCAGCAATTCCCCCGGAAACATCTTCAAGGCATCGGCCCCGGCTTCAAGCGCCGCGAAGGCTTCGGTCGGTGTTGCGACACCCGGTGCCGTCAGAAGGCCGCGCGCCTTGGCGGCGCGAATGACATCGGGGGCGCAATTGGGCGCCACCATCAGCCGGGCGCCCGCATCGGCGATGGCGTTGACTTCATCGACCCTCAGCACGGTCCCGGCACCGATCAGCAACCGCTCGCCGCCGCGCCTAACCATGCGCTTCAATGTCTCGATCGCGTCGGGTGAATTGAGTGGTACTTCGATCACGCGCCAGCCGGCTTCTTCCAGCGTGTCAACGGCGCTCTCGGCATCCTTCGGCGTGATGCCGCGCAGGATGGCGATCAGCGGCAGGTCTTTGAGCCAGGAACGAAGATCGGTCATCTTGTCTCTCTCATCGGTCCTTCATGGCAGCACTCGACTTGACGAGGCCGGCATCACAAGCGATGGCGAAAAGCGCCGGCGGCAGAATATCGTCACTTTCCAGCCGTTCCAGCGAGATGCCGGCCAGGCGGGCGGCGCGACCATAGCTTTCCAGCAAGCCGGCCGAACCGATGCCGATCACATCCTTGCCGGCGCCATGCGTGCCGATCCAGGCCAAGGCATCCTTCATCTCGGCGCCGATCAGCAGGCCGGAAAGATAGCTCGGCGCCTGAAGCGGTGTCAGGCGGGCAAAGAGCGACAGGCTGCGCACGGTGAAAAGAAGGTGCGTGATTACCGGCGCATCGGGCGCAAAGGCCGCCAGGAAGCCGCGGTCGAATGCATCGGTATCGACGCTCTCCGCTGATCCCGGCTCCGGCATCACCTGCGCGAGGCTGCCGCCTTTCCGCAGGTTCGCGAAAAGCTCGCCCGTCATGTAGGTACGGAAGTCGGTCAAGATGCCGTTCTTGAGGATCGCCCATTTGGCATGGGTCCCCGGCAGCAGGAAGACGCCGTCGCGGCGGCCGCGCTGCAGCAGCGCCCCCAGCATCTGGCACTCCTCGCCCCGCATCACATCGGCCCCGCTTGGCTCGTTCCGCGCGGCGCCAGGGACGATGCGGACAGCATTGCCGGCTAAATCATCGAGCAAAGTGAGCGATCGATGGAGTTGCCCGAGATCGACCGGCGTCTCTAGATATTTTGCTTCGCACCAGCCAGTGCGGCTACCGACCATGCCGGCCATGATCACCGGTGCCCCGCCCGCCAGCCAATCGCCGGCAAGGGCGCGCAGCGATCCGGCAAAGTCACGGTCTTTAATGGCAAGCAGTCCTTGATCGTCGGCCCGCGCGGCGATGACGCGGCCAGACGCATCGAGCGCCCAGGCGCGGCGGTTGCTGGTGCCCCAATCGATGGCGATGCAGGAAACCGTCAAAGCGTGTGCACGCCGCCCAGACGGAACTCGTCATTGCCCCGGGCACCCAGCGGATTGCGCAAGGCTGCGCCGAAGATGGGCGCTTCGATTTCGAACACATCACCGGGTTGTGTGACGATGCCGTCGCCGACCGAGAGGGTGGCGGTGCCGAAGAAATGGATGTGTAGATCGCCGGGACGGCGGAACTGACGGTACTTGAAATGATGGTATTCGAGATTGCCGATCGTGTGCGACATGTTTCTCTCGCCGCTCACGAAGGCCTTCTTCCACAGGAGCTTGCCGTCGCGAAAGATGCGGCTCTCGCCTTCGACATGATCAGGAAGATCGCCCACCAGCAATTCCGGCCCGATGGCACAGGCCCTGAGCTTCGAATGGGCGAGATAGAGATAATTCTGCCGCTCCATCACATGGTCGGAGTATTCATTGCCGATGGCAAAGCCCAAGCGCCAGGGCTGGCCTTCCGGTGACACGAGATAGATGCCGGCCACTTCCGGCTCTTCGCCGCCATCCAGCGCGAAGGACGGGAAGTCCAGCGCCGCGCCGGGCTTTACCACGCAGGATCCATCACCTTTGTAGAACCATTCCGGCTGCACACCCGGCTTGTCCCCTTGCGGTTTGCCGCCTTCAAGGCCCATCTTGAACATCTTCATGGAATCGGTGAGCGCCGCGACGTCGCCGGCGACCTTCTGGTGCATCTTGTCGCGCGTGTCGGCGGAGCCGAGATGAGTGAGGCCGGTGCCCGTCACCAGGCAATGGGCGGGATCGGGATGGTCGATTGGGGCAAGCACGCTGTTGCCGGCGAGCAGGGCGGCGTAATCCAGCGCCTCGCCGGCGCCGCGTCCATCGATCTCCTTGGCCAGGCTCTTGATGTTGCCGGCCAAGGCGGATTGGGCGATTTCCAGGACACTGGCGGCACCCGGCACCGTCATCGCCTTCGAACCTTCGATGCGGGCGACGCCGCGCTGGCCGTTCTTTGCAAACTGGATGAGGCGCATATCAGAACCTTCTCATGACTTCTTCTTGTAGTAGATGTCGATGCAGACGGCCGCCAGCAGCACCAGACCTTTGATCACCTGCTG
>CAZUAL010000417.1:0-3007 GCA_964618305.1 uncultured Dongia sp. | reverse complement strand
CCCGTGCCGTCCATTTCGGCGCCCGCGTCCTCATTCTCGACGAGCCCACCTCGGCGCTCGGCGTCCATCAGGCGTCCGTCGTGCTGCGCATCATCGTCCGCGCCCGCGCCCGGGGGCTTGCCGTTATCTTCATCACGCACAATGTGCATCACGCCTATCCGGTGGCGGATGAATTCACCATCCTCAACCGGGGCCGATCCATCGGCACCTTCCGCAAGGAAGGCGTCAGCCGCGACGAGGTGCTGGAAATGATGGCGGGCGGCAAGGAACTCGTCGATCTCGAAGCCGAATTGAAGGCGGCGAGTGCGGCATGAAGTTCCCCGCAAGATCGGAGCGCAAGCTCGACGTCATCAGCCTTGGCCGCTCCTCGGTCGACCTCTATGGCCAGCAGACCGGCGGCAGGCTCGAGGACATGGCTTCCTTCGCCAAATATGTCGGCGGCTGTCCCACCAACATCGCGGTGGGCGCGGCGCGGCTGGGTCTCCGCTCGGCCGTCATCACGCGCGTCGGCGACGAGCATATGGGCCGCTTCATCCGCGAGCAGCTGGAACGCGAAGGGGTGGACACGCGTGGAATCATGACGGACCCGGCGCGGCTCACCGCCCTGGTCATTCTCGGCATCCGCGACAAGGAGCACTTCCCGCTCATCTTCTACCGCGAGAATTGCGCCGACATGGCGCTGGAGGCCGACCAGATCGATCCCGCCTTCATCGCCGAGGCGCGATCCGTCCTTGTCACCGGCACGCATTTCTCGAAGCCCAATCTCGCCGCCGCCAGCCGCCGCGCGATGGATCTCGCGCGCCGTAACAAGGCGGTGACGATCCTCGACATCGATTACCGCCCGGTCCTCTGGGGCATCGGCGGCCACGGCACGGGCGAGATCCGCTTCGTCGACAGCGCCGCGGTGACGGCGCATCTCCAATCGATCCTGCCCGATTGCGACATCGTGGTGGGGACGGAGGAGGAGGTGCACATCGGCGGCGGCTCGACCGACACGCTCACGGCCCTCCGTAGCATCCGCGCGAAGACCCAGGCGCTCATCGTCATGAAGCGCGGTCCCCTGGGCTGTGTCGCCTTTCCGGACGCCATTCCGGCTTCGGTTGACGGCGCGCTGGTCGATACCGGGTTCCCGGTCGAAGTCTATAACGTGCTCGGCGCCGGTGACGGTTTCATGAGCGGCCTCCTGCGCGGGCTGCTCGGCGGCGAAGAGGTGCAGAGCGCCATGCGCATGGCCAATGCCTGCGGGGCCCTCGTCGTCTCGCGCCATGGCTGCGCACCGGCAAGCCCCACCTGGCGCGAACTCAGGCACTTTCTTGACAAGGGCTCATCGCATCACGCCTTGCGCAAGGATCCGGCGCTCAACGATCTCCACTGGGCAACGACCCGGCGCGGGGAATGGCCCGAAATCTGCGCGCTCGCCTTCGATCACCGCGTGCAGCTCGAACGCCTCGCCGGTCAGGTCGGCGCCTCGCAGGCGCGCATCCCGGCCCTGAAGCGACTGATCTATGAAGGTGCCGCGGCGGCCTTCGGCGACGATCCCGCCTTCGGCATC
Source organism: uncultured Dongia sp. (assembly GCA_964618305.1). Lineage (GTDB taxonomy): Bacteria > Pseudomonadota > Alphaproteobacteria > Dongiales > Dongiaceae > Dongia. The sequence goes on along the minus strand of CAZUAL010000417.1, from coordinate 1,455 downwards.
ATCCTCGACGACCGCTTCGGCGCCGACACGCTGGCCCATGCCACGGGCCGCGGCCATTGGATCGCGCGGCCGGTGGAACTCCCCGAACAGATCCCGCTCGTCTTCGAGGCCGGGCGCGACATCGGCTCGATTTTGCGCGAATGGCCGCTCGATCACACGGTGAAGTGCCTGGTCTATCAGAAGCCGAATGACGGCCCGGCGATCTCCGGCCCGCAGGAGGACCGCTTGCTTGCCCTCTTCGAGGCGTGCCGGCAGACCGGCCATGAATTCCTTCTCGAAATCATCCCGGACAAGTCGCGTCCCGGCGATGGCGAGATGGTGGCATCGATGATCCGCCGCTATTATCAAGTGGGCCTGAAGCCCGATTGGTGGAAGCTTGCCGCACCCGACGATGCCGCCGGCTGGGCCGCGATCACGCGCGCGGTGGAAGAGCATGATGCCGATTGCCGGGGCGTGCTGCTGCTGGGGCTTGATGCGCCGGAACCGGATCTGGTGCGGACGTTGACCGCCGCGGCGGCGCAGCCAATCTGCCGGGGCTTTGCTATCGGCCGCTCGGTCTTCTCGCAGCCGTCGGAAGCCTGGCTGCAGAACCGGCTCGGCGACAAGGAATTCGTGGCCGAGGTGGCGGCGCGCTACCGACGCCTCATCGATGTGTGGCGTGGTGCGCGCGGTGGCCGCACCGCTGTTGCCTGAAGGAATAGATTACCCATGAAGACCATCCGACTGACCATGGCCCAGGCGCTGCTGCGCTATCTCCGCGCGCAAGAGATCGAGATCGATGGGCGTCGCGTGCCGATCCTTGCCGGCATGTTCGCGATCTTTGGCCATGGCAACGTGGCGGGGCTGGGCGAGGCACTCGCCGACGCCGCCGACACCTTCCCCACCTACCGGGCGCAGAACGAGCAATCGATGGCCCATGCCGCCATCGCCTTTGCCAAATCGCTCAATCGCAAGCGCATCCTGGGCTGCACCACATCGGTTGGCCCCGGCGCCACCAATATGGTGACGGCGGCGGCGGTCGCTCATGTCAACCGCCTGCCCCTGCTGCTTCTCCCCGGCGACGTCTTCGCCAACCGCCGGCCTGACCCGGTGTTGCAGCAGATCGAAAGCTTTTCGGAAGCGACCTTGTCGGCCAATGATTGCTTCAAGCCCGTCTCGCGCTATTGGGACCGCATCACGCGGCCGGAACAATTGCTCACGACCCTGCCGCAGGCGATGCGCGTCCTGACCGATCCAGTCGAATGCGGACCGGTCACACTCTGCCTGCCGCAGGACGTGCAGACCGAAGCCTTCGATTACCCGGAAGCCTTCTTCGCGCCGCAGCTGCGCCACTGGCGCCGCGCCGAGCCCGACAAGATGGAACTCGCCAGCGCCGCCGCTGCTTTGCAAGCGGCGAAGAAGCCCCTCATCATCGCGGGCGGCGGCGTCAAATACAGCGAAGCGGGTGCCGCCTTG
>CAZUAL010000416.1:2788-3008 GCA_964618305.1 uncultured Dongia sp. | reverse complement strand
CCCGGCAATCCTTGGATTGCCGGGCTTCTCAGTCTTACGCGGAATTCTTCAGAGCTGCTTGGCGCGCTGCTGGTTCATCATGAAGGTGTCGAACGTATGCTCGGACACCTGGAACCACAAATATTCATCCGCGCGCATGGCGGACATCGCTTCATAGGCTTTCTTGAAGGCGGCGTTGCCGGCGGAGATTTACTCGTAGGCGGCCTTTGCGGACTTGAAG